>JAGLID010000042.1 GCA_023143145.1 Minisyncoccota bacterium | reverse complement strand
ATATTCCCTCTTTCTTCTATAAATTTAATCTCTTTATTTGATAGAGATAATTTTTATTTGTAAATAATTTATAAACAAAAATCATCTCTAAATTTTATAGATAGGAATTGATTATTTTATGAAATAAAGTGAAAAGGGATATTTTAGATATTTTAGTTGATATCCCTTTATTAAATTAATATCTACTAGCAATTTTTTCTGACGTGTCTTTTTCCACACCATTATTTTCTATCTTATTCAGAGCTTCTGCTAAGCCCAAATAGTCTGCACATTTGATTATATCTTTAGTCAATTCAATAGCTAACTCGGGAAACATCTTTCTAATAAGATTAAAATCCTTTTGAGCAATGTGCTCATTTGGATATTTTTTTATCAAGACCCATACACATTTCATTTCATCTACCTCTTTTTATTTTATTTCTCTTCGTTATCTATGTTCAAACTCTTTAAACGCAATTAGCTGAGAAAAATTAAGAAAATTGAGGCGGGAGGTTTACGCTCCCGCAATTAATTTTGAATTTTTACTTTTTTTAGTCTGAAATTTGTTCTTCAGGGTCTGTATCCTTCACAGAATTCCTGCACTTTTTTTTGGTTATCTATGTCCTCTTTCTCTCCTTCTGTCACATCAAAACCTCCTTGATGTAATTATTTAGTTCCCCACTTTCCGTTTTGCTCATAATATATATTACGAGACAATCTTTATTTATAATTCTTATAAACAAAAATTGAGTCTGAAAGGATAGGAAAATTGAGAGAAGGGCGGATTTATAGATTTGATAGTTTTATCGCTTTGATTCAAAGTATTCTAATCGTTTATTTATGTTTCAAGCAAACGTGCATTTCTCTCCGCTAATTATATTCAAAACTTTTTAAACATAATTAGCTGAGAAAAAGTTTAAAGGGAGAAAGATTTAATGCACCAGACGGGATTCGAACCCGTGCTATAGAGTTGTATGCTCTATGTCATAGACCAGGCTAGACCACCAGCGCAATCTGATTATTTTTTTAATTTATTTCTCCCTTCTAATTGTGTTAAAATATTTAAACACAATTTCTGGAATCGATTTTTTGATTGAATAAGGCTGGCATGCATATTTATGCAATGTGTTTTCTTTGGGTTGGAGGTTAACTCAAGAGAAGACTGCCAGCCACGTTATAGACCTATTTAGATCCGTTTGGATCTAATGAAAACTTATTATAATTAATATAATTAATTTTCAATAAATCGAAACGCATAGTTTTAATGAGCAAATTTGTTATATTTAACAAAAAGCCTACTGTTTTAGTAGATTGCTTTTAATTTTGTTTTTTGTGACTCTTTCAGGTTTAAACTAAATCAAAAGCAAACTATTTAATTAGTAGGCTAATCTTCACAATCACAAGACTTCCAGATGTCTGGTTTGTTGTTAAACTTAATTGTGAAGTTAATGCTGTCATAAATATTTTATTAATTCTATAAATCAGTGTAACAGATTCAATAATCATGTCAATATCAATTTTAATCATGTCATTAAATCTGATATTATCGTTTATAACAAGCCATTATTGCCTTTTTTATAATATTTATAAATAAAGTTATCCACAGGTAATAATTTTTAAAATATGTACATTCTAACATTTTAACAAATCAAGTTACCGTATAAAGTCTTTGTATATTTAAAGATTTATGTGTAGGATATTAATTTATAAAAAAAATTGAGCCAGCTAGATTCAGCTTGGCTCAAGATATAGTTTATTTTTTTATTTTTGTTCGCTTAAAGAATAAAGGAGCCAGCTCAAGCAGTTAGCGAAAGCTTGCGCAGTGGCTTGTCCAGTATCAGGATCAACTGATTTTCCAGAAAAGGTTTTAGCACCTTTATCGTCTTCAACTTTTATCCGAACAAAAGTGTCAGCTAAAGTATCAGACCCTTCGCCAATTGGCAGAACACTCCAGTGGTTCAGTGTTATTTTGAAATTATTTAACACCGGATATAAAATAGAAGCGGCTTTTGTAACGGCGCTCATTGCGGCATTATACGGTCCGTTTCCAGTTTCCGACACAACAAGATTGTTGCCTGCGATTTTCACTGAAGCTGAAGGAATAGTTCCTTTTCCTCCAATTATTTGACATCGTTCTATTTTAATTGGACACGGTACTTCAGAAATAACTTCTTGAACAATTGCAACTAATTCTCTGTCATCAATTTTCTCTCCAACTCTAAATCCAGAAAGTCTTTTAGCTTTTTCATGGATTAATGAAATTTCTTTATTAGTTATTCGATAACCAAGATCAAGCAACTTTCCTTTTAGCCCATCTTTTCCTGAAGATTGAGTTATTGCGATTTTAACTCCTCCAATATGTCCAAACCTTGATGGATCCCAACTGTAATACGGACTTAAGGAATCTTCAGTAACTCTTGATTCAATTGATTGATGTGTTCCTGCACTGTTATCTGCATTTCCTGTACCTGTTACAACCCAATGTCTGGGAACTTCCATTCCTAAAGCGTGTGCGATAAAATAAACAATTTCAACGCAATAGTCAGGATTAAAATTGATTTTTATATTTTCGAATATATCCCTCCTTGTTTCTATATTCATAATAACCGATTCAAATTTTGTCATCCCGCTTCTTTCGCCAAGACCAAAAAAAGTTCCTTCTACACAGCGCGCTCCCGCAAGAATGGCTTGCAAAGCATTGTGTGTGGAGTGGTCTGAATCATTATGACAATGCACGGAAATCAGAGTGTCATTTATATTTGGAATTTTTTCAAAAAGTCGTTTGATTAAATCTCCAAATTCTGATCCGATTCTCAATCCAGTTGTATCGGGAATGTTTATAATATTAGCTCCGACTGCAATTGTTTTTCTAATGATTTCACATAAAAAATCTTCACTAGCTCTTGCCGCGTCTTCCGGTGAAAATTCAATATATTTAAAGCCTAGGCTTTTAGCATAGCTGACCATTTTTACCGCTTGATCTATAACCCATTTTCTTTTGTCTTCTTCCGTCTTTCCATATTTTGTTGCGTTAAATTGCGCAAGAAGAAGAGAATCGCTTAATGGAATATATACATGACAGCAATCACAGCCAACTTTTTTCACGGTATCAATGTCTGTTTTTACTGCTCTCGCCAGTCCTGAAAGAATCGGTTTCTTTATGCCATTCCATTTTTTGACATATTCTACTACTCGGCTACATTGGTTGAATTGTTCATCCGAGCTAGCGGGAAAACCAATTTCTATGGCATCAATTCCGCCTTCAAGCAATAAGCGCACATATTCAAGCTGATCTGTGGGTGTCATTGTTCCCCCAGGAACTTGAGCGGATTCCCTTAATGCAACATCTCTTAATGACATAGAATTATTGTCTGTACTCATTCTTTGTTCCTCCTATAATTTTGTTTTCTAATTATCATTCCAACTTGCCTAAAATCAAATATTTTATAAAAAGATTTCAAGCAAGACGGGAATGACAATTTTTTGGACATTTTTTTATTTAGTATGATTTTTAATGAACAAGCTTAGATTATTTAATAATAAATATCTATAATCTTTTTGAATAACAAAAAAGCCTACTTTTTTAGTAGCTTGTTTTTAATTTTTTATAAAGCTGATGCCAATAAATCAAATTAAAAACAATCTACGAAGCTAGTAGACTTAGCGAACTTTGAAGGTTTAATAAATTTCTTTTCACAATGTAAATAGAATCAGTTTTCTGATTTTTGATTGTGAAAATTGATTGTGAACTGAAATTTATCATGAGTTTCTATTAATAATTTCATTATAGTGCATAGAACAAATAAGTCAAGAGTACACATCAAGCTTGGTGTTTTGGACTTTGCATGGAGAATCGTACCAAGTCTAGAAGGTTTGCTATAATAGTAATTAACTCCAGTTGGAAGACTAGAGTTAATTACGTACAATTGTAAATTATTTCTCTTTTCCTTTCTTTTTCTTTTCCAAAATTTCTCTTACTTTTTCTATAATTTCCCCAACTGTGAAGTGGGCTTTAATTATATAATCCTCAGCCCCCAAAGCAAAGCCCTTCTCGATTTCACTAGTTTGACCTAAATTTGTAAGCATTATAACTGGTATAGAGGCCTTTTCAGGGATTTTTTTAATGCTTTTTAATACCTCAAAGCCATCCATTTTTGGCATAATAACATCAAGCAATATTATTTCAGGATTTTCTTTCTCAATCAAGGCAAGAGCCTCAGCTCCATCACATGCAGCGCTGACAACAAATCCTTCTTTTTTTAATTTAGTTTCACATATTTCTCTCAAAAAATCATCATCCTCTGCAAGAATAATTCTTGTTCCTTGTTTTGAATTTATTTTTGCATTAGTAGTAGCTTTTATTTCCTCTTCTTCCTCTTCTTCTTTGCTTATATTTTCTGATTTATCGTTAACAATTGTTTGATTCTTTCCAAAAAAATTGCTTACTTTTTGTAAAACTTCCTCGGGATCGAAATCAGTTTTAACTAAATAATCAATTATTCCGAATTTTTTTACTTTTTCAATCTCTACAGGTTGGCCGGAGTTAGAAATTATTATTACAGGAATAGATGAGAGTTTTTCATCATCACGAAGATTTGCAAGAACTTCAAATCCATCTTTGATTGGCATCACAATATCTAATAAAATCAAATCTGGTATATATCCGTCTTTGAGAATATTTATTCCTTCTTCTCCATTATTTGCCGTTAAAATTTCATATCCATTCATTTCTAATTTTCTTTTTAGAAGATTCCTAAGAAGTGCTTCGTCTTCCATAAGTACAATCTTTTTTGTCATAATCGATATTTTATTATATTATATTATATTATATTATATTATATATGTTTATTAACTTTTTCAAGAATCTCGGTTGGATCGAAAGTAGTTTTTATGAGATAATCTTTTACTCCCATTTTAATCGCTCGGTCAATCTCTATTGGTTGTCCTGAATTAGAAATAATTATTACAGGAATGTTTTTTAAATTAAAATCACTAGTTTTATTCATACTCTCCATCACCTCGAAGCCATCAAGGATAGGCATAATAACATCAAGTAAAACCAAATCAGGGTTTTCTTGCTTAATTAAATCGAAACCATCCTTGCCATTCATAGCAGTAAGAACTTCATATCCATTGTCTATTAATTTCTTTTTAATTAGATTTAATAATATTTCTTCATCTTCAATAATTAATATTCTTTTATTCATTTTTATTATTTATAAAAATTATCTAGTTAGCTTAGTTTATTTTTTGGGAATATTTCTTGTCTGGAATTGGAGATAAATTATAGAGGAATTTATTTAAACAAGAAAAACGTTTATTCTATTTTGTTATTATAATAAGATAGCTTAATGTTATTTTATTGTACATAATCGATATTATGTTAATTATATGACATATTTATATATTATTCAAGTAGGTGATATATATTTTCTTAAATAATGTATATATTATTTAAGCTTTATGATAATTTGGTCTTTAAAACTCTTCAACCTTGTTTTTTATGGGAAGTGTAAAGTAAAATGTTGTATCTTTCTTTTCCTCTGATTCAAACCATATTTTTCCACCATGAGATTCAACAATGTTTTTATTTATATATAATCCTAGTCCAGTTCCTATCGTTTCAGTTTTTACTGCATTGTCAGCTCGAAAAAATTTTGTGAATATTCGATTTTTTAATTCTTCTGGGATGCCAATCCCAGTATTTGTTATTGAAAATTGTATTTCATTTTTTGTCTTATTCCCCATTAAATTTATATAAATTTTTGTGTTTTCATAACAATAATTAATAGCATTCTCTATCAAATTTTGGATTAGAAGAATAATTTTTTCTTTATCAACTGATATGTCAGGAATATTGTTATCTTTCTTAAACTTAAATATTATATTTTTCTTTTTAGTCTTGACTTCCTCATCCACGATAACTTCATTTATAATATCCTCAATTTTTAAGAAGTTTTTAATTTGAATATATTTCCCTTCTTCAATTCTTGATAAATTTAACAAATCGTTAACAAGACTAATCATTCTTTCATTAGATAAATTACTTTTTTGCAAATACTTTTTTTGTTCTTTGTTCATTTCTCCCAAATCGCCGTCCAGTATAGTAGTTAGTGTCCACTTAATAGCGGACAAAGGAGTCCTTAATTGATGAGCGGCAATAGAAACAAATTCATTTTTTAGCTTTTGTACTGTTTTTTCTCGCGTAATATCATGAAAAAGAGCAAATTTTCCAACCCTTCTATTATCTTTGATTATAGAAGCGGTAGAAATTTCTATAATCAAATTTTTTTTGATTGCAAACTCTTTTCTAAAAACTTCTTTAATATCTTTCCCGACTATGTCGAAGAAAAATTTCATATCGGGAAATTCGAATAATTCTGACACGGATTTGCCGATAATTTCTTTCTTGTCTAAATTTAAAAATTTTTTAGCTTCCGTATTAGCGATTAATAATTTATTTTTATTATCAAACATCAGAAGACCATCAGAAAGATTGTTTATAATGGCAAGAGTTTTTTCTTTTTCTTCTTTTTCTTTACTTTTCGCTTTTTTAAGATCTTGCAACATATCAATTAAAGCTTTTTGTGAATCTTCTAGTTTTTTTGTTCTTCTTTTTACTTTTTCATCTAAATCATCAATGATTTCTTTTAATTGTTTGGTTTTTGCATTTAATCTTATTGCTAGAACGTCTTTGTTATCTTCCATTTTCTTATTACTTTCTTCCAACTGAAGGAGTTTGATATCAAGGTTCTCGTTAATTTTTTCCAGTTCTAAGTCGCGACTAATTAAAAGTTTAGATAATTTGTTTATCTCTTTTTTGTGAATCTTCTTTATATTTTCTACGTCTTCATAGGAAAATATATCTTTTTTAAATTTATCATTTATTATAGCTGTCATTTTTATTTTGATATGAATATAATCTAGGAGCCCTTGAAAAACGAAATTTTTGCCATTCTTTTGAAGACGGGAATCAAGGATTCAGCTCAAAAAACATATTTTTAAAAGTGTAGTTTTCTGAGTTTGTCAAAGTTTTCTCTATGCAATTTCGAATAACATAGATTTTTTGATAGTTAACATTATTTAGAATAAATTTTGATATTTAAAATTTATTCTAAATATTGCTATTATATATTGTTTAACGGAGAATAAGAAGATGAAACAATCTTATAGGTTATTTTTTCTGGTATTTTGGATAAAAGATTGTTTCATTGTTTCTATAAACTCAATAAAAATTATTCTCCAATAACTGTTACAACTGCTGTTTCATTGTGAAATCTGCAAATAACATCACTTTTTCCGTTAACTGGTGCTATTTCTCCATAAGTGTAAAAACCAATTATTGGAACATCTTTTCCTAATACTTCCTTGATGGCATCAATTTCATCTTTGGCTTCTCTGTTAAACAATTTTTGTCTAGCGATACAATTAAAGACAATGATTCCAGCAGGTTTCCCCCCTTCTAAATCTTTCAGTGCATTCCGCGCTGCTTCTTTCGCGGCGTCAATAGCTTTTGACTTACTTCCAATCATTAATCTTATTTCTGATCCTTCTGGAACTTCAGCAGCGAAGGTAATCGCTCCATTTTCATCGGCACTTAAGGGAGCTCTTAATAATAATTCATCACTATTATCAATTGCTAATCCTAATGGATATACCAGAGCCATCTTACCAAGAACTTCAGTTTTTAGACTCTTTGCCTTTTCGCCAAAATAATCTGCATAGATTGAAAGAGCGGGTTTTCCATCTATTTCGTTGATGACTGCTCCGTGAGACTTAGTAACTTTCATAGGGCTGCCAATTGGGACCCAGCCATGACGAACTCCGACTGATATAACATTATCTCCGTAAAATCCAGCCCCAACCAAAGAAGAAGGAAGGACTTTATCATTAAGATATTCATAAGTTTCTTTAAAAGAAAAATCGTCTCCAGCTGCTCCACCGACAATTAAAGTATTGTCTCCTAAAACTTTATTTATGCCACGAACGGTGTCTGCTCCATTACCCGTTAATACATCAATTAGCATAATTACGGAATTAATTGAAGCTCCTCCAGCTTGAGCAGTTAATTTCTTTGCTAATCTCATTCCAGCTTCTTTCGGGTCTGGCTTTATGTTTTCTCCTTCCGCAACAACACATTTCATGGAATCGCTTTCAATGGCCATAACAGCTACACTTTTACTTGTTGGTCCTGAATCAATAATTTCTCCAGCAGTGCTACATCCAATTAATGGAACATCATCGCTAATTTCTCTAATAGCAGAAAGCATCTCTTGTTGTTCATAACTTGAAGAAGAAAAAACAATTAAAAGATTTATATTATTAAGACCTTCTATTGCTTGTAAGCAAGCTTCTTTTCCAGCTTTTGTTGGGTTAGCATTGCTACTTGAACCAACTTGTGTTTTTGTTGTCATTTTTTTTGTTTTAATTAATAAAAAAAGTGTTTTTGTTTTTTTATGACATTATTTAGAAATTAAGTAATTAAATTTATAATGTAATATCGTCAGTTGTTCCACTATATATTTTTTCATACCAAAGACAGGCCTTATAATCTTCCAATCCTTTTACTTTTGAGCGAGAACATTTTCCCGCTACAACTGTCCAACATTTTTTGCCAGAATTATTTGTATAAGCAGGACAACTGTTTCTCACTTTCGAGTTGTATTTCCAAAAATCCCAACAATTCATCGTTTGAATATTTTCATTTTTTTTAATATTACAAGATTCATTTTGTTTAAATTCTTTAATTTGTTCTTTGAGCTCAAGCATCTTTAACTCTCTATCGACGGATAAATCGTTAAATTTTTCAAGTTCACTAATTTTTCCTTTTAGTTCTTTAGTTCATTAGTTAGAGTTTGTAATTTATTTGTTCTTGTGATTACTTGAATTTCAAGAATCTCTCTTTTCTTCGAGGTTATTAAGCATTTCATTGCTTTTTGTTAAATATTCGTTGTGTAAGGATATTATTTCAGAGGTAATCTTTAGGAAGTTTTCATTTTCAATTTTGGCGACATGAGAAATATCCGATTTATTATTTGATGTGATGTCGTATCTTGTTAATTGAATTTCGGTCATTTCTTTTTCTTCAGTAAAATCATTATTTGGGGCTGAATTCAGATCATTTGAAAGCAAATAAGTTCTTACTTTTAAATCAATTACTTTTTATCTAATTGTTATTTGATGAACAATGTAACTAGAATGATTTAAATTAAAAACTTGATTCAAAATATAATTAATTGAAAGGAAATTGATTGTTTCGTACATGAAAGCCAGTAATAAAAAAACCGCAATAATCTTAGTTTTTATTCTCCAATTTTTGAAGCTTGTAAACTTTTTAATTGCTGGTTTTCTCTTTTGATATTTTGTTTAGGCATTTTTATTTTTGCTATTATAATCTGAAATATTTTTATTAAAATAAATTTAGATTCTTGTAGGTGTAAGTATAGCACAAATATTGGTAAATGGCAATGGCAAAAATAATAATAAAGTTAGTTTTTCATCAAA
>JAGLID010000041.1 GCA_023143145.1 Minisyncoccota bacterium | reverse complement strand
CAATCTTTCTTTTAATATTTTTTTCATCAAAATTTCCTGCCACCACAATCACGCAATTATCAGCTGTATAATATTTTTTGTAATAATCTATAAAATCTTTTCTTTTTAGCGCCTCTACAGTTTCCTTGGTGCCACCAATATCCCAACCCATAGAATTATTAGGATATAAAACTTCTTCAAAAAGAAAGGGGATTCTCATTATCGGATTGTCGAAAAACATATTTAGCTCTTCGATAATCGTTCCTCGTTCACTATCAATGTCTGAAGTGGCAAGTTTTGAATTCAAAAAAATATCAGAAATCACATCAAGAGCTAAATCGCAATGTTTGCTATCAACTTTTGCCCAAAATCCCGTATGTTCTTTCCCTGTAAAAGCATTATATGATCCTCCTACGCTGTCTAGCTCTCTGGCAATCTCAAGTTTTGTAGGTCGTTTTTGAGTACCTTTGAAAAACATATGTTCCAGAAAATGTGAGATTCCTCGATTTTTTGCAATTTCATTTTTTGATCCAGCTCCAACTACGACCAAAACAGTAACGGTTTCGGTTGAGTTCATTGGTGCCAAAATAACTCTTGTGCCATTGGTCAGTGTTGTTTTTTTATACATTTATTTACTATATATTAATTTATGAATAACTAAAATCCAGAAGGTCGGAGACTAGCAGTTTCTAAATAATACGAGCTGAAAATTAGCATACTATTATTTTTAATAATAGTGAGGAGAGAGATTTTGCTATTTTGCAGTCCGATTAGAATACCGCTAATCCACCAACCTTCTGGATTTTGAGAATTGCAAGTATTTCTTTATGTTATGTTTGTATTATAATATTTACAATGATTTTGTCAAACAAAAAGATATATAAAGTATTGTTATTTCAAGTTCAGCGTAAACTCCGACGAGGATTCAGGATTAAACGCAAAAAACAAACCCTAAAGTTGAAATATATCAGTTTATCAGAGTCTCCTAAATTAATAATCAGCCCTTCACACATTTATTCAATATATCAACTTGAATATTATATTTTGAAATGATTTCCTTTTGTCGAACTATTAGAGCATTTATTTGGTTGATAATCTTATTATAATCATCAACTTTTTTATTGTACGATTTGATTTGATTTTTTGAAACTGGATTCTCTGATTCAATTTCTTTTTGAAGAACTTCTGCTGAATTTTGTAAAGACGTAATTTGATTTTGAATATCTTTTATTGTACTTTCTAGAAGTTTGCTTGGTTGTGGGCAGGCTGAAAGAGGTAGGGCAAAAATTTGAACTCCAATCCAAACTTCATCGTTTTCATAAATCCCTTTTTTCACTGCCAGCCCGATTTTTGTATATTGAGAATTCAAAATATTTGCTCGATGACCAGGAGAGTCCATCCATGCTTGAACAAGGATTTGATCATCTTTGAAATTTCCCAATGCAATATTTTCTCCAATCGTAATATATTCGTATCCGATTTCCTTAGCGATGTCAGATGCTCCAATTCCTTGAGGAGAGATATGTTCAAAATATTGTTTAGCAAACATATCTTCAAGTCGCTTCATTGCAATCTCGTCAAGCGTGTCATCTTGTGTAAGTGATGGAAGATCTTCAGTCTCGTATCTTTGAATGTTTGTATATTGTAAAACTCCCTCAGATGTCAGAAAAGAATCAACTTCTTTTTCAAGGTTGATTAGTGGGGGAGGATTATATGTTGATTTCTTGATTTCCTCAAGAATATTAGCAGTGATTGTTTTCTCAAAATCTGAAAAATTTTTCAAATTTATCTCCGAAATTTTGTTCTCTTTATTCAAAAAAAATACAAAGATAATTATTAACAACAACATTATGAATACAAAGATTTTTTTTAGCATATGATTTATTAGTTTATCAAATCTTCTTTTATTATAAACTAAAAGATAATTATTTGCTAATTTTAATGCAATATTTATTCGAATTTGCTTTTGTCTTTTTCTTATATTAGTTTAACGATAATATATTTATAATTGGCGGAATGTGCAAAATATTGCTTATTATAAACCAAAATACGCTGTGGATAACTTTTTGTTGACTTATTTTTCATTTGAAGGATAATGTAAATGCTTGAGTGTTATAATTCAGGCATAAGAAAGTAGTTATCTGAAATAGGGAGGGTCTGGAAATTGATGCAAGACTACTATGAATCAAACAAAAAAAGCAGAAGACAAAAGTGATTAAAGAAAAACAGAAAAGTCAAAACAAAGATAAAATCAAAAAATAGAGATAATACAAAAATGAAGATATAAAACAAAGAGTAAAAAAAAGAAAAAAGATGTCGAAAAAATAAAATAGATTTGATTCAAAAAAGTTTCTGATGAAAAACAGCAAGAGATGAGAGTAGGGCCAAACGATTGATTGATAATTAGTTTTGGTTATTTATTGTCACTAAAACATTTTACATATATAAAAATAAATTTGAGATATTCTTTTATTTATCTTTTCTTCAGTTGAAATATTAGCATTCTATACTAGTAGGATATAATGAAACAAGAAGAAAGAAAATTACAAATAAAGGATTAGCCGAAAGTAAAAACGCATAAGTTGAAAAACGCAAAACGCAACAAAAACAGTTAGAAAGACACATATAAAATAACGCATAAATAAACCTAAAGACAAAGTTTTTAAAAAAGAACGAGTTAGGGATTTTTTAGTATCTAAGCTTTCGTTCATTAATAGTGTATTGATGTATCATTCTGGGTTTATTTCAGAATCTATTATTCGATAGATGGTCTACATGTTCAATTGAACTTGCTGATGGACATTGAGATATGTTCGGCATGATATGCACTATATAACTAAGCGTAAAAAAATGAGTCTTAAATAACATATAATCAATTAATCTTAAATATATGAACAAAATTAGAAAAAGAATAAAGATAGGAATACGTCAAAAAATTGCATCATTTAGTATTATTTCTTTGTTGTTGAATGTTGCTATGGTTGGTGTACTTTTTGCTCCTTCAGCGAACACTTTGAAAGCTGAAGAAATTATCTCTAATCCAGCTCTTTCAACTTCTTGTGGAATTGATATGGTTCTTGTGATTGATAGTTCTTCAAGTATGTACGGTGATCCGTTACAGCAAGAAAAAGATGCATTTAATGGTTTTGTAAATGCTTTTTTGCCCAACACTCCAACGCGCGTTGCTGTTGTAAATTTTAACACGACAGCTGAGTTATTACAGGAATATTCAAGCGATGTAACGACTTTGGAGACTGCGATTAATTCAGTTACAACTACGCCAGATGCATATAGAGAAGATATAAAGTTTACTAATTGGCAAGATGCCTTAATAAAGTCATATAACGGATTTACCGACAAACCTGATTTGATTATTTTTGCTTCTGATGGTAATCCAAATAGATATGGAAATCCTGCAATAACCGCAGAATCAACAATTGCACTTTCCTATGCGATTAATCAGGCTAATGCGATTAAATCAGGTGGAACAAGAATCGTTGCCTTAGGCATTGGAGATAGTGTGGATTCGGAAAATCTTAAACAAATTTCAGGACCTATTGTCGCTCCGCCTGCTGATATTGGTGAAAATGCTGATGTTATTCTTGCTGATTTTGCAACCTTAGCATCATCACTTTCTGATCTTGCCGATGAACTTTGTGGTGGGACAGTAACTGTTAAAAAGTTTGTCGATGGAAGTCCTACAGATGGCTGGGAATTTACGAGTGCTTCAATCGGTAACTCTGTGACACCATTATCAGACACTACAACGAATGGAGGATTTGTAATGTTTGATGTAGAAAACCTTCCTTCTGAAACCTCTTATGTTAGCGTTACGGAAACTCTACAGAGTGGCTATATCCTTGAGAGTGCATTATGTGATGACGGAGACAACGGTCAGCTTTCTGATTTGACGATTTCTGGAATTGAAGTTCAGGGAAACGACGCAGTTTATTGCGAGTTTTATAACATATCAGTTTCAACACCTATTTGTGGAAATGGAGTCATTGAAACTCCAGAAACTTGTGATGATGGAAATACGGTTAGCAATGATGGATGTTCTGATATATGTCTAATCGAAACAATCAATGCAGGTGATATTGTAATTAACGAAATAATACAAAATCCTAATGCAGTTGGTGATTCTGTGGGAGAATGGTTTGAGCTTTATAACAAAACAACTAAAGACATTAATATCGAAGGATGTGTTATTGATGATAACGATTCAAATAGTCACATTGTTGATACTGTGAGCGATTCCTTAGTTGTCCCTGCTATTGGCTATATTGTATTAGCACGAAACGGAGATTCATCATTAAATGGTGGTTTAACTCCTGACTATGTATATTCTGGAATTGATTTAGCAAATGCAGATGATGAAATAATATTTTCATGTCAAGGGACTGAAATTGACAGAGTAGAATATGATGGTGGACCAATTTTCCCTAATCCAACTGGAAAATCAATGATTTTAGCTGATGTATTATTAGACAATAACGATGGTGACAATTGGTGTGAATCAACTTCAGTTTTTGGAGTTGGAGACCTCGGAACACCTGGAGCTGTAAATGATTCTTGTATTCCTTGTACTGATACTGACGATGATGGAGTTTGCGATATTGATGATAATTGTGTAACAAATCCAAATCCAAATCAGGAAGACGCTGATGATGATGGTGTTGGTGATGCATGTGATAATTGTGTTAATGTAGAAAATCCAGACCAAGCAGATGCTGACCTAAATGGTGTTGGTGATGTTTGTGAAACGGGTGAACCAACTTTAGGTTCAATCTCAGGTTGTAAATATAAAGATGTAGCAGATATTGGATTGAGAAATGAAGGTGAAATAAAATTAAGTGGATGGAAAATTCAATTGATTAGATGTCCATATCCAGTAAGTGAACCTTTTTTGCCAAAGAGTAATATAGACTCAGACCCTCAACCTGGAGTAACAGGTGCTTGTACAATAGAGGAAATTATAGAAACTGACGAAGAAGGATGTTATAGTTTTACAGGATTAAGCGCTGGCGGTTATGGAGTTAGTGAGGTGTCTCAGCCGACTTGGACACAAACTTTCCCATTAAATGAAACTTTCTATTTTTTCAATTTGGAAAGCACTGATAATGTAGTTGAAAATGAAATTGATGTTTATTTCTTGAATCGTCAACATCCACAATGTTCAGATGGAATTGATAATGATAATGATGAATATATCGATATAAATGATCCAACTTGCCACAGTGATGGAGATTACACAAATGAAGATTCGTATACTCCAGAAAAAGATAATGAACAAAATACTCCTCCAGTGATTACCTTGTTACCAGAATCAATGACGATTTACGTTGGAACAAGTTTTAACTCAACAGATTATGCAACAGCAGACGATAATGAAGACGGTGATATTACAATTGACATTGTGTCTACAGGTTCAGTTGATACAGGTACAGTGAATACTTATTATGTCGAATATAATGTAGTTGACTCCGAAGGTATGCCTGCACTTCCAAAAACTCTGACAGTAAATGTGATCTCACAAGGCGGAGGTTGTACGAGTAATTGTGGTGGCTCAACTGTCATTACAGTCCCAGCAATCATAATCACAAATGAAAAAGTTGTTTATCTTGGAGAGGGAGAAGCAGAGGTAACTTGGACAACGAATATTGAAACAACCGAGCAAATTTCCTATGGTGACAACTCACTTCCTACTAATAGCGATCTTGGAGCTTTACCAGAATATGGCTATGATTCAGTAAACGAGGAATCGAGCTTTATGACCAAGGAACATAGCGTAATCATTTCAGGTCTAACAGACGGAATTCCATATTTCTTCCGACCAATCGCTGATCGAATAGGTTCAACAGGAGAAAAAATTGGAATTGAAGTTTTCTATGAACCAGGAGAAGTAAAGGGAGTTGAAGCCCCAGAAGAACCTTGTACCTATCTCCTTGAATATGTCAAATTAGGAGCAGAGAATAATCCGATTGAAGTTATGAAAGTTGAAACATTCCTCAATGTATTTGAAGGAGAAAAACTTGCCGTGAATGGAATTTATGAACTAGTTGATTTCCAAGCCGTTGAAAGATTCCAAGCAAAATATATTGATCTAGTTCTTGCTCCTTGGAGCCATAATAGCTCAACTGGTTATGTATATATCACAACCAAAAAGAGAATAAATGAAATATATTGTCAAATAGATTTTCCTCTGACTGAAGAACAAGCATCAGAAGTTGCACTTTATGCTTCAAGATTTGGAGTTATTCCAATCGCAAGAGGTGAAGGAACTATCGAAAGCGGAACAGGAGACGAAGGAGCTATTCCTGGCGGTACAACCGAAGGTGAAACAACAGAAGATGGAACAACTGAAGGCAGTACAACGGAAGGTGAAACAACTGAAAATGGAGAAACCGAAGAAGGAGAAGTGAGAGGTGTTGAAGATGAGCAAGAAATGAATGCTCCTGACGAAGGCGGTGAACAGAATGCAAACGGCGAGACTTTGCTTGTTAGTGATGATGGAGAAGATGAAACTATTGTTCAATCATCAAATGAATTCAATCCATGGACTTGGTTGATTATCTTGATCGTTTTGGGAGCGATTGCATATTACTTCTTATTCTTTGCGCCAAAGAACAAGAAAGATGATATTGATTTACTTAATAACTAGTAAACAAGTTTAATCGTTTTTAACCTCGCCTATTTAAAGAGAAATGGGCGAGGAAATAAGATGATAAAATATATATTATTTTATATATAAATTCATATATAATTAATTACATAATTTTGCCCTAGTATAAAGAGAATAATAGCTGTGGATAACTCTTGTTGACTTTATATTTGATTGGTAGATAATGATGAAGCATTAGTATAGATATTCCAGTTATTGCAAGCAGTAAATACGAGGACATGGGAGGTTCACGAATTGCGTGTAATTCTGAATAGAATTAATTGAGAAGTTTTAATTCTATTGTGTAAGTATTGCTGGAAATATATGAATGAATAAATGTCAACCAAGCGGAATTTTCTTGTAAATTATCTTTGGTTGTTTTTTATAGTCAAAAATCAATAATATTCATCAGAACATAAGATTTAACAAATAAATATGAACAGAGATAAATCAAATTTCAAGCCAATATTTGTTTCTCAGGAAGAGGAAGATATCATTTGTGACATTAGGGGGCTTGAATTTGGCAAGATATTGATAAATATGCAAAACGGAGCGATGGTCAGTAAGGAGATTACAAAAACTATCAGAAATATTCATAAGAAAAATACTAACTCAAATGAGAATAGAAACCACAATTCAAATATTGGTTCAGACGATATAAATTTAAATAATTATAACTAACATTATACAATTGATATTTGCCTGGCAGAAAACTGAGTCTCGTTTCATCGAGATGACAGAAAACTGAGGGCTCACG
>JAGLID010000040.1 GCA_023143145.1 Minisyncoccota bacterium | reverse complement strand
AGCTAAATTCTTTTTAGATTTTAAAACTTACTAGATTGATATTCTTTGTTGAAATCTTGATTGAGCATCGTCTCAATGCCCGTGACTGCGGGTGAAGGATTTATGCTCGTTATGATTTCTAATACGGAAATATTTGAATTATTAACTACACAAATTTCCATATATTTCAACATCGAACAAATGTTTATAAATTATAGTAACCTTTTCCTTCCTTAAAAAGGTGGAATACTTTTGTACAATAGATTTTCAAAGGAGAAATGATGTTATGTCAAAAAATGCGTTGCAGGATATTATTGATTTAATTGATGTTTTAACTAAAGCATCTAAAGCAGAATTTTGGGCGGAATTATACGCAAAGGAAATGAAAAATAATATCCCAATACAGAATTTTGAATTTAACATTTTGAAAGCTAAAGCATTGTATGAAACGTCTAATAATGTTAACCTTATTTGGCAAAAAACATTAGAAAATAAGCAATATTCAGATAAACAATTAATTGAGATTGGGTTTGCTTTATATTTTGTTTATACCGAGCAAGCGTTAGTCTCAGCAGTTAGCGCTACTGAAGTATATTTTAGTGATAGGTTAGCTCATGCAATTCAACACGATACTAGATTATTAAATCGTTTTTTAGATAAGGAAATAAAATTAAAAAGAATTATTAACATGGGATTGAATTTATCTGAAAATATTGGAAATATAATCGTAGAAAAAATGAACTTTCAAATTTTAGATAATGTTCAAAGCGAATATAAAAGGCTGTTTGGTTTAGAGCTTTTTACACAAAGTGAATTAAAGAAATTCAAAGAAATTTTTGCAATTAGACATGTTATTGTTCATAAATCTGGAATAGTTGACCATTTATTTATTTCTGAAACTGGATTAGACTATAAAGTAGGAAATAGAATCTTTTTCGAACGAGAAGAAATACTACAGAAAATTGATTTTATTGAAAAAATTGTAACCAAAATCGATTTAAAATTGAATAAAAAAATAATATGAGAAATAATTACAGTTTAAGTGCGAATATTGCTTTTGCAATCAAGGATGAAAAATTATATCCTCCCTTCAACCCCAATCCAATTCCACACAATTCCCCCCACTCTCAATCAGGACTGTACACCTCAGCGAACTCTGCGGTTCGTACTGAAATGCTGTCCTGCCCCCCATTCGTTCTTGCACTCTCCTCCCCGCCCACCTGAATCTCACACCGCTTCTTCCCTCTTGTGCTGAGGAC
Source organism: Minisyncoccota bacterium (assembly GCA_023143145.1). Lineage (GTDB taxonomy): Bacteria > Patescibacteriota > Minisyncoccia > JAHIHE01 > JAGLIN01 > JAGLLA01. The sequence goes on along the minus strand of JAGLID010000040.1, from coordinate 1,024 downwards.
TGCGGGCGGGGGTGAAAGCCTAAATTTAATATGACATGTTATGAATTGTTGATATATATATGAAACAAATGATAAAAGAAATATTGAAATATGTTAATTTACTGTTAGCAATATGTTAGTAACCATTAAACAGGATTCAAAGCAACAAATCGTTTTACTTAAGTATAGTAAGACTCTGTACTATTAGTACGGGAATAGTTATAGTCGGAAGCTCTGAAAATGAAATACAATTTGAATATGATTTTTGATTTTATTAAAAAATATCATCGAATATTAAAAAAAATATCGTTAAAAAAACAATTTATTTTATTTATTTTTTTTCTTATTTGTATAACCCTATTCTCTCAATTAATTTTTTTATCTTTTAAAATAAAATCAAATCTTGATCTAGGTTTATCGATAGCATATTATGGGATACTTGGCTCAGCTTCATTAACTGTTCTGACTTTTACTTATGCTTTAGTTCTAGATTATCCAGAGCGTATTAAGGTCATATCGAGTGGAAAAAATTTTTTTACTTCAACTTTATTTTTTATGATTGGTATTGTTTGTTTTATTATAACATCAGGAGAGCAAAATAATATTTTAAATATCCCAGAAATTATTTTTGATTTATTCAACAGTCTTACTTCTCTATTTTTAATCCTTCTAGGAGTCATACTACTTTATGCCTCTTCCATATATTTCGCTCTTGGAATTGCAGGATTATTAAATAATCTTATTAAATAAGTTTTATTTGCACACTTACTAACATGGTTCAAATACCAATCAGAACCTGAGCATCCACCTCGATGCCCAACATCTTTGCGATAGCGAAATCCGGGGTCGTTGACTGAACTCTTTATTACAAGTATATTCCATGTGTTTCCCAAAAAGTTCATCTATTTATTATCCCCGGATATTTCCGGAGATTCCACCTCCCAGCATCAACCTTTATAAAATAACAAGATGAATCCGACCCCATCATCACACTTTAGGTTTCTGGTTTATCCACGCACGTCTTCACCGTATCGATCAGGAGTGC
>JAGLID010000004.1 GCA_023143145.1 Minisyncoccota bacterium | reverse complement strand
ATAGAAAGAAAAACAAGAATTTTTCGAATTGATCGTTCCATATCCTGAGCTTGCAACATTGAAAACACTGCTAACATTAAAAATATTCCAATCAAAAGTGTTTGTAAATTAAGTCTAATCACAAAGTTTTTCTCAGCTAGAGATTTTATAATCCAAATCACAAACATGTATAAAATCAAAACTCTCCCGGAAGCAAGATCAATTCCAGCGGTAATATTCAGTGCAATCTGAAAGGGTATATAAAGAATTAATAAAAGTAAAACCTGATTAAAATATTTAAATGAAGCCAAAATAAATAGAACTGACACCAATAAAAATAAAACTGACAAGTCATAGATTGAAATCAAAAAACCTGCGAAAATCGCAATTGTAAAAATGGCTAGGTATTCGACTTTTATCTTGTTAACAGTTTGAAACATTTAATCAATTTATTTATTTCCCCCGCTAAGAAGGACTACAGTGATTTAAACACGGGTTTAATTATATAAAAACAAAACGAAATTTTGACAATATTCTTCTTTTCTATTCTATAATTTTGTGAAACTTCAAACCACTCCCAATCTCCCCTTGTAAGGGAGAATTTTTATAATTAGTAAATTATTATCGTCATTCTAGAGCGAAAGCTATTGAATCCCGTATAGATATACACTGAACAATATTACCTTCATTATGAAAGATTATTCAATTTGAGGCAAATAAAAAAAGAAATGACTTATAACAAATCATTCTATATTTATTTTGATATTCTAAAGAATTCCTCCAACTCTCTTTTTGCTAAAATTTTTTTTATATTAACCAACTGCGCTATTACTTCTCCTGCAAGAGGATCTACGTATCTATATACTAATTTAAGATCCTCAACATTTTCATTTTCAATTAATATTCTACCAATTTTAATCTTAAACGCCTTTACTTTATGTTCTGTATTAGAGTCTGGCAGATTTTCAAGAATGAATCTACACACACCCATTGACTGACTGTTCATTTCAAACAGCTTTTCTGCTGCTCTCCGCTGAGTAGTAACAGACACCATTGTGTTACCAATTAGTTCTTTTAAAGACTCTTCGTCATTACTGTCGCTTTTTAAAATTTCAGAAGCAACTCTCTCTACTAGAAGACGAGCCTCCGAAATTACCTTTAATAAATCCTTTTCAGAAAGATATACTCCTTTTAAAAACTTTTCTAATAAACTATCCATCCTATTTCCTCCAATTTGAATTCAGAAAATCTATCTATAGAATAGTCGCATTTTAACAATATGTCAATCCGCTCTCTTCATTAATTTCTCAACCTCCTCTTTTGACACTCCGCCGATAAAATATACTGTCAAAAGATAAACAATCCCACCAAGAAAAACTAAAATAAAAATGCTTAAATTACGAAAATAATATAAAATAAATGCCATCACAATTGATGCTAAAACTGCTTTGAAAATAATTGCAAATGATGGAAGATATTTAAGCGATTTATAAATTACTATAACCATCAAAAACGTAACCAAAAGCTCAGTTGCGACAGTTGTAGCTGCTGCACCAAAATATGAATATTGAGGAATAAAAATGAAATTTGTAACAATATTAAAAACCATACCCACAAAATATATTTGAGCGAGTCGTTTTTGCTTGTTGGCAGCAATAATAATGTTTGAAAATAATGCGCCAAAAAATATAAACCCCAAAGCAATCATCAAAATATTTAAAACAGCAGGGGAATCAATAAAGCCCTTGTCTCCTCCAATTAATTGTATAATTTTATCTGATACAAAAAACACACCAACAATCATCGGCACAACAGCAATAATTAATAAGTTCAAAGTTCTTTGCACAATCGATTGAAATCTCGCTTTATCTGTAAAAATTGACCTACTCATAATCGGCATGGTTAGCCCAACAAGCATAGCGGGGAAAAATATCAAATTTTCCATAATCTTGTATGACAAACCATAAACCCCTACAGCTTCGCTAGTTTTCATCACAGAAAGGAAAATTGTATCAAGCTTAAAATATATCAACACTAAAATGGCAGAAATTGCCAAAGGGAATCCTTGTTTGAGTAATTTCTTCCATAAATTAAAATCAAATTTAAGCCTAATTTTCACATATTTAGAAGCAAAAAACAAGACCAGAAAGAAGCTAAAAATAGATCCGGCTAAGATTGAAGCTATAACATACAAAAAACCCAAATCAAGACTAATAACTGTCCACACAAAAACAAGTTGAACAATTCTGCCACAAATTTCTGCTACAGAAACTCGGTCCATCACAAGATGTTTTTGAAACAAGCCCATTAAAACTTGCGTATTTGAAAGCATCCAAAATCCCATCGCTGCCACTGCTATTCCCATTTTTATATCCCACGAATAGGGAAATAAAAGAGACACAAAAAAAGCAGAACTTAAAAAAAATAGTCCTGCAAAAGTTCGAAGTGTAAAAGCATTATTCACAATTTTTTCCTCGTCTGCACCTTCACGTGAAATTTCACGAACCACAATGGAATATAGACCAAGATCAGCCAACACGGAAAAAATATATATAAAAGTCACGACAATAATATAATCTCCAAAACCACTTGTCCCCAAATATCTTGTTGTTAATCCGATAATTACTAAAGCAAGGGCCACCTCAATAACGCGGGCCCCTGCAGAAAAAATAGCATTATAAGCAATTTTTTGAGTAAGATTAAATTTCATTACGGTTCATTGATTTTAGCAAAAATTGTCTAAAATTTAATTTCAGCATATTTTATAATAACTCTTCTATTTAAGTCATCTCCCACGCTTTCAGTTTCCAGATTTTCTCTATTTGAAATTTCCATATGAATAACTTTTCTTTCATACGAAGACATTGGTCTTAGTGCGACTGAGTTTTTACTATATAAAACTTGATTTGCAATCGTATCGACTAATTTCACAAGAGATTCTCTTTTTTGTTTCTTATAATTATTAACATCTATATTAAATTTTATCTCATCGTCATCAATAATATTTTCAAGAACCCTTTTCTTTCGAACTATCATACCAGTAAGATGCTGTAATGATTGTAGGTTTGATCCATATTGCCCAATTAATAAATTAGGATAATCTGTTTGTAAATTAATTGTATAAGATTCTTTTCCATCCCCCATATCCTCAATTCTTTCTTCTTCAATCTCCATGGCAATATCCATTACTTGCAATAATTCGATTAATGCTTCTTTCACAAGCTTTTGATTTTTGTCATTCATATATATTAATTTATCTAATTAATAACTGTAACCTCTGCACTTTCTTTATCTTGCTTCTTCATTATAATCATTTGTTGAATAATTGCAAATAATGTTGTTACCACCCAATATAAAGCTAAACCAGAAGGAAAACTCATAGCAAAGAAAAAAGTCATAATTGGTAAAATATACATCATTTGCTTCATCATAGATTGAGCAAAATCTTGAGTTTTATCTTCCGCAGATTTTTCTTTATCTTCTTCGACTTTCTTATCCTTAACCTTATCGCCCATCATCATCTTGGTTTGAAAAAACTGTAAGATTCCAGCCATCAATGCCAAAGGAAGATTTGTTTCTGAAAGATTTACGAGACCAATAAACATTGGATCAAGATGGCCAGGATTTGTAATAAATGGATAAACAATCGCCAAGCTTTCATCTTTAAATCCATTTATGAAAACACGATAAAGTGCAATCAGAATTGGAAGTTGTATTAAAATTGGTAAACATCCTGAGAGGGGATTGATTTTGTGTTTTTGATATAGTGCCATTAACCTCTTGGCTTGCTCTTCTTTGTTGTCTTTGTACTTCGTTTGAATTTTCTTCATCAAAGGCTGAATTTCTTGTAACTTCTTTTGACTTTTAATCGACTTAGTATTCATTGGATAGAGAACAAACCTAACAAAAAGAGTAAGTAAAATAATCGCAATCCCAATATCATTTCCAGGAACAATATTATAGAAAAATACCATTAAATTAAAAAGGGGATAATAAATTAAGTTAAAAATTTCACCAAGCATAATATTAAAATTAAGTAATTATCTTAAATCAGACTTTATACACCTTTTCTTAAATTATTTTTATTCTTCATTCTGAATCTATTTCCATAAATTCTATCTTCAGCCTTATCACAAAATGGATAATAAAATATTTTTTGTAATAAACGAAAGATTCTGAACTAAATTCAGAATGATAAACAAAAAGATTTCTTTATTTTACTGGATCATAACCACCCTTTGACATCGGATGACACCTTGAAATCCGTTTCGTCCCTAAGATAATTCCCCGAAAAGTGCCGTATTTCTCAATAGCTTGATAGGCATATTCACTACAAGTTGGCTGAAACCTACAACCTAAACCTAAATTCTTATGGAAATAATAAAATAAACCATGATCAACGGACAAGGTTCTTTGGTAAAGCTTTATGAATTTTAGAACAATTTTTTTTAACACAGTATATCAAAGTAAAAGTAGAAAATAAATTTATTTCTCAAGTAATCCCGACCTTTTCAACAGTTTTTCCACACATTCATTAACTTCCACAAAATCTTTGCCAATAATTTCTTTCTTTGGGATAAAAACGAAATCAATTTGTGATTTAATACTGTCCTGAAATAAACGGATTGACTCTCTCAAAAGTCTCTTGGCTCGATTCCTTTCAACGGCTTTTTTGGAAACTTTATTACTAATAATGAAGCCAAACCTTGAAAATGCTAACTTATTACTGACAATTTTTAATGTTAAAAACTTTTCAGAAATATATCTTCCTTTGCTAAATACATTTTCAAAATCCTTTTGTTTTCTTATTCTAAATTGTTTTTTAAGCATCGCTTGTTGTTTATACAGCTAAATTACAAATCGGCCGTATTAAACAGTCAGGCTTTTTCTTCCTTTTTTTCTTCGAGCTGACATCACATTTCTTCCGCCAACAGTTTGCATCCTAGCCATAAATCCATGCGTTCGTGCTCTTTTCTTTTTCTTCGGTTGGTATGTTCTTTTCATGATATAAAGATACTATTTAATTACATTTTTAGACTATGATTAGTATAATATGGTTTTTAAAGTTCGTCAAGGGAAAAAGTAAAAAAATAAAGAACGAGACTTGACAGTTTATAGATATTATGAGACAATATTAAGTCATAAATATATTATTAATCAACAAGGAGGTTATACGATGACAAATGAACCAAGTAATGAAAAAACTAGGGCCTATCAAAGGTATCTTGAAGTGGCTAGACAAAAAATATGCACAGCCAGAGGCGGGACTGATTATAATACAATCCTAGAGGCGTGTGAGGGTGCGCAAGAATATATCGGATATGCCAACGAAATAATTCCCAACGACGGGAACATAGAAGAGCGCTTTACAGACGCTGAAAATATAGAGTTAGCGGAATTATTAAAAAAAGGCAATTTGCTTTATGCAAACGAACTTTGGAAAGAAATAGCACAAATTCCAAAGCCAAAAAATTGGCCCGGAACATATAGAAAACAGTCAATCGGAATCTGCTTACAAGTGTTGAAAGACGCAGGAATCGAAGCGGAAAAAGAAATTCTGAAGGAATTAAATATTACGCCTGAAGCATATACACAAATCATAAACCTGAGCGAGGAAGAAGAAAGGCAACAATAACTTGCCTAGTAATCTTCTTTTTTTATTAATAATTTCTATCATAAAATTATTTTCTTTTCTGAAGTTTACAATATCGGCTATCCGATATTTTGCATTGTTTATAAGCTTATCCACCTTCTCCCCTTTTAATCCACAGCTTATAAACACCCTACCGTAAGATTAGACATTTTTATCTTGTCAATAACTATGCTATAATTCCCTTAGTTAATTTTGTTATAAAAAATAAACCTTAAAGCTATGACCAGTGAACAATTATGGAAGGCTGTTTTAGGAGAAATAGAACTTTCAACTAGCAAGGCAAATTTTACAACATGGTTTAAAAACACGGAAATTGCCTCAAAAAACGACGAGGAAATTGTCATAAGTGTCCCAAATGGCTTTACAAAAGAATGGCTTGAGAATAAATATCATAAATTTATCTTAAAAGCACTTCAAAATAATTGTCCAAAAGTTAGAAGCATTTCATATAGGATAGGAAGAGATGAAGAAGATAAAAAACAGGTTATTCAGGAAAATAACAACTCTTCAAGAGAAATAATAAATGAATCTCCTACTACAAAAAAAGAAATTTATTATAACAATGAAAATCTTTCTTTAAATCCACAATATACATTTGATAATTTTATAGTTGGCTCAAACAATGAGTTAGCTTATGCCGCCTGCTCGGCTGTAAGCAAAAATCCAGGGTCAATCTATAACCCTCTTTTTATTTATGGGGGAGTTGGGCTAGGAAAAACTCATATGCTCCAATCAATCGGAAATCATATTTTGAAACAAGATCCGAACAAAAAGGTTAAATATGCTTCCTCGGAAAAATTTACCAATGAACTTATAAGCGCAATCTCGGGAAAAAATACAAAATCATTCAAAGCAATTTACCGAAAAATAGATGTTCTCATCATTGACGATATCCAGTTTTTGGCAGGAAAAGAAAAGACTCAGGAAGAATTTTTCCACACATTTAACACTTTATACGAAAATAATAAACAAATTGTCCTTTCTAGCGACAGACCTCCTAAGGCCATACCAGCGCTTGAAGAACGCCTAAGATCCCGATTTGAGGGAGGTATGATAGCCGATGTTGGATCTCCAGACTATGAAACTAGATTTGCCATCCTTCAAGCAAAGGCAAAAGAAAGAAATTTCGAAATACCAGAAGAATCACTCGGCTATATTGCCCTTCATATACAAAAAAATATTAGAGAATTACAAGGAGCTCTAACTCGAGTTATGGCAGTTTGTGAACTAAATAATAGCTATCCCGACATCAAAACAACAACCAATATTTTGGCCAGTACTATTTCTCAGCCAATCAAAAAGGCAATTACTCCAAAAGATATTCTCAAGCTTGTCTCAGAATTTTATGATGTTTCAAACAATGAGCTTATTATAAAAAACCGAAAAAAAGAAATTGTCAAACCTCGACAAATTGCTATGTATTTAATGCGAAGTGAAATAAAAAGCTCCTTTCCTTCAATTGGAACTTGGCTTGGTGGGAGAGACCACACTACAGCAATGCATGCTTTTGAAAAAATATCCAGAGAGATAGAAACAGATAAAACAATTGAACAAGAAATAAATCTCTTAACTGAAAAGCTTTATTCATAAATTTAACACTATTTTGTTTATAAAGTGTGTATAAACTATTAAAAACTACGAAAATTTATAGGAATAACTTTGCACATAACTTGTTTACAATTTTTACTAAAAAAATAAAATAAATATTTTTCACTGTTTTCCACTTCTTATCCACTTTTTTATACAACAGTTATTAACAAATATTTATAAAAAAATCTTTTTGTTTTAGCTGTCGTTTAGGTTTTTACACATATCAACAGTAACCTATTATAACAACTATTTTAATTATTAATTAAATAATATAACAATAATAATATGAAATTTATATG
>JAGLID010000039.1 GCA_023143145.1 Minisyncoccota bacterium | reverse complement strand
GTAAATCGGCAATATCTTTATACCGGCCGTTTAATTTTCGCTCCGCGATTAAAACCTCGGAAATATGTCCGCCGATATTTTTTACGGCGTTCAATCCAAAACGGATAGTATTAACCTTTTCATGATCGGAAACCGGTTTATTGTTTTTAGCTTGGCTTGTTACCACGGTAAAAGACTCAAAAGACTGATTTACATCAGGGCGAGTCACATTAATTTTCATGCGCTTGCATTCATCAATTTCAATCGCGATGCGATCAGTATTTTGCTGATCAGCGGTTAACAAAGCAGCCATAAATTCAGTCGGCCAATGCGCTTTTAAATAAGCGGTTTGATAGGCAATCATGGCGTAACAAGCGGCATGGCTGCGATTAAAACCGTAACCGGCAAAGGGCTCTATAAATGAAAATATTTTTTCAGCCAGCTGGCTGTGAATTCCATTTTTAACACAACCGTCAATAAACTTTTCTTTTTGTTTTTTTAATAATTTTAAAATCTTTTTTCCTACGGCCTTGCGCAACACATCTGCCTCCGCCATTGTAAAACCGGCTAAATCTCGCGCCATTTGCATAACCTGTTCTTGGTAGATTGCAACTCCGTAAGTTTTTTTTAAAATCGGTTCAAGTTTGGGATGTAGATACTCCGGTTTTTTGCGGCCATGTTTGCCTGCGATATAGTCAGGGATCCACTCCATCGGACCTGGGCGATACAGGGCGACCATGGCGACAATATCTTCAAATTCAGTAGGTTTTAATTCTTTTAAATATCTTTTCATACCGGAACTTTCAAATTGAAATACGCCGGTAGTTTCGCCGTCATGAAACAATTTATACGCGGGCGCGTCGTCCAAAGGTATTTTATCAATATCAATAACAATTCCTCTGGTATTTTTAATAATTTTAATCGCGGCTTCAATAATAGTAAGGTTTTTTAATCCCAAAAAATCCATTTTTAAAAGTCCAAGGTCCTCAATAATATGCCAATCATATTGCGTCACAAGTCCTGAATCTCCTTGTGGTGGATATTGGCAAGGAGTGTAATGGTCGAGAGCATTTTTGCTGATTACAACACCACAGGCATGAGTGGAGCTATGCCTCGCAACTCCTTCTAATTTCAAAGCATTGTCAATTAGGTTCTTAACCACTGATTCACCTTCGTACATATCTTTTAGCTCTTTGACATTAGCAACTGCATCTGGAAGTTTAGTGAACATTGGAATTGCTTTAGAAACTCGATCACACAAAGAATAGGGGAGTCCAAGAGCCCTTCCAGTATCACGAATAGCAGCACGAGCTGCCATTGTTCCAAAAGTGATAATCTGTGCCACATGATCTTGACCATATTTTTTTGCTACATATTTCAAAACTTCATCTCTCCTATTATCAGCAAAATCCAAATCAATATCAGGCATACTAATTCGATCAGGATTTAGAAACCTTTCAAAAAGTAAATCATATTTAATTGGATCAACATCTGTAATACCGTTAAGGTACGACACGATTGATCCAGCAGCTGATCCTCTTCCAGGGCCAACGACAATTCCTTGGCTTTTTGACCAATTAACAAAGTCTTGAACAATAAGAAAATATGATGCAAAGCCCATTTTCTCAATTGTATCTAATTCAAATCGTAATCTTTTTTCAATTGTGTCATTTGTTTTTCCATATTTTTTTTCAATTCCAATTCGACATAGTTTCTCAAGGTATTTTTCGGAAGTCATATTTTCGGGAATTATATATTGAGGTAGGAGAATTTTTCCAAGCTCAAGCTCAATATTACACTGCGATACAATTCTTTGAGTATTATCGATTGCCTCAGGAATATGTCTAAAATTCCTAATCATTTCTTTAGTACTTTTCATAGAATAATCTTCACCGATCATAGTCATTCGGTTTTTCTCATCAACGGTTCTGTTCATTTGAATACAAAGCAAAATGTCCTGAGCTTTGTCGTCGTCTTTCTTTATATAATGAACATCATTTGCAGCCACAAGTGGAGCCTTGGTTTTTTCAGAAAGTTTTATTAAGGCGTCATTTATTTCTTTTTGTCCATTGAGACTTAAATGGTCTTCAAGCTCAAGATAGAAATTTTCCTTACCAAAAATTTCCTGAAATTCATTGATAATCTTTTCAGCTTTCTCAATATCATTTGCGAGAATTGCCTGTGAAATTTCTCCTCCCATGCAAGCACTTGTACCAATAAGACCTTCCGAATGCTGTTTGAGAAGTTCTTTATCAATTCGAGGTTTATAATAAAATCCTTCAATGTGAGCTGAAGTTGTTAATTTAATAAGGTTTTTATAACCTATCTCATTTTTCGCAAGAAGTATGAGGTGATTTCTCTTATCATCTATACCGGGATTTCTATCTAAGTGAGAATTTTTCGCAACATATGCTTCAACGCCAATAATCGGTTTGATATTATTCTTTTTTGCTTTTTGATAAAATTCAACAGCTCCATACATTACGCCGTGATCAGTAAGAGCCAGGGAATCCATTTCCAATTCCTGAGCACGTTTTATAAGATCGTCAATTTTCGCCAAACCGTCAAGAAGACTATAATGACTATGTGTATGAAGATGGGTAAATTTCATAAAGCTTAATTCTGATGCAAATGAGTTAAATTATTTATTCTTTCGATTTTGCAAATAATATAATAATCCGATAATTACAACTAAAACAGCTAAGAGCTTAAGAGCGCCAAATAGAACTGTATAAAAAAGAAACCTCGTGAAATTTGTAATCGATTGTGTTATCGCAATTCCTGTTGACGTATCCGTTAAGATAAATATTATCAGAAAAGAAAGTGCAATCATTAATAGTATTTTTTTGCTTTTTGTGGGAAAGTTGCCAAAATGTCTTTGCAGGAAAAGTCCTAGTCTTTCTTTTTTAGAGATGTCTTTTTCCTGAGTTTTGACAATACTTGCAATCGAATCATAATATCCAATTAATATTTCTTTTGTATCAGCTTCTGACACATCAAACCCAGGTTCTTGAATTATTCTTTTATACATTGAGCGTGAATATTTTAATTTTTCAGGATTCTGAAGTACAATTTTTGCGTGCTCAATTTTTTCTTCAGTATCTTTACCAGGAAAATTCTTGTCATTGAGGACCATCAGCAAGATTTTTTCAGTTTCAACTATTGCTATCTTATAACCTGAATAATTCCCTTCAGATAGATTTTTATCAACACGGTTCCAAAATTCCTGATATTTTTTTATAGATGATTTTTCTTCTTCCATATATTTAAAATTATAATTATTAATAATTTAATTATATATCATAGCTAATAAATTGCAATTTTTTGATTCAACTCTAATATGACCGTTCTTTTTTATAAAAATCGTTTAATTCGTTGTATTTTATGTTTTATATTCAAAAATCACGTCTTGTTGACAAAAAATAGAAAATAATTATAATGAATATACTAAATTACATGAGATATAAACTTGTTTTTAGTAGATAGGGTTCTAATAAATGCGACAAAAAGGCCCTTTTATATTGCTAATTCTTTAAAGCGGAATTGAAAGGTAATACAATGATTATTCCTGATTTTACACGAGAGGAAAAACTATTCAAAAAAGGATACAAATATATTGCCGGAGTTGATGAGGCTGGCCGTGGTCCATTAGCAGGTCCGGTTGTTGCCGCAGCGATTGTCTTTTCTGATTTTAAAATCTATAAAAAATTAGCTGACAAAGGTATAAGAGATTCCAAAACTATATCTGAAAAAAAGAGAGAATATTTCTATGAACTTATAACTGAAAATTCATTGGACTGGTCAGCAGGAATTATTTCAGAAGAAATTATTGATAACATAAATATACTTGAAGCGACTAAGCTTGCAATGAAGAGAGCAATTGAAGCATTAAATATTAAACCCGATTTTTTATTAATTGACGGTATTAATGTTCTTGATAGTTTTCCTACAAGTCAATTAGCAATTCCTAAAGCAGATCAAACCGTTTTTTCCGTTAGCGCCGCTTCAATTATTGCAAAAGTGACCAGAGACAGAATATTATTGAATCTTGATAAACAATATCCCGGTTATGGATTTGCAAAGCACAAAGGTTATGGAACTAAGCTTCATATGGATATGCTTTATAAAAAAGGTCCGTGTAAAATTCACAGAAAATCTTTTGGTCCAATTGAGAAATTACTTTTTGAATTGGACGCAAATAAAAAATTATAAGACTTGCAAAATAAAATAAGCTAGTGTAATATTAAGATAAATAATAAAATCAAATAAGAATAATAAAAATATGCCACATCCAAAGAAAAAACTAACTAATGCAGCAAGAAATCAGCGACGATCACATCATGCTCTCAAGGCAATTAATATGGCTAAATGTGAAAGTTGCGGTAAACCTATAAAACCACATCACGCATGTTTGAATTGTGGTATGTACAAGAAAAGAGAAGTAATCGATGTTACCAAAAAACTTCCTAAGAAAGAGCGGTCAAAGATTTTAAAAAAGAAAGCCAAAGATGAAAGTAAGGACCTAAAAAAGATTCAGAAAGAAGTTGAGACGCTAAAGAAAACTGAAAGTAAAAAAGAAGACAGGAAAGAAGGAATGAAAAGTGTTGTTCGCGGTGATAAATAAAACCAGTTTAAAAACAAGGTATTATGTCCAATAGACACCTGTCTAGATCGATAACAATGCAAAGTTTGTACGAATGGGATTTTCAAATCTCTGTTCTTGAAGGCGATAGCAATGCCAAGAGCAAGGAAAAACTTAATCTTATTGTGAAAAATAATATCAAGGAATACGGAGTAGGTGCAGAAAAAGATGATTTTGTTGCCGATGTAATAAACGGTGTTTTCCATAATTTGAAAGAAATAGATTCAATTATCCAGAGATTAGCTCCCGAATGGCCTATTGAGCAAGTCACAATCATTGACAGAAATATACTTCGCATTGGAATTTATGAATTAATATTCAGCAAAAGAAAAGATGTTCCTCCGAGAGTTGCAATTAATGAAGCAATTGAACTTGCTAAGTCATTTGGAGGAAACTCAAGTGGAAAATTTATAAATGGAGTACTAGGAAGTTTATATAAAGAAGAGGTTGAAAATAAATTGGAGAAAAAAGAGATTAAGACGAAAAATACTGAAAATGATAAACCAGATAAATAAAGAAAGTATAATTTGTATTTTGAAAACAATTAAAGTAGAAGTTAAAAATAATAAATACAACATAAATTTGAATTATGGATGATTTAGAAAAACTTGAAAAAAAAATCGGAGTAAAATTTAAAAATAAAGATCTTTTGCAACAATCTCTAGTTCACCGCTCATACATAAATGAGCATAAAAATTTCGAGCTTGATCAAAATGAACGATTAGAGTTTCTAGGCGATGCAGTTTTGGAGCTTGTTACAACAGAATTTTTATATAACACTTTTTCAAATCCTGAAGGAGAGTTAACGAATTATCGAGCAGCCTTAGTTAACCGGAAAATGCTTGCAAAAATTTCAAACGAAATTGGTTTAGAAGAATACCTACTGCTGAGCAAAGGTGAGTCGAAAGACACTGGAAGAGCGCGACAATATATTATTGCTAATGCTCTTGAAGCTGTTATTGGAGCAATCTATCTTGATCAGGGATATAACGAATCAAAAATATTTATTGAAAAATATTTTCTGAGTAAAATGAACGATATTTTGGAAGAAAAGTTATACCAAGATCCAAAGAGTACTTTTCAAGAGAAAGCTCAGGACAAAGTCGGTGTTACTCCTGCATATAAAGTTATTAGAGAGTGGGGACCTGACCATGATAAGCAATTTTTAATTGGAGTTTTTCTCGGTGAAGAAAAAATCGCCGAAGGAGAAGGAATCTCCAAACAAGCTGCCCAAAGAAAGGCGGCAGAAAATGGATTAGAGGAGAAGGAATGGTAAAAATAATTGTAAAAACAATACGAACTGATTATAAATAATATATTGTAGAATATATATTGACAAACAATGGCTTGTATAAGCCGTTGTTTTTGTTATTTTAACATATTTTAGAAAAACATTGACAGTTATTTTTAAAAGTGTAGAATTAAAAATATGGTGTAATAATTTATTAATAATGTTTAAATGCTAGAAAAAGCTCTTCTGGAATTTGGTTTAAAAGAAAAAGAGATTAAGGTATATCTTGCTCTTTTAAACTTGGGCCCTTCTCCAGTAAGAAAAATTGCGCAGGAAGCAAATGTTAATCGTGGAACTGGTTACGATATTTTGAAAAAATTAATAGCGATGGGACTAGCCAGCTATTATGAAAAAAGAAGCCATCAATATTTTGTTCCAGAAGATCCTTCTAAAATAATTAGTGTTTTAGAAGAGAGAGAAAAGGAGATTACTAAAACGAAAAAAGAAATTTTAAAAAATATTCCAGATTTGCAATTGCTCTATTCGAAAATTTCGCATAAACCGTTTCTAAAATATTACGAAGGATATTCTGGGACTAAAGAAATTTTAAAAGATGTTTTGAAAATAACGTCTAAACTAGAAAATAAAGAATATTTTGTTTATAGCGCAGAATCAATCAGGGAATATTTATATAAGTCCTTTAAAAGTTTTTCTGAAGAAAGAATTGAAAAAGGCGTTAAAGTTAAAGTTATTGCTATTGGAAAAGGAGGGGAGCTTCGAGGCAAAGATGAACGAAAATGGTTAGATAATGTTAATGAAAGCGCGCCAAATTATATTATTATTTACGGCAACAAAGTGGCATTCATTTCTATCGGACCGACTGGCGAGCCGATAGGAACAATAATTGAAGATGAAGCGACAAGTCAAATGCAAAGGATAATATTTTCTCATATTTGGCATAATATTAAATGATTAGAAAAAATATATGCTCGAATCTGAAAATATAAGACTTTCGATTTATGATGATATTCTGAATGAAATTGATAAAAGAAAAGATGAAAATCGAGCTTTTATTTTAGGAATAAATGGAATTGATGGATCAGGTAAAACAGAATTTTCTTTAAGTTTTGAAAAATATTTATTATCAAAGAAAAGAAAGATACAAATAATTCATATAGATGATTTTTGCAATCCAAAAAGTATCCGATATGCGGGTGATGATTTGATTTACAACTGTTTTCACAAAACTTTTGATATAAATCTTGTTGTTAGGAGCCTATTAATACCAATTCAAAGAAACAAGGAATTAAATATAGAACTCACTCTTCTTAATACAACTACGGATAAATATGATGTAAAGAGAAAATTTATAATCAATAAAAATACTATAATTATTTTTGAAGGAGTATATGTATTTAGAGATGAATTTATTTCCTATCTAGATTATAAAATATTTCTTGATATTTCTATTAAAGAATGCCGAAAAAGAATTGAAAAGAGAGATGGAGAAGAGACAGTTGAGAAACTTAATAATAAATATTTGCCAGCTCAAAGTAAATACATTGAAGAAGTTTCGCCATCGGAAGTTGCAGATTTGGTTATTGATAATTCAAATTGGAATTTACCAAAAATCAGACAAAAATAAATAATAAATAATAAAATAAACTATGTGTGGAATAGCAGGTTATATTGGGAAGAGACAAGCATCTGAATTTTTATTAGATGCTTTAAAAAAGTTAGAGTATAGAGGATATGACTCCTCTGGTATGGCTGTTTTAAGTGAGGAAAATACTTTAAACTGTGTACGATCAATTGGCAGAATAAATGCGCTGGAAGAGAAATTAAAAGGAATGAAATCAAATGGCAGTATTGGAATTGCGCACACCAGATGGGCAACACACGGATATCCATCGGAAGCAAACGCTCATCCGCATAGCGATTGTAGTGGAAATATATTTGTTGTTCATAATGGAATTATTGAAAATTATAAAATCCTAAAAGAAGATTTAATTAAAAACGGACATAAATTCCAATCAAACACTGACACAGAAGTAATCGCGCATTTAATAGAAGAACGATTCAAAGGAAGCCTTGAGCAAACCTTAGCAGATGTTTTAAAGTGTATTGAAGGCGCTTATGCTCTGGCTGTAATTTCAAAAAACGATCCGGGAAAAATTGTCGTTGCGAAAAAAAGTAGTCCGCTTGTAATTTGTATTGGAAAAAATGAAAATTTCATAGCTTCGGATTCGTCAGCAGTAGCAGGATATACCGATAAAGTGATTTATCTTGACGATGGCGAATTAGGCATTGTCACCAAAGACGATTGTAAAATTGTTTCCATCGCCAATAATAATAAAGTACATAAGGAATGTTGTAGTGTGGATTTAGATGTTTCTGAAATTAGGAAAAATGGATATGAGCATTTTTTATTAAAAGAAATATTTGAGATTCCAGAAGTGGTAAAAAATTCAACAAGAGGAAGAATGATTTTAGATCAAGGTCTAGTGAAATTAGGAGGTTTAGAAGTTCTCGATCAAGATAAATTGAGAAATATAAATAGAATAATAATAATAGCTTGTGGAACAGCAAGCCTTGCTGGATTTGTTGGCGAGTATATGCTTGAAGAGTATGCTGGAATTCCAGTTGAAGTTGAACTTGGCAGTGAATTTCGATATAGAAAACCAATTATAGATTCTAAAACAGCTGTTATTGCCATCAGTCAGTCAGGAGAAACTGCCGATACCATAGCTTCTCTCTTGGAAGCGAAAAGAAAAGGAGCCTTAACGCTTGGAATTGTGAATACTGTGGGCAGCACAATTTCCAGAGAAACTGAAGCTGGAGTTTATAATCATGCCGGTCCAGAACTTTCTGTAGCGTCAACGAAAGCTTTTGTTTCTCAGATAATAGTTCTTGCGCTTTTTACTATATATCTTGGAAGAACAAGAGATATGTCACTTGTTATGGGGAAGCGAATAATAGAGGAAATTGATAAATTGCCTTGTCTTATTGAAGAAACTCTAAAAAATCATGAACAAATAAAAAGCTTAGCAGCAAAATATTCTAAATACAAAAATTTTCTTTTTCTTGGAAGAAAATATAACTATCCGATTGCGAGAGAAGGGGCGTTGAAACTGAAAGAAATTGCTTATCACATTCACGCCGAGGGATATGCTGGAGGAGAAATGAAACACGGACCGATTGCGATGATTGATGAAAATTTTCCTAGCGTTTTTGTAGTTCCGAATGATAGTGTTTATGAAAAAATGTGGAGCAATATGGAGGAAATTAAAGCGAGACGAGGAAAAATTATCGCTATCACGACTAAAGGCAATAAGAATATAGAAGACATAGCAGATGATGTGATTTACATTCCTAAAACTCTTGAAATGCTTACACCAGTTTTAACAACAACACCTCTTCATCTCTTTGCGGCTTATATGGGAATGGAATTTGGATTTGATATTGACAAACCAAGAAATCTAGCAAAGAGCGTGACGGTAGAGTAGAGACAATTTTAACATTTTAATAACATGACGGTGCCATAGTTCCCTAAATCTCTGGACTGTGATACCGTATTTGTATGTTATTGATTTTTTGACCTTGACAGATATGTATTTGTATATATAATGCGTAGTTGGGAGTTGTTCATTGATAAATACATATTTATTCCTAACAATACAATAATTAGAAGATATATATTCAAGGAGGGAAGGTGATGAGACAAAAAGATGTAGAAAAGAACGCTTTACGAATGGCACGAAAGATCCATAAAATTATTGAACAAGGTAAAATTGGAATTATTGGAGGAACAGTAAAGGAAAAAAATAAAGAAACAAATAACGTAATAAGATTGTCTGACAGATGTTTGTTTGGTAAAGATGGTTCTAGTGAACAAGGGTTTTGTAATAAAAATGTACATTTCGGATTAAATCCTTTAGACATACAGGAGTTTGACATACCTTTCTGCTTTCCTATTGAAAACTTGCAGAAAATCTTATCAGATATTTCTTATGCAAGTGGACTGTCGGTGGCGAATCCTGTTGTGAGGTTGTTGATGTATCAAGTTCTACTTGAGAACCTGTATACCTGTACCCTAAGAGACCTGGAGCATGTTTCTAGATTGCCCGTATTTATCTGGGTTGAACCAGAAACGCCGATAGAAATGCTTTCAGTTAGCATTGAGGATTTCCGAGTTCGAGAGGTAAGGCCAAGCTGGTGTTTGCGGCTGTCTAGTATGGCCAAAAAGTGCGACTATTTTACCAGGACAAAAGATGGATATCACGCTAAGTTATCGCCTGACAAAATAGACAAATATCTATCGAATATCGCGCTTTCTTACGCAACTGGAGAAGAATGGCATGGCGACTTCGCAACAATAATCGTGACGAAAAATCCTTTGGACGAAAGCAAGAAAATTGTAGCCGCTGGTGGAAATCATTGGCTAGGAACATTGGGCGCAAATGCAGTTATAAATCTAGTTACAAAAATTCCAGAAAAAGGTATAATTTTCAGAAACACAGTCGAATCTATGGCTTGGCTTGGAGAGGTTATCGAAAAGCAAAATCTCGAAAATTATCAAGTCATGATAAGCGTGACTTATCGGATTGGGCTAGACGGCAAAAAAGAAATTGATGTCTATATTACTGGAGTATTTGCTCTCCCATCTTAAAGTTAGGGTTTGTATTTAAAATATATATAAACCCTAGCAAATTTTTTCTTGGACGTTTTTTGAATATAAATATTTTTATTTAAAAAACGCCCCGGAGGAATTTCTCATGTGGGATACATAAATACAGAAGGAGTTGAATGATTTTGAAAATAAGAAATGACTAAATTAGAGAAGACTGTTTTCCCTATGGATGAAATATTTCCAAACATATTGGATGCAAAAACTGTCAAAATTTGTACTGGGGTTAGGGATCCTAAACAAGCATCTCCAGTCCCAGAAGACCTAATAGACGGTGTATTATTTACAGCAGATCGATGCATTGTTTTATATGGTAACCATACACGGGAAGAGATTTTTGAGATTTGGAAAAAAGAAGGATTTTCAAAAATTCACCTTTCCGGTGGATGGAGGAATCCTGGCCAGTTAGAGATGCTCACATTGTGTTATCTAGATGGCACAGTTCCATTGCGAGAAAGGACCGTAGGAGATGTCATGGAAGCTCATCAGAAAGGAATGATGTTGAAAATCTCCCATGACTATTTTAAGGCATGGAGAGAGCTTTTCCAAAGGAAGGCAGACGAAGAAGGAAAAGTCTATGGCGAAGAAGAATTCAAAATTTTGTTTTTAAAACAAAAAATCGGCGATCTTCTGGCAGTAGGATCACCTATCTCCTGGGAACTTTGTCTTTTTGGTAAAAAGACACGAACTGTGCTTATGAAATCAGTCTCTAATCCTTATGAAGGACAGGCGACTGAACCGGGATGTCTCAACGTCGTAAGGTTGGGAGATTTGAGAATAAGCAACGCAACAGGTGCAAAAGGAGATGGGACCTTTGCACTGAACTGTCTAATGGTATTATTGACGAACGATAGAAAGACTGCGAGGAAATTCTATGTTGAAAATGCCCTAAATCGAGCAAGGATTCTCGTAAAATCTGGGAAAACGGTTTTGTTTTCCAAACCAGATATAGAAATTCTGGCAGATGAATTTTTGAATTCGGCGGAACTCGTAAAATTAGACATAGGAAGGATTCTTAGTTCCTATGACGCATCAGAAATCTTAGCATTCCAGTATGCGGAAAATGTCACAATTGTCAATAATCTACCAGCGCGAATTGACACTATGTCGCGCGCTCAAGATTATTGCTGGATAAAGACCGAAAAAGGATGGGAATTGGCAGTATAGTAACGATGAGGGAGCGGATCTCCCTCAAAAATTATTTAGAAGAAACAAAATGAAAATTCTAATAAAAATTGCAGGAAATCAAGAAGAATTCGATGTAAAATTAGTAGAACGACTGAAAGAGGGTCATTAGGTAGATCTTTTCAAGGGCTATAAAGAAGGCGAAGAAATCTATTGGATAGAAAATTTGAGAGGAGAACCAATAGAAGATGCTTTTTTTACTCTTTTGCGGAGGCAGAAGAGAAATTTAACAAGTATTAAGATTTCACAGAGGTAAGCGAGAAATAATTCTGGATGATAAATGTCATCAAAAATCAGAGTTATTTCCCGCTATTTTTTTGGGTTTAAATAATTTATCTTGAAATCATTTTTTAGAGAACTGTTTTGTAAACAGTTATTAATGTTTCCCAAGCGAACAAAACTTATTAAAATATTCTGTCTATATTAAAAATTATTGAAACTTCAAAATAGTTCCCGCAATTTGAAATTTCTCCTGAAATCACAAAAGGCTCCACACAGAGTATGGGGCCAATAAGTTGCTACAAATTAAAACGAGTTACAACCAATTTCAAATTTCCTAATTTCAAATTTCTATTCTCTTAATCTCCGCTCCCAGTTTTCTCAGTTTCTCGTCTATTTTTTCATATCCTCGATCAATTTGTTCAACGCCATAAATTTCGCTTTTTCCTTTGGAGATCAAAGCAGCAATAATCAGGGAGGCGCCAGCGCGAATATCCATTCCAGTTATTTTATTTGCGTTGAGCGGAGTTGGTCCGAAAATAAAGGCGCGATGAGGATCGGCAATTTCTATATCCGCTCCCATTTTTTTTAATTCCTTGAGATGTCCTAAGCGAGACTCATAAAGCGGATCGTGAACCAAACTTTTTCCTTCTGTTTGAGTAAGCAACACCGACACCATAGGCTGTAAATCAGTTGGAAAACCAGGGAAAGGCAGGGATTGGATTTTAGTTGCTCTAAGATTTTGACTCGGTTTGACAATTACGCTGTTTGATTCAATTTCAAAATTAGCGCCAATTTCTCTTAGTTTTTCCAAAAACAATTCCAAATGACTGATAATAACATTTTTTATTTTTATCTCGCTTTGAGTAGCAATAGCCAAAACAATAAATGTTCCCGCCTCTAGTGGGTCTGGAATAACAGAATGATTAACACCATGAAGTTGTCCTTGCCCTTTGATTGTAATTTGATGAGTTCCAACTCCTTCAATCTCAACTCCCATTTTTTTCAAGATATCGCCAGTGTCTTGGACTTGAGGTTCGGCTGCTGCTGTTTTAATGACAGTTGTTCCAGAAACCAAGCTGGCTGCCATCATCAAATTTTCTGTTGCTGTGACAGAAAATTCATTCAAAATAACTTCTTTTCCCTGAAGATTTTTTGCATCAAAATAGTAGAAATTATTCTCCTCGTAAATCTCGGCGCCAAGTTTTCTCAAAGCTTCAAGATGAGAATCAATTGGTCTTAAGCCAATTTTATCTCCTCCTGGATGGGGGATTTTGAATTTTTTAAATCGCGCTAAAAGAGGACCAATCAGTAAAACAGAAATTCTCATTTTTTCAACAGTAGAATAATCCATTTTATCAGGATCAACTTTCTCTCCCGCTTTAATTTTTATTTGATTCTTTCCAATCCATTCAACTTCCACGCCAATACTTTCCAAAACCTTAATCAAATTAAACACATCAGTGACCCGTGACAAATTATCAATAACACATTCTTCTTTTGTTAAAAGAGTTGCCGCTAAAATAGGCCCTGCGGCATTTTTGTATCCTCCAATTTCAACAACCCCCTTAAGAGTTTTTCCTCCATTGATAATAAATTTTTGCATAGAATTTATTTAAATTGTTAGACGACTAAAATTTCTACTCGGCTTTAGCCACACGAATGAAAATAATTTTAATTTTCCAATATTTCTTGTTTAATGATATAATAAATTTAGATTGGTGGCAAGAAAAATTCATTTTAACATATAAACATTTTAACAACATATCTTTATGAAAATACTTTTAACTGGTGGCGGAACGGGCGGACATCTAATTCCTTT
>JAGLID010000038.1 GCA_023143145.1 Minisyncoccota bacterium | reverse complement strand
GATATTCTGAAAATTCCAGTAGGTATAATTCAATCACTATATTATATTTATAAATTCAAACCAGATATAGTTTTCAGTAAAGGAGGTTTTGCCAGCGTTCCGCCAGTGATTGCTTCATGGGTTTTAAAAATCCCAATTATTACTCACGAATCTGATATTGTTCCTGGATTGGCTAATCGTATTATTGCTCGTTTTGCTTCCAAAATTCTTATCTCATTTTCCGCCGCTGAAAAATATTTTGACAAAAGTAAGGTGATTTTAACAGGTAACCCCATTAGATCTGATATCGAAAAGGGCAGTCGTGAAAACGCTCTTGAATTCTTTAAACTTTCTCCAGATTTGCCAACTGTCTTGATTTTTGGAGGCAGTCAAGGGGCGCAAAAAATAAATGAAATGGTGCTGGAGATTTTGCCAAATTTAATTGAAAAGTGCCAGATTATTCATCAATGCGGAGATAAAAACTATAAAGAAATAAAAAATAAAATCAGTGAATTAAATTTAAAATATCCGGAACGATATCGCGTTTACCCTTTCATAAAAAAAGAAATGAAAGATGCTTTTGCTTTGGCAGATATAGTTATCAGCCGCGCGGGAGCGAACAGTTTGGCGGAAATTGTCGCTTTGCAAAAACCGAATATTTTGATTCCGCTTTCCACTTCCGCCAACAATCATCAACCCGAAAACGCAAAGTTTTTTGCTGAAAAAAATGCTTCTTTGATAATTGACGAAACTGTCAGCAATTCACAGGATTTGGCTGATGCTATTTTGAAATTATTGTCTGACAAGAATTTACAAAATAAAATAAAACAAAAACTCTCAGAATTAGCGCCTTCACAAAATGCTTCGCGGAAAATTGCGGAGGAAATTTTAATCCGCAAACCTTGACAAATTTATTTATATGATAGGTTAGAGGTAGTTTTGGAAACAGTCTGTTTAAGATGTAAGGAGGTAAATAGAATGAGTCTTATTATGATAGGAATTGTTTTTCTGATTGCAATTATATCACTTTACGCTATTTTTCTTGTTGTTTGTGATATTGTAACAGAAGAAAGAAAGAAAAGAAGATGTCTAGATAAACATGAAATAGGAGGCAAGAGTGGATAAGCTTGATCATGCGCTCTAAAGATCGATAATCATTGGAGCACCAGAAGAAGATTATAAATCATTAGGATATGGAGAAGTGAAATCTCGTCATCCTATAATAGAAAAGGGGAACAGTATAACCAAAATTTATAGCATGAGCTCTTCTTTTTTTAGAGCTCTCTTTTTTATTTCAAAAAATGCAAAAATTAGCTGTTTTTATTTCATATTTATTTCACTTTATTCATACAATTTAACAGATTAGGTTTTTGGAATTATGATTTAAAAAGTCATAAAATTGGTATATCGTATATAATATAGCGAGCTTCAGTGATGTGAAGCTTGTTTTGGTTATTTGATGCGAATTACTTGACATCTTTGTTTTTTTTATGATAAGACACTAAATTAATTTGGTTTATATGATAATCAAATTAAATATCTAAAATAGGAGGAAGTATACAATAAGTTCAGATGGCTGTGACACTAAAGTGATTATAGGTCTTGGCGTATTTTTATTGTTAATATGTATTTTCGTATTTTTCGAGACTAACCGTTTGAATGCAAAAAGCATGGTTTTACCAATCGGAGACAATAAAAACATCATATATATAAAAGGAGGAGATATATGGGATGGCAGCCTTCTTGTAAAAGGATCCACCTCTTTAGAGGTGGTGGAAAAAATCGCCTCCATTAATGGAGGCGGGTGCAAATTTTACTCAGAGGGTGGAGTTAAAGAGGACAAACAGAATCATACTTTCTACGTCAGTAGACCTGTTGTCCCATGCGGACAAAAATACGAATAAATGGAAGTTCCAATCCAATTGGTTCTTCCCTTTTTTATTTCCAAAAATAAAACTATCTTTTTTCTATTATATAAACATTTTATTTGTATAGAGGCGCAATATGACAAGATAAATATTATTGAAATTTTAAAACGAAAAATGAGCTATAAATCCGCTCCCGTGATAAATAACCGAAAGATTGAATAAAAATCGTAAATAATTATGGTTTTTAAGTGTTCTTTTTTTGTTTGCTATTTTTTAGCGTAAGCGAACTCTTGACATATTTTTTTGATGTGCTAAGAGGTTTTGTTGTGCTGGAAAATGAGGGCAAAAGCTCTTTAAAAATTTATTATTTCTTAGAGATGAAAATTTAGTTGTTAATTTTGCAAACAATTTTCTGTCACTAGTGAGACAAACTTTCGGCAAAGATAATATTTTTTGTGGGAAGGAGATAAAAAGTTAAGGAGGAAATTGTTGTGATAAAATAATTGTTTTCTCTTGCTATAATGGATGCATAATCAAAAACAAAGGAGGATAATGTTAAATGACATTAAACATAGAAATAATATTAATAATTATATTTATCGTGTTGTTAATTATAATAAGTGCATGCTTGTATTTTTATAAAGAGTATGATTGTGCTACTAGCGTTGCCGGTTTTACTGCGCTTTTATTAATAATAATAAATGGCATAGCTGGAGTGGGCAATGTAGAATATGGATTTCATATTAAGCTAATATTATTGGTATTTGCAGCATTTGGAATTTTGAGGGTCCTTTCTCATGCAGGATATTCAAGTTATGGCGAGCAATACCCGGGTGCTCTTTTTTCTTGCTTGTTTAGCATAGTCTCAATCGCAATAAGCCAAATTTAAAATGGGCGTACAAGAACTGAAACTTCAGTTTTCGCCCTGTTTTTTTTATTTCAAAAAAAGGGATGATTAGCTATTTTGTTTCATCTTTATCTCACCTTTTTTATTTGACAGATTAGGTTTTTGGAATTATGATTTAAACAGTCATAAAAAGACTAAACAAAAGAGGTGAAATAAATGCTGGAAACGGGCATAGAATTAATTGATATGGCGCGAGGGCTGGTAAGAACCATCAAAAGCGTGCGCGGAAAAAGTTTTCTTAGTAAAGACGAATATCTATATTTGTTGGAGCAGAGAGCTCCGCTAGGAACTGAGATTAAAGGGGATGATTGGATCTGGAATAAAGGACAGACAAAGGCAGTTTGTCCCAGTCCATTTGCGTCTCTTGTTGTCAATAAAAGAGGAGCGAACGGAGAAATTTATCAGACAGCAATCTCCAATCTGAGCTTGGGTTATCCAGGATTTACAGTCTTGGCTGACAAAAAAGGATGTTATATCTATGACGACAAAGAGGACAAAATTCTTCCAGTCGTTTCAGTAGATTCAACATTCATCGCTATCGAGGAGAACCCCGTAGACTTTTATATCTACGGACTAAAAAGTACGGAGCATTGGTTATTGATAAATAATCTTCTGAAACATCTAATTGAGGAAGGTATTCGGACGACAAATATAATGGGGCACTCGCTCGTTATCTATAATTATTTCTTCAATTATAGAAGAGTACCAGGGGGAGTAGAAATTATTCCTCGCAATGCTGTTGTCACAGAACCATATCTCAACAGAACAACAAAAGACTCTGACGCATTTCCGTTAGATACTTTAAGCAAACTGTTTCCTGAGTTTTTCTTTAGCGATATGTCTGGACAAGAGAATATTTTTGATAATGGACGGCTTGCAAGGGTAGCGTCTTGCGAGATAGAGCCTCATTGTGCCGATGGCTGGATATTCGGTCCGAGAGATTCGGTCTCAGAAGTGCTTTTATCAATGAGAAAAGCGCTAGAAATGGTTTCTCTAGTAGATATCTACAGATTGCCAAAAGATAATCATTCCAGAAAAAATGTTTTGAAGTTGATTGAAGATCTTAAACGCTTCAAATCCTAAC
>JAGLID010000037.1 GCA_023143145.1 Minisyncoccota bacterium | reverse complement strand
ATTAAAAACACTAACTCAAAAATATGAAATTTTCCGTAGAAAAAGAAATAAATGAAATTCCAAAAATTCTTAGAAAAAGAAGAAAAACTTCTCTCAAAAAGTTTTCTTCTCTTTTAAAAGAGCCAATTTTAATCACGGGCATTTCAAGCAGTATTGACTTTCCCGGCTGGGGCGTGGAAAAAATAACTGACAAGATGGGTATCAATGTGAAAATTCGCTATACTAGCGAAGTTTTTGATTTTTCGGCAAATACAGTAATTGCTCTCAGTTTTTCCGGAGAAACAGAGGAAGCTATTCAGATTCTAAAAAAAAGCAAAGCAAAAGTTAAAATAGCAATTACTGGCAACAAAAATTCAACTCTCGCGGAATATGCTACTCATGTAATTCCAATGATTTGTGGAGAACAAATTTCAGACATAGCAACAAAAACGGTGGTGGAGGAATATTATATTATCAACCAGTTAATTTTAGAACAATTTGGAAAATACAAACCGATTGAAGATAAAGACATTAAACAGATTAAGCATAATCTGGAACTGGCATTTTCAAGAGAGATTATTAACAAATTCGTATCCGCAAAAAGAGTGGTTATCATCGGCTCTCGAGGATTATCAGAAGAAACGGAAACCAAATTTCAAGAACTGACTAAAACTCAAGCCGAGGCTATCTTGGGTCCGATAATTTTCTATAGCGCTGTTGAAGTTTTGACTCAGGGAGAAATAATTCTGATAATAGAGCCGGAAAAAATGACTGATTATAATATCGCCCTGAAAAAGGCTGCTAGAGTCAGTGATATAATCTATATAAATAAGTTGAAAATTATAGGCAGTGGTCGCTATAAGTCATTGATAAGATATGCTGGCATTCTAAACTTTGTCACCAAAATCGGAAAGGCCAAAAGCCTAGATATTGACCACCCTGAAATTTTGATGAGAACGGTGAGAGGGTTTAAGTCTCCGCTTTTCAAAGATGTTAAAAATGTTGTTGTTTTTGGTGGAGGCAGTGGAATTCCTTCTTTGCTTAAATCTTTCAAGAAATTAAGTCATAATGTTTGCGGTATTACTTCTATGGTAGATAGCGGAGGCTCAACGGGAAAATTAAGAAAAGATTACAAAGTTTTAGCAGCGGGAGACATAAGAAGACTGATAGCCGCTCTTTCAGACCATCCCAATGCCACTGAAATAATAAATCACCGCTTCAAAGGCGGGGAATTGAACAGTCATACCTTTGGAAATATTTTATTTGCCGCCTTGGAAAGAGTAAATGATTTCAAATCAAGCAAAGAAGAAATAGAAAAAATGCTTGGATCAAAAGGCAAAGCTTTTCCAGCCACTGTAGACAATCCGACACTTTTCGCTGAACTGGAAAATGGGCAGATTCTAGAGGGAGAAGATGAAATAGACACTCCTTTAAGAAATCCGTTTTTGAAAATAAAAAAAGTTTGGCTGAAGCCAAAATCAAAAATTTATCCAGACGCTCAGAAAGCAATTCTGAATGCTGATATTATTGTGATTGGTCCGGGTGATTTATATTCTTCTTTAATCCCAAATTTTCTAGTAAAAGGAGTTCCAGAAGCAATCAAAAAAAGCAAAGCCAAAAAAGTTTTTGTTTGCAACGCGATGACAAAACTTGGAGAAACATACGGATATAATGTTGCCAAATTTGTAAGCGAAATTGAAAAATATCTAGGAAAAGATGTTTTGGATTTTGTTGTTTATAATCAAAGAGTTCCTTCTGTAGAAATGGTTCAAGAATATCAAAAAGAAGAGCCTTTTGTATTTGACTATGTAAAGTTTGATAGAAAAAAACTTTCTAAAATAGTAAAACCAGAAATAGTCGGCGCTGATTTATTTGTTAATCCAAATGGTCCGATAGTTCACGATCCAGATGTTTTGGCAAAAATTATTTTATCTTTCAATCTGAAAATATGAAATTTGCGATAGAGAAAGAAATAAATGAAATTCCGAAGGTTCTTAGAAAAAGAAGAAAGATTTCTTTGGAAAAATTTTCTTCGCTTTTAAAAGAACCGATTTTAATTACGGGCATTTCAAGCAGTGTTGATTTGCCTGGACTAAATGCTACAACAATTGCGGATAAACTCGGTGTTAACGTGAGAGTTCTTTATGCTAATGAAATAGAAAATCTTTCAGCTAATACCTTGATTGTTATCAGCTATTCAGGAGAAACGGATGAAATTGTCAGGGTTCTCAAAAATAGCAAAGCAAAAGTCAAAATTGCCATTACGGGAAATAAAAATTCAATTATAGCAAAACTTGCCACTCATATAATTCCAATGATTTGCGGAGATCAAATTTCAAATATGGCGACAAAAACCGTAGCTGAACAATATTATATTGTCAATCAATTGATTACAGAAAAATTTGGAAAATATCATCCCATAAAAGATGAAGAAATTAAACAGATTGAAACAAATCTAAAACTTGATTTCTCTGAAGAAATTATAAAGAAATTTGTGAGGACAAAGAGAGTCGTACTTGTCGGTAATCGCGGATTATCTCAGGAGTTGGAAACAAAATTTGAAGAAATAGCAAGGACTCAGGCTGAAACTGTTTATGGCCCGATAATTTTTGATAGCGCGATTGAAGTCTTGACTCAAGGAGAGATAATTTTGGTTTGCGATCCAGAAAAAATGAGAAATTACAGAGAACTTTTAGCCAAAACTTCGAGAGCAAAAGAAATTATTTATGTTGATAAATTAGGAATTAAAGCAAATGGCAGTTATAAACCAATAATAAGATATGCCGGATTTTTAAAATTTATTATTAAAGTCGGAATCGCGAAAGATCTAGATGTTGATCATCCGGAAGTTTTCATCAGAACACATAAAGGTCTTTATCTGCAAAATTCTTTAGCAAAAAGAGTAGTTATTATTGGCGGGGGAAGTGGTATTATTCCTTTGCTAAAATCTTTTAAGAAATTGGGTCAAAATCTCTGGGGAATTACTTCAATGGTGGATAGCGGTGGATCTACAGGGAAATTAAGAAGATCATATGACGTATCTCCAGCAGGAGACATCAGAAGAATCATCGCTGCCCTTTCTGATAATGTAGGTATGCTGGAATTAATAAATTATAGATTTAAAGGTGGCGAACTGGATACTCATACGCTTGGAAATATTTTATTAGCAGCGCTTGAAAAAACAAGAGGTATAGAGGACGGCAAGGAAGAAATTGAAAAGTTACTTGGAGCAAAAGGGAAAGCTTTTCCTGTTACTTTGGATAAATGTAACATATATGCAAAATTAGAAAATGGTCATATCTTAAATGGGGAAAGCGAAATAGATTTGCCATTGAGAAATCCATTTTTGAAAACAAAGAAAGTTTGGCTTGAACCAGAAGTAAAAATTAGCGAAAAAGTGAGAGAAGCGATTTTAGAAGCAGATTTTGTTGTTATCGGACCGGGAGACCTTTATTCTTCTTTGATGCCGAATTTGCTGGTTAAAGGAATGGCAGAAGCGATGAAAAAAAGCCAAGCAAAAAAAGTTTATGTTTGTAATGCAATGACGAAACTTGGCGAGACAACAATTTATACTGTGTCTGATTTTGTAAATGAAGTTGAAAAATATTTAGGAAAAGACATTTTAGATTATGTAATATATAATCAAAAAATTCCATCAAAAAATAAAATTTCTGCGTATCAAAAAGAAAGCCATCTTGTTTATGATTATGTCAAATTTGACAGAAAAAAGCTTTCCAAAAAAGCAAATCCAAAAATAATTGGAGCCGATTTATTTCTTGACATAAACGGTCCGATAGTTCATGACCCGGATGTTTTGGCAAAAATTATTTTATCTTTAATCTAATTTGTAATGAAAAAAGAAATAGTTTGCTTTGGCGGTGGAAGCGCAGTATCAAAAACGACATTGATTGGTCTGAAAAAATATCCCGTGAAATTATCCGCTGTTTGTTCCATGCTTGACAGCGGAGGATCAAGTGCTCAATTCAGTATAGATTTCAAAACTTTACCGGCTGGCGACATCAGAAGACATTTAATAGCCTTTTCTGACGCTCCTTCTTGGAAAAAAGAACTTTTTGGACTAAGAGTTGGACGGGAAATTTTTGACGGGGGACACAAAGGTCATTCTTTCGGCAATATTTTTGTTAGCGGACTAGAACATATTTTTCAAGATTTTGAAAGAGCAATGAAAATTTCGCACGAATTTCTAGAGATAGAGGTCCATAGAGCGCTTCCCGCTACGATAGAACAAAGTCATATTTACGCAGTTTTGGAGGGCGGAGAAGTTATTTTTGGAGAAGATGAAATCGATGTTCCTCAAAAGCATAATCCAGAATTAAAAATTGAAAAACTTCTCTTAACTAAA
>JAGLID010000036.1 GCA_023143145.1 Minisyncoccota bacterium | reverse complement strand
AATAGAATAAATTCCCCGTCAGCTTGCTGCGGGGTCGCAGTCTCGCAGTGTGGTATAATACAGTTATGAAAGAAGATAAACATATTTATAAAAATCACAATAAAACAGTTTTGTTTTATCATATCGTATGTCCAGTAAAATATCGTCGAAAGACGATAACAGATGAAGTATCTATAACGCTAAAGAATGTTTGCATTGAAATAAGCAAGCGATATGAAATACACTTTGTAGAAATTGGAACTGATGAGAATCATGTTCATTTTCTAGTTCAGAGTATTCCAATGATATCTCCGAAAACAATTGTGCAAACAATAAAAAGTATTACATCTAAAGAAATATTCAAAAAGCATCCTGAAGTCAAAAAGTTTCTCTGGGGAGGAAAGTTTTGGACAAATGGATATTATATAAACACCGTAGGTCTTTATGCCAACGAAGAGACAATAAAGAACTATGTCAAAAATCAAGGAAAAGATTACAATCAAACTTATTATTCGCAACCAACGTTATTTGATGGTTTAGCATAAATATGCAACTGATACCTTGTCAGCTTGCTGCGGGGTAATTCATTCATTGAGGAGCTTTAAAAGAGTGTTGTCGGGTAGGCAGATAAATTCAGATGATTTTGTAATACTGAAATAATCATCGCCTTCATCATAAACGCCGTTATCCGGATCTGTAATTTTAATTTTATAATCGTCACCAGACTCAAGACTAAGATCAGGAGCCCATGAAATACTTCCAAGATTATTAATATTCCAAATTAGATTTTTAACATACACGCCGCTTTTATTTAAAGCAACGGTGACTTGATTGATATCACCTGTTGTGCTCCATTTAATTAGATGCTGTTTGCCAATCTTCAATTCTTCTTCGCCATTTGGAGAAGTAACGGTAATGGATTCACTATCAGAAGCTTCTGAAAGATAAAAAACTTCTGAATAATCATAGATACTTGAATTGTCAATATAAATATAAAATTTTTGATGTGGTTGAATTACTAATCCTGGAAATTCTGTTATCCAGTTATGACTGCCAGTATTGTTAACAGATTCAGCAATAATGTGACTCCTCTGTGTAGATTCTGTATAAATGATAATTCTTAATTTTTCATCAGAAGATAATCCTGTCGTATTCCATTTGATTTGATATGTTTTGCCAATTTCTCATTCTTCTTCGCTGTTGGGAGAGGTAATGGTAATAGACGAGCTTGTTGAAGAATCTACAATACTAAAATAATTATCGCTTATATCAGTAGCATTAGAATAATCAGTCCCAGAAACACGGAGCTTATATTGTCCAGAGGGTAAATCTTCATCAACTAGCCAGCTGTAAGTATGCGAATTAACAGAATTATCACCGTCAATAGAAACAATACTTCTTCCAAGATTATTTGAGTCTTGTAATGAAATACCAAAATTTGGAATAGTTCCTTCAGTCTCCCAACTAATATTATAGCTTAGTCCTTTTTTAAAACTTTCTCCGCCATTGGGAGAAGTGACAGTTATAGACGGAGTAATATCCAAAGAAACAACATTAAAGTCAGCATCACTCATATCAGATAAATCTGTACCATATCCTAGAGAGATAACAGCAATTTTATAAGTACCATTCTCTAAAGAAGCTGGAACTGACCAACTATAATAACCATAAGACCCATTCTGACTTTTTGTTGTCTCAATAATTATTTGACATGATTGATTAGAACCGAATGTCGGACAATAAGTAATTTTTACTTCATTGTCGGGATTTGAAGACAGTGTTGAATTAACATTCCACCAAATTGTGTAATCTTGATAACCTTTAACAATCGTTTCTCCGTCATTTGGAGAAGTGACAGTGACTACTTTTTCTATATCTAAACAATCTGTTCTACCAAAATCAGCGCTAAACACTGCTAAATCAGAACCGTCTACATCACTGTCATTATCAAAATCACCTTTGCAGTTTGTTAAACAAATTGTTTCACTAAATGCAGAACCAACACCAGTCATTAAAAACGCCATTGCTAATAATATTCCTCCCATAAAAATTTTACTCATTTGTTTTTTAAATTCTTCTTTTGTTCTTTCCATAAATATTCTTTAGTTAATATAAATATAAAACAGTCCATATTTATGGATGTTATATCATAAAATTATAATTTTGTCAATCATTTCCGTGAAGATTGTATTTTTCTTGACTTTTATCAGCCATTATCTATACTTTAATTACTTTATTAATATTTCAACTTTATGACTAGGAAAAAAAAGAGTTTTTATTTTGTTGCTTTTTTCGCGATAGTTTTGGGGGTGTTGTTTGATTATCTATTTTATCAAAAGCCGATTGGTGTTTCTTTTTTTGTTTTCAATTTCGTTTTGATTATTTTTTCATTAGTGCTTGTGAAAAGATTTGAGCGGAAAGTAGGCAAAATGCAGATTTTTATTCTAGCTTCAATTCTCCTTTTTTCTACTGGAATCCTTTTCAGATCAAGTGGGTTTCTGACATTTTTTAATTATATTGGAAGTATATATCTCATCTTTTTCTTTTTTTCTTTATTTCTAAATAGAGGTATTTTGAGTTTCAGTTTTTTGAAATATTCAACTCTTCCTTTTCTATTTCCCTTAAGGTCTTTTTTCTCATCAGCGGGATTTGTCAGAGAGAATAGAAAAACAGTTTCAAGCGATGATAAAACTGATTCAAAGAAAATCAAAAGTGTTATAAGGGGGATTATGATTGCTTTTCCTTTTCTGATAATTTTGTTCTGGCTTTTGTCCTCAGCAGATTTAGTGTTTCAGTCTTATGCAACGAAATATATTCATATTGACATTAATTTTGAGGTAGTTCTTAGGTTTCTGAAGATTGCGGTAATTTCTTATTTTTTCATTGGTATTTTTTCTGGAATTATGAAAGGAAAAAAAGCGGAAGGAGAGGAAGAAAAAACAATAGAAGAAAGAAAAATTATAGGTTCTATTGAATCCTCTACAGTTCTAGTTTTAGTTGAGCTGTTATTTTTAAGTTTCATTGTTGTCCAGTTTTTCTATCTTTTTGGTGGAAAAGATTATGTCTGGGGGATTGAGGGATATATTACCTATGCGGAATATGCCAAAAAGGGATTTCATGAATTGATTTTCGCTTCAATCATTTCTTTTGTATTAGTTTTTGGATTGGATAAGTTTGGCGTAAAAGAGACTTTGAAGGAAAAAAAGATATTCAAAATTCTAGGCGCGGTTCTTGTTTTGGAAATGCTGGTGATTATATTTTCAGCTTATACTAGATTCTCAGTCTATATAGACGGTTATGGTTTGACTTTCTCTAGATTTTTAGTTTTTATTTTCTTGTTTTGGATTTGCTTTGCATTTTTGAATTTCTTATATAAGATATTCAAAGAGAAGGATGAATCATTTTTTTTGCTGGCAATGTTTTGTTTTTCAATTTTGTTTTGGGGAGCGATAAACATTATTAATCCTGATGCATACATTGCTAGAAAAAATATAGAAAGGTTGTCTCAAGGAAAACATTTGGATTCCTTCTATCTTTATAATCTGTCCAAAGATGCTATTCCGGAAATGGTAAAGATTTTTCAATTAGATGTTAGCGAAGAAACTAAGAGAGAAGCGGCAATGGGATTATATTGGAAATATCCAACTCCTCCCGAACTTTTGTGTCGCAATTTATGGGGTTCTGAATGCGAGAGGGTTTTGTTTGAAGAAAAAATAAAATATGCCGAGCAAAACCAAAAATGGCAATCGTTTAATTTTTCTCGAAAAAGAGCTATTGAAGCTATAAATGAGAATATGAAAGAAATTGTCAAATATCAGGAGAAATATTTTAACGAAGAAAAAATGAATCAAGAACGATTTGAACGAATTTATCGTTGACTTTTCGGGTAGTCTTAGTGCGAATTAAAAAGTTTATGCGTTTTTTGGGTCTAGAATCTTCTAGTTTTTGTTGTTTTGGTATTAGTATATGAAATTTGTATACTTTCATCAGGAAATGAATTTAAGGTAATCTGAATTATTATTATTTGACACTATTTTCCATTGTTTTATAAAAATATTGAGAATAATTTATTGTTATGAGTTTAACGAAAACAACAACCAAAAAATATTTTATGCTTTTGAAAGGATAGGTGGTTTGTTGTAATAAATTAAGTTCTCAAAATATAAACAGAAACAAACGACTTATTTATAAGGCGTTTTTTTATTGAAGATAAAAAACAAAATTAAAAAGAGGAGGAGAATATAAAATGAGAAGTAATGAAAATAATGGAAATTTGTTTAAGAAAAGAATTGACGAAATAAAGGAAAGAACAGTATTATATTTAAAATGTTTTGAAGAAACAGATTTTGAAATGTATAAAAATCAATATCTGCTTCATGTGGAATATTGGGGAGGAGTTTTGCAAAGAATAAGATAGTAAAATCCTCCCCATTATTTATTTATAAAATTTTTTTGATATAAAGACTTACCTTGACTATTATTTTTAAAATGATAATCTTATTTTAGGAGGTGAAAAAAGTGGTAGAATGTAACTCTTGTGGCAAATCGTTATTTGATTATAATCGTGTTGGCGTGGAAGATGGGGAAATATTTTGTGAATCCTGTTCAAAGTTAAAGGGCATTGACTTAGGAAAATCGTTAAGACAAACAGTTTGTAGTGGCTGTAATATATTGGTCATTGAACCAACGAAGGAAAATATAGACGCTATTAATTCCAGAGTGTTTTGCTCTGAAAAATGTCGAACTAATTTTTCAGAGACAAAAAATCATTGTATCAGTTGCGGCAAGGAAATCTAAAAACATTGAGTAAAATTTCACTCTTCTTTTGATGGGTAAAATTTCACTCTTCTTTTTTTATTTCCAAATTTATGTTAAACTGATAATATATATGATAAGAAACGTGTTTTATTGAGTTTGGATACAGGATAAAATTTTTGCAGAAATTATTACGCTTTTAGACGCGATAAATCGTGTCTCTACAAATGGTGATGGTCAATAATTTTAATTTACAAAAATCAAAAATATATAACTCGTGGGAAATATATATTTATAAACTAAAACAAAAATATGGAACAAAACATACAATCCAATGAAAATAGCATGGAGATCAAGTTGGATAGTGAGGGCGAACCAATTAGTCCTAAGTCTGAAAAAAAAATCAATAAGAAAATTATCTCATTGATCATAGTTGTTCTGGCTATTATTGGTTTTGGCGCAATATATTTTTTATTCTTAGACAAGGAAGATGATAGTCAATTACCTATAGACAATGATACTACTGTTCTAGAAAGTGAAAAGGAAGTTGAAATTGATAAACAATTAGACACGGATCAAGACGGATTTCCTGATTATTTGGAAAAAATTATTGGAACTGACGAAAACAATTCGGACACAGACGGAGATTCTTATGATGATTATAATGAAGTGAAAAATGGTTATAATCC
>JAGLID010000035.1 GCA_023143145.1 Minisyncoccota bacterium | reverse complement strand
ATCTCGTGCTCGCTAGTTAAAATGTCTCCAATTGTATCTTGTTTAAATTCCAGATTAGTTTTTTAAATATGCGATATATTTTTTACCATTAAATACCTTCAAGAAAATTAGTGACTCCTGAAACGGCTGATTTATATGTTGGCATAGGAGATGCCGAAGCAGGTAGAATCAAAATAGAGGATCCGTTTCTTGAGTATGAAAAAAACTAGCTCTATACCACACTGCTCCTCGGTCTGTATTGCAACGCTTCTGCAACATGTGAACTTTGAATATTTTCTGTTCCTTCAAGGTCAGCAATTGTTCTGGCAAGTTTGAGCATTTTATAATACGACCGTGCGCTTAATTGAAATTGACTCACAGCCGTTTTCAAGATTTCCAAAGTCGTTTCATCAATCTTACAAAATTCTTTCACTTCTTGAGAATTCATTTCCGAATTGGAAATGATTTTTTTGTCTATAAATCTTGTGTGCTGAATTTGTCGAGCTTTTTCAACTCGCTCTCGAATTAAAGCTGAATTTTCAGCCAGCTTCTCATCTGCTAATTTTTCAAATTTGATTCGAGGAACTTCAATGTGTAAATCAATTCTATCAATCAATGGACCGGAAATTTTCTTTTGATATTTGATAATTTGCATTGGCGAACAACTACAATCACGATCTGGATCGCTGGCATATCCGCAAGGACAAGGGTTCATGCTGGCAACTAGACTAAATTTTGCTGGAAAAGTCAGCGTTCCCTGAGCTCGACTAATTGTGACCACACCATCTTCCAAAGGTTGACGCAAATTTTCCAAAATTGTTCGTGGAAATTCTGGAAGTTCATCAAGGAACAAAACCCCTCGATGAGCCAAACTTATCTCACCCGGCTTTGGAAATGATCCTCCGCCAACCAGCGAAACGGAACTAGCACTGTGATGCGGAGTGCGAAAAGGTCTAATGCGAATCAAAGGCTTATCGCTTGGCAAAAGTCCAGCGATACTATATATTTTTGTAATTTCCAAAATTTCCTCTTTGGTCATTTTCGGAAGTATAGTCGGAATTGCTCGAGCCAAAAGAGTTTTTCCAGTTCCCGGAGGCCCACTCATCAAAACATTATGTCCCCCACTCGCCGCAATTTCCAAAGCTCGTTTGATATGTTCTTGTCCTTTGATATGAGCAAAATCAATAGAAAAATTATTATCTTCAATTACATCTTGTAAGTCATGCGGTTTGGTCGGCTCAATAATTTTTGTGCCGTCGAGATGTTTTGCCAATTCAAGCAAGCTGTTAATCGGAATAATATCAATCCCCTCCACTAAACTCGCTTCATACTCATTAATTTTCGGAATATATAATTTTTTATAGCCTTTTTCTCTGGCAAAAATTGCAATCGGTAAAATTCCATTAGTGTGTCTCAGCTTTCCCTCAAGCGCCAACTCTCCCACGAAAAGACTGTCTTTCAAATCAGCAGAAATTTGATTTGTCGCCAAAAGCATACAAACTGCAATCGGCAAATCATAAGCTGGTCCAGCTTTCTTGATGTCCGCAGGAGCAAGATTGATAGTAATTCTTGTCGTGGGATAAGAAAACCCAGAATTCTTAATCGCCGAACGAACTCTTTCTTTTGATTCCTGCACAGCTGTGTCAGGAAGACCAACAACCGTAATATTTCCCAATCCCGCAGTGATGTCCAGCTCCACTTCCACTGGCTCACAATCCAAACCAATAACCGCACATGAATTCACTTTTGAAAGCATAGATTTTATTTTAGTTTTATATTTTTATTTTATCACTTTTGAAAGTTCTGAACAAATTATTATTGTAAACGAAATTCCCCTCTTGAGAGGGGTAAATCTGCAAAGCAGATGGGGTGTGTTACGAGTTATATTTTTCAATCCACTCTTCAATCGCCATAACAACGCCCTCAAGATTTTTCTTCACATCAACATCATTAAATCTCAAAAATTTTATTCCAAATCTTTCTAACTCTTTTTGT
Source organism: Minisyncoccota bacterium (assembly GCA_023143145.1). Lineage (GTDB taxonomy): Bacteria > Patescibacteriota > Minisyncoccia > JAHIHE01 > JAGLIN01 > JAGLLA01. The sequence continues at coordinate 95 of JAGLID010000035.1, read as the reverse complement.
CTCTTGGTATCGTTATAAATTTTTTCATCGTGACTGATTCCATCAATTTCAATTGCCAACATTAAATCAGAACAGAAAAAATCAACGATATAATT
>JAGLID010000034.1 GCA_023143145.1 Minisyncoccota bacterium | reverse complement strand
AGAAAAAATCAACGATATAATTTCCCACGGGTTTTTGTCGATGAAAATCATATCCTTTCATTTTTTTGCCTTTCAAATGCTCCCACAACAACACTTCCGACAAAGTGCTATTATTTCTTAAGTTTTTCGCTAGCTGTTTTAACTTTGGATTATATGTAATTATTTTACGCATAATATTATTCTAAACACACCCCGTCCGCTCCGCGTCCACCCCTCTCAAGAGGGGAATATATTCGAGCAGAAAAGGTGATATTATATCTAAATTAATTTAGATGCAATAACTTCTCTAAATATATAAAATAATGCAGAAATGAAAAAAAGCATAATATTATTCTTGTTTTCTGTCAAAAAACCTTTTTGTTCACTTCTTCTCTTTAGACGAATTGTAGAATAATTATTTTCAAAAATATTATATAACCAGAAGCCCCATAAAAGAAATAAGAAAAGTAAAGCTATAATTATAAGCGGGTAGATTTCATTTATTAATCTGTCTAAAAGAAGAATGAAAAAAAGTGAAATGAATAATAATATTTTATTAGTTAAAAACTTATAACTAAAAGGTTTTTTGTCTGTAGCATTTTTCAATTTACTTGTTATACCTATTGATTTTACATCATTATTTGAACTATATATTTTAACTTCAATATTTCTAAAATATATATTTATATAAGGATTATATGATTCAAAGGAAAGATCGTGTAATTTATAAATATTCTTTTTATTAAAATTTTCTGTAAGCTCTTTAACGGAACCGAATTCAAAATCATTTTCGAGTTCTTTGCTTTTAACAGTTATTTTATAATCTTCAAAATTATCTTTATAAATTTCTTCTATTTCTTCCAAATCTTCAATATAAAGAACGACTGGAGAAATTTTTAAGGAAATCGATTTTGGTATTTTTTTCATAAAATTATTTTTTTTAATATATGAAAGATTCTGAATCAAGTTCAGAATGACTTTCATATTCCCCTCTTGAGAGGGATAAATCTGCAAAGCAGATGGGGTGTGTTACAAGCGTGACTTACTCACTCACCTTCAAATCCAAAACATTCATTTGTAATTCCCGCTTTCCATTCCATTCATTTATTTCCAACTGGAAAACAACATCAACAATGTCTCCCCAACGCAAACCATTTTTTCCATCAGGCATTTCCTCGGCTAATTTTCCCAAGCGAAATCCAATGGCCTTAAAATATTTTACACTGCCATCACTTAACGAAATTTTAAAACATAATTTCAAATGGGCATTGTCACTTCCTACAGTTCGAATTTCATGTACTTCAAATTTCTTGGTGACAAAAACTGGTTTTTGATTTCCATTTCCGAAAGGATTAAACTTTTCAACTTCATCAAAAAGACTCCAATCAATTTGTTCGTGTTGAACTTCACAATCAATTTCAACCGACGGAATAAGATCATCTTCGGATAAAATTTCATCAGCAATTTGCTCTAATCTTTTTTTTAATTTCTTGAAATTTTTTTCTTCAACTTTCAATCCCGCAGCTTGTGAATGTCCGCCAAAACTAATCAAAATATCTTTGCATTTTTCAATGGCTTCAATCAAATTAAATTCTGAAATACTTCTTCCTGAGCCAGCTAGCAATTCCTTCTGCGATTGCAAAACGAGAAATGGTCTGGCATATTCATTAACTAATTTTCCAGCTACCAATCCAACGATTCCAATTCTCCAATCTGCATCTGACTCAATAATTATTTTTGGCAGTTTCTTCTTTTTATTAAGCCTTTCTTTAATTTCTTGCATAGCCTTTTCCGTAATTCTTTGTCGACTTTGATTATTTTTTTCCAATTTGCCAACAAGTTTTTCAGCTTCAGTAGCATTTTCACAAATCAAAAGTTCATAAGAAGTATTCGCATGATCCATTCGGCCAGCAGCATTCAATCTTGGCGCCAGCATAAATCCAATTGTAGTCGCATCAATTGCTTTTGTCTCTGTTACATTTCCGTTCACTCTCATTTTTGTTCCCGCTGCTTCAACAAGTTTTTTGATTCCGACTCGCTGGGTTTTATTGATTACAATAAGACCATAAGTGAGCAAAGTTCGATTCTCTCCCACAAGGTCAACACAATCCGCCACTGTTCCCAGCGCCACAAAATCAAGTAACCATTTCTCGAACCCAAGAGTAAGTTTTATCTTTCCGTTCGGTTTTCTTTTTTCTAATTCCACCAGAAGACCTTGAACAAGTTTGAAAGCAATTCCTACTCCCGCAAGATTCTTGAATGGATATCCACAATCTTTTTGTCTGGAATTTATTACCGCCAAAGCATTAGGAATCTTTTCGGGAATATGATGATGATCCGTGATAATAATTTCCATTCCTAATTTGTTTATTATCTCCACACTTTCAAAACTTGAAATTCCACAATCAACCGTAATGATTAAATCCGTTTTTTCCTGTTTAATTTTTTTGACTGCTTCTTTATTCAAACCATAACCTTCAAGTTCGCGATCTGGAATGTATACACTAATAAATTTTTTAGCCTCCTCTTTACTAATTTGCTTTAGAACAGATTTTAGCTCAATCAAAGTTTTCACAATAACCACCGACGAAGTGACACCATCGACATCGTAATCTCCATAAACAAATATTTTTTCATCATTTTCTAAAGCGTGAAAAATTCTTTGCACCGCCTTATCCATATCCTTTAAAAGATATGGATTATGAATGTCTTGTAAATAATCAGGATTGAAAAACTCATTAATCAGAGTTTGATTATTAATTTTTCGATCCCATAAAAGCTGAAGGACTATAGATGAAAATTCAGGAAACTGCTCTTGAAATTTTTTAGGATACTTTTTATTAATCAACCATCTTTTTTGTATCATATAGAAATTCGTTTATAATTTATTATTTCATTATAACATCCAAATAATATTGTTCAAAATTTTTTATACAATATATTTTTCATAAACATTGTACAAGAAAGAAAATTTAATCTAGTATAAAACTTAGAAACATCATAATGATACTATGGAATATTTATTGACTATATTACTTGAAAACGCCTATCTCAGTCTTTTTCTGAATAGTTTTTTAGCATCAACTCTCCTACCTCTCGGATCTGAAGGCATACTTGCCTATTTCACAAGCCAAGAAATGAATGTTTTTACTTTGATTTTGATTGCCACCACAGGAAACTATCTTGGGTCAGTTGTAAATTATTATATTGGGCTCAAGGGTAGCGAAACAATATTACACAAATCTATCAAGTTCAATGATATCGAAATAAAAAAGTCAAAAGAGAAATTCAGAAAATTCGGCCCAGCTATCCTGTTTTTCTCCTGGGTGCCAATCATCGGCGACCCACTCACCTTTGTCGCCGGACTTTTGAAATATAACTTCAAAAAATTTACTATTTATGTTCTTCTCGGCAAAGCATTTCGCTACATTATCGTCGTATTGATTACTTTTAATGTCCTATCACTATAAAATTCTTATTTTTTATAAATCGTCGAACAAGACCTATCCTTGCTTTTTTCTTGATTAATAGGTAATATTAGGTATGTTAGGAAAAATAACTTTGAATTTTAATAATAAACAAATGTCTCAACAAAACATCCGAAATTTTTGTATTATTGCTCATATTGACCACGGAAAATCAACTCTAGCTGATCGCTTTTTAGAATTGACCAAAACTGTTGAGGACCGCAAGATGAAAGCTCAGCTTCTTGATCAAATGGATCTAGAAAGAGAGCGTGGAATTACCATCAAACTGCAACCGGCCAAAATGAATTACGCGCTTGATGGAGAAGAATATATTTTAAATCTCATTGATACTCCTGGTCATGTTGATTTTGCTTATGAAGTATCGCGTTCTTTGGCGGCAGTCGAAGGAGCAGTTTTGCTTATTGACGCCACACAAGGAATTCAAGCACAAACTTTGGCAAATTTATATTTTGCTATGGAGCAAGACCTTGTTATAATCCCCGTCATCAACAAAATTGATATGCCCAATGCTATGGTTAAAGAAGTTTCAAAAGAAATCGAAGATTTGCTTGGAACTGACGAAAGCGAAATCATCAAGATATCTGCCAAAACTGGTGAAAATGTCACCGAAGTTTTGAAGGAAATTGTAAAAAAAGTACCAGCTCCACAAGGAAACATAGACAAACCACTTCGAGCTTTGATTTTTGATTCATATTTTGATTCATATAAAGGAGTTGTTGCTCAGGTCCGAATTGTTGATGGAAAAATTAATCAAGGAGACGAGATATACTTTCTCAAGACAAAATCAAAATCGGAAATCATCGAAATTGGTGTCATTCGACCAGAACTTGAAAAAACAGGTCTTCTCCAAGCTGGAGACATTGGCTATATTGCTACGGGCTTGAAAGAAGTTGGCAAATGTCGAGTTGGAGACACAATTACAAAATATGAATCCGCCTTCAAAGAAGAGAAAGAAATTGAAAATATTATCACAGCCTTACCAGGATACAAAGAAGTAAGCCCAACGGTTTTCGCTAGCATTTTCCCAGTTAACGGAGATGACTATCCTGAACTTCGTGATGGTCTCGAAAAACTAAAACTCAACGACGCTTCCCTCTCTTTCGAGGTGGAAAGCTCTACAGCACTCGGAAGAGGCTTTAAATGTGGCTTTCTTGGAATGCTTCATTTAGAAATTATCAGCGAACGACTGACTCGCGAATACGATATGAATCTTGTTATTACAACTCCGTCGGTTGCCTATAAAATTAAAAAAAATACTGACGAAGAAATTATGATATATTCTCCAGCTGATATGCCAGACCCAGGTCTCATCCAAGAAATTCAGGAACCTTGGGCAAAACTTGAACTTCTACTTCCAAAAGATAGAATTGGAGCGATTATGAAACTTGCCGAAAATTCTCGTGCAATTTATCAAAGCACAGATTTTCTTTCTCAGGACAGAGTCATTTTGAAATATGAAATTCCGTTAATAAATATTATCGTTGATTTCTATGACAATTTGAAAAGTGTTTCCAGTGGTTTTGCTTCTATGAATTATGAAACTATGGGCTTTGTAAAAGGTGACTTAGTTAAACTTGATATTTTGGTGGCCGAAGAAAGAGTCGAAGCATTTTCCAGAATTGTTCCCAGAAACCAAAGCCAAGAAGAAGGACAAAGAATTGTAACTAAACTCAAAGATGTCATTCCGCGACAAAATTTTGCCATCGCCCTGCAAGCTGCCATTTCTGGAAAAATCATTGCTCGTGCCACAATCAGTCCTTTCCGAAAAGATGTCACCGCCAAATTATACGGCGGAGATGTATCTCGAAAAAGAAAGCTTCTCGAAAAACAGAAAAAAGGAAAGAAAAAAATGAAATCTTTTGGCAGAGTTGAGATTCCACAAGAAGCATTTTTGGGAATTTTGAAAAATAGATAAATTTTTATAATAGTAAAAAAAGTTCTAAAAACGGCCTATTGCTATGCCACTTTTTTGTTCAAGATTACAAAAAACCGCTTAATTCAAAAAATTTGCAAAAATATCAAAAAAACTATAAAATACAGTTATTAAACAGTTAAGAAATTTAAATGAGTAAGAAAACATTATTTAAAAGCAAAAAGAAATCCGAGAGACAGGATGTTGCCTTAACTAAAAAACAAGAAAAACCTGAGAAGCTTGCAAAAGGGTATCATATGAAATCTGATTTTATATCTTTAGGCATCATTATCTCATTTTTCATCTTGATTCTTGTCGGAATATATTACTACAACCAACAAAGCGATTTCTTAATTATAACATCGCGAACTCTGCTGAATTTGTTTAATTAAAATTGTAAACCCAAAAAATGCCAAGCGAGAAAAGAAAATTTGGTGACCTCGGCGAGAAAATTGCAAGTAATTTTCTCAAAAGAAGCAAACACAAGATTGTTGAAATTAATTATCTCAAAAGAATTGGAGAAATCGATATAATCTCAAAGAAAAAAAATATTCTCCATTTTATTGAAGTTAAGACTCGCACACAGCAAAGCGCTGAAAAATATGGACTACCAGAAGAAGCCATTGCATCGCATAAACAGAAAAAGATTGTTAAAACAGCCCAATATTATTTACTAGAAAACAAATATTCCGATGATATCCAATGGCAAATTGATGTAATTGCCATAACAATTAACGAAAATAAAACGAAAGCAAAAATCAATTATATAGAAAATGCAATTAATTATGAGAGCTTTTGAAAATTTTGTGCTATAATATAATTATAATTATCGGAGTTTCAATTTTATAAATATACACTTGTATACTTATTTCTTGAAAAACTATTTATCCACTCCTAATGGGTTGATCTGATAATTATATATTTATAACTAATTTAAACTAACAAAAAAATATGGAAACAAAAAAAGAAGAAACAAAGAAGTATGCGAAAAAGGATATTACAGAACATATCAGTTCTGAACATAAAAAAGAAAATAAGAAAAAGTGCTGTACAGGAAAGAATTTCAGCCTTCATTTTATTTTTGGATTGTTAGTATCAATTATTATAGCTTTGCTAGTATTGTTTGTTTTAATACCTTCTTTAAAAAACGAAAAACAGCCACGACTAGATTCTGAAAAAATCACAAGTAAAATTGAAAACTTTATCAACAAGAATTTAATGAAAGAAAACGGTTCGATTATTATTAAAGAAAAGGCAGTTGAAGAACATGGCCTATATAAAGTAATGATTGATGTTGGAGATGGCAGAGTTTTTGCCTCCTATCTCACAAAAGATGAGAAGATTTTGCTTTTCGAAGGAATCGACATTGAAGAAGTCGAAGCAAAAAATGCAACCGAAGGGGATGAAAATCCAGCAATTGTTGCAACCAATATTCCGAAAAGTGAAAAACCAAAAGTTGAGGTTTTTGTAATGAGTCATTGCCCATATGGAACTCAAATTGAAAAAGGGATTTTGCCTGTCGTGAAAACACTTGGAGATAAAATTGACTTTGAGCTTAAGTTTGTTGATTATGCAATGCATGGCGAAACAGAACTCAACGAACAGTTACAACAATATTGTATCAGTACTCAAGAAGAAACAAAATTTATTCCCTATCTTGAATGTTTTCTCGAAGCTGGAGATTCGGAGAGTTGTTTAATAGAAGCTAACATAAATGCTTCAAAATTGAAGACCTGTCTTGCCGCCACTGACAAAGAATTTAAAATCTCAGCGAATTTCGAAGACAAAACAACTTATAAAGGACAATTTCCGCCATTTAATATTTATAAAGAAGAGAACGTAAAATATAGTATTGGCGGTTCTCCAACTCTCGTTATCAATGAAGTCGTTGCAGACTCTGGACGAGATTCAAAAAGTTTGCTTGCTTCAATTTGTTCTGCCTTTGAAACAGCTCCAGAAGAATGCGCAACTGAACTTTCTCCAGCTCAACCAACTCCTGGATTTGGATTTGCCACCACAACGACTGGAAACAATACAGCATCTTGCAACTAGTGAACCAATAAAGAAACAATCTTTCAAAACTCCACTTTTTTACAAGTGGAGTTTTTTAATAAATTATGATAACATACAAATATACTTGATAATCTCAATATTTATTTATAAATAAAAACAATGGAAATCGAAAAAGAAGACATTAAACAAGATATAACAATTGGGAGTGTTGATAATAAAAATATCAATTACAACTCAATGAAAAATAGTCAGAAAGAAGATTTAAGCCTTACCTTTCTAGCAATAATAATTGTAATTGTTTTATTTATATCTTTTATTATATTAAATACTCTAGATAAGAAAGATGAGATAGGATTAGAAAAAATCAGTGATAAAAATGAAATTCAACTTATCGATACGGAAAAATTAAACAATGAAAAAGTCGACCAAGACTTAGCTTTAGAAAAAATAGTTGAAACAGAAGAAGCACAATTTGATTCTGAAAAAATTACCAGCACAATTGAAAATTATATTAATCAGAATTTAATGAATGGTGTAGGTACTATAATAGTGAAAGAGAAAGCGATAGAAGAACATGGCCTATATAAAATTAAAATAGATTCGGGAAGCGGACAACTATTGGATATTTATATGACAAAAGATGAGAAGTTATTATTTCCGCAAGCATTGAATATACAAGATACGAAAGAAAAAAGAATAGGAAATGAAGTTATTTATCCAAACAATCAAAATGAAAATTCGGTTGAAAATAACAAACCAAAAGTTGAACTTTTCGTTATGAGTCATTGCCCCTATGGAACGCAAATTGAAAAAGGAATTTTGCCAGTCATAGACGCCCTTGGAGATAAAATTGACTTTGAAATAAAATTTTGCGACTATGCAATGCATGGAGAAACGGAAGTTAACGAACAATTGAATCAATATTGTATTCAGAGAGAAGAGAATGAAAAGTTTATAAATTATTTAAAATGTTTTCTTGAAGCTGGAGAGTCAAACAATTGCCTGACAAAAACCAATATTAATACTACAAAATTAAACTCTTGCGTTTCTACTACTGATACGGAATTTAAGATTACAGCCAACTTCGCAGACAAATCAACATACAAAGGAAGCTTTCCCACGTTTAATATTCACAAAGATGAAAATGTAAAATATAAAGTTCAAGGGTCTCCAGCTCTCGTAATCAACGGCGAGCAGGTTTCTTCTACCAGAGACCCAAAGAGTCTTCTTGCTACAATATGCACATATTTTGAAAATGCTCCTGCAGAATGTAATATAGAACTCCCCTCAGTTTCCGCTGCCCCAGGATTTGGTTTTAACAGAGAAGGAAACGCAACAGAAGCTTCTTGCGGATAGCATGATTTATAATTATTTTTGTAAAATCACCTTCTGAAAAATGAAGGTGTTTTTTTATAAAGAAACCGTTCTGTTTTAAAAAGAGAGAAACGATTCTGTTGAACTATATAGTTCATCGTTTCTCAAGTCCGTACTGCCTAATTTTATTTAAAATGATTGTTTTATAACCTATTTCACCTCTCCTTAGAATGGTCTTTTTCTCCTGCACAATCTACTTAAGAGTACATCTCATATGTTGCGAAATAACTAATTCCACCTCCTCTTATTGGTTTAGGAATTGTTAGAATATAATGAAGTTCTTCTCCTGGATTGAGATTATCGATGTTATGTGTCTTAGAAACTTTATTATATTTAGTTTCTATCTCTACGATTATGCTTCCGTGTGCTGATAAATTACCAGTATTTCTAATTACATAACTGATATTAGTGTCTCTAACCAGAATTCCTCCATATTCAAGATCCATTTTATACCAACCACTAGTTTTTTCTTCATTCAACCATTCCACTTCAACCATATCATATGGATTTTGTGGAACTATGGGTGGATAATTAAAATGGCAATCCAAGCAGATAGAACTTGCTTCAAGCACGATTCCTCTTGGATTATGATTTCCCATATATGGCAATCTATCTTCGTGACAATTTGCCGAACATTCAGAAACTGTATATTCATATACATGTAATACTGGTTCTGGTTCGGGCAAAGGTTCGTAATAAATTACGAAACTATCCATATTATTTGCTGGATTAATTTCAGTCACACGATTTAGTGGTCCGAAAATAATTTTTGCTGTAATAATATTGTATCCGGCATGTAATTTTGTTGAATCCAATTCAATCCAATCAAAATGCTTACTTCCAGCAGGAATATCATTCCAACTTGCTCCATCATAATCCTTGATTGCAACCGCTGTTCTTGTCCCATCTTCCTCGTAATTATAGAACTCGACAACCCAAGGACCACTTACATTCGTTATCCCTTCAATGAAAAATTTCAATCTCATTCCGTTAATATCTTCAAATCCAGTAATTTGAAGACTGGCATCTTGCGTTTCCGCACTTGCTACTCCCATGCTAACAATAAATATTGCCAACACGACTAACGATATATAGTTTCTTTTCATGTTCTTTTGCCTCTTGCTTGACTTTTTCAGGCCAGCATTATTATATTATATTAATGTTTATGAAATGTCAATTAGAGTTAGAAGAATTAGGCGAATGCACTTTTTGACTTTTTTATCCTAAAAAGCTAAACTAAAATAAAGAAACATTATTATTATATAACAATAAATATATGATAAATCCAAACAAATTTACAACAAAATCACAAGAAGCGATTACCTCAGCTCAAGCAATTGCTTCTGATTATAGTCAACAGCAAATTGACGCTCTTCACCTTGTTCTATCCTTAATCAAACAAGAAGGCGGAGTTGTTCTTTCGATTCTAAACAAACTTAACGTACAAATCAATTTTCTTGAAGCTGAGATTGACAGCAAAATCAAAAATATTCCTAAAATTCAAAATTCGACGCAAACGCAAGGACAAGCATATCTCACTCCCTATCTCGGAAGGATTTTAGAAGATTCACAAAAAGAGGCTAATAAATTGAAAGATGATTTCATCAGCACTGAACATATTTTACTTTCTATGACTCAAGTTAACGGTGTTGTCAAAGACTTGCTTGATAAGTTTCAAATAACATACGAAAATATTCTGAAAGTTCTCGTTGAAGTTCGAGGTTCACAAAGAGTGTCGGATAGTGAACCAGAAAGCAAGTTTCAAGTTTTGGAAAAATATGCCCAAAACCTAACAAAACTTGCTAAAGAAGAAAAGCTTGACCCCGTTATTGGCCGAGACGAAGAAATCAGAAGAGTGATGCAAGTTATTTCTCGAAGAACAAAAAATAATCCTGTTTTGATTGGTGAAGCTGGAACTGGAAAAACTGCAATCGTAGAAGGACTTGCTCAAAGAATTATTGCTGGAGATGTACCAGAATCACTGAAAAATAAAGATTTGGTTTCGCTTGATCTTGGCTCTTTAATTGCAGGTACAAAATTTCGTGGAGAATTTGAAGAAAGGCTCAAAGCAGTTCTCAAAGAAGTAGAACAATCCGCGGGAAAAATTATTCTCTTTATTGACGAATTACATACGCTTGTCGGAGCTGGAGCTTCAGAGGGTTCGATGGACGCATCCAATATGCTCAAGCCACTTTTGGCAAGAGGAAAGTTGCACACCATTGGAGCCACAACACTCAAAGAATATCAGAAATATATAGAAAAAGATGCAGCCTTAGAAAGAAGATTTCAACCGGTATTTGTCAGCGAACCAAGTATTGAAGATACCATTTCGATTTTAAGAGGAATAAAAGAAAAATATGAAGTTCACCACGGAGTGAGAATTACTGATTCAGCTCTAGTAAGTGCCGCAACACTTTCCTCAAGATATGTTTCTGACCGATTTCTTCCCGACAAAGCCGTTGATTTGATTGACGAAGCGGCCTCGGCACTCAGAATGGAAATCGACAGTATGCCAGCTGAACTTGATAAGACGAAAAGAGAAACTCGCCGATTTGAAATTGAAACCAAAGCTCTCAAAAAAGAGAAGGGTAAAGAATCAAAAGAAAGATTGCAAGAACTTGAAAAAACAATTGCTGATTTGAAAGAGAAAAGTAAAGATTTGGAAATCCAGTGGAAAAATGAAAAAGAAATCATTTCAAATATCCGAAATTCAAAAAAAGAAATTGAAAGATTGGGTCAAGTTGCGGAAATTGCCGACCGTAATGCGCAACTACAAGAAGTGGCCGAAATCAGATATGGAAAACTACCAGAATTAGAAAAGAAAATCAAACAAGAACAAAAAAGACTTATGAAAATTCAGGGCAATCGCCCAATCCTCAAAGAAGAAGTAGACGAGGAAGACATCGCCAAAGTGGTTTCACGTTGGACAGGAATCCCGGCTATCAAGATGATTCAAGAAGAAACTCAAAAACTATCACATATAGAAGAAGAACTTTCCAAAAGAGTAATTGGTCAAATCGAAGCAATCAAGGCAGTTTCTAATGCCGTTCGTAGAAGCCGAGCAGGAATCGCCGAAGAAGATAAACCAATTGGGTCTTTCATATTTATGGGACCTACAGGAGTTGGGAAGACGGAACTTGCAAAAGCATTAGCCGAATTTATGTTTGATAGTGAAAATGCTATAATCAGAATAGATATGAGTGAATATATGGAAAAACATTCAGTTTCACGAATGATTGGTTCTCCTCCAGGATATATTGGCTACGAAGAAGGAGGACAACTCACCGAAGCAATTAGGCGCAAACCTTATTCCGTAATTCTTTTCGATGAAATTGAAAAAGCGCATCCATCTGTTTTCAATATCTTTTTGCAAATACTTGATAACGGCAGATTAACCGACTCCAAAGGAAGAGTTGTAAACTTCAAAAATACAATTATTATTATGACTTCCAATATCGGCAATGAAGTTATTCAAGAATATTCCTCCTTGAAATTTGTAAATCGTGATAGCAAAAAAACTATCAAAGAAAAGGAATTCGAAAATAAAATAAAATCAGAATTGAAAAATCACTTCAAACCAGAATTTCTCAATCGAATTGATGAGACAATAATTTTTCATTCACTCTCAGAAAGTGAAATATTGCAAATTGTAAATCTTCAATTGGAGATTGTTGCCAACCGGCTAAGAAAGAAAAATATACAAATACAAATAACAGATGAAGCAAAAAAACTCATCGCCACTCATGGTTATGAAACAAACTACGGAGCAAGACCTCTGAAAAGAACCATTCAAAATGAAATCCTAGATGAGCTTGCCCTCCAAATTATTGAAGGAAAAATAAAAGAAGAGGATATCGTTAAAATTGATGTAGAAAAGGATAGGATTGTTTTCAAAAATAATCCTCATGAATAAAAAACATCTTATTATTTTGAAAATAGGTGGGTTTGTAATTACCGATAAAAACATGACAACGAAAAGATAAACAGAACAATTCTCAAAAGAATATCTCATGAAATCTCTTTGGCTCAAAAAGAAACAAATTATCAATGCAGATTTATCAATAAATGTTTGATAGTCAATACAAAGACAAATTGTCCCTAAAAGGATTAACGATTATAGATGTCACTGACAGAATGAAGGGAAAAGTTAATGAGCTGATTAAACTTTCAAAGCTTGGAATTGAGTCAGAAATAATTAATATTTTAAAGCCAAGTCTTTTAAAATAATCTCTCTGTGGTCAAAGTGGTCTCGGAACAATCATAAAATAAAATAAATGAAACTAATAAAATATCTAAAGATTATCATTCCCTCATTCATATTCTTTGCGATGATGGAAATTTTTTTTGAAAACTCATCATCCTTTGACTCTTTAATAGTCCTTTTATTACTATCAACTCTCAGCGCCTTTTGGATTACAAAATACAAATTTCTTCCAATAATTTTATCTCTACTTTTTTCCTCAGGAAGTATTTTATTCTTATTAATTCTGGGAGATGTCTCCAAGCTTTCATTGTTAGGCTTCGAACGATTATTCCTACAACAAGAAAATGCATTACAACATTTATATATAATTGCCTCCTCAATTATATTTGCCTTTTCTTTGATTGGTCTTGAAAGATTTTTTTTGCAACAAGAAAAATGGCTAGAGCAAAGAGAAGTAAAAATTAATATATTAGATTCTGGCTTTAATCTAAATCAAACTATAATACTCATCTCAGTTTTTCTGATATCATCAGGAGCTTATGGCATATATATCATTCTTGATTTTCCAGCTTGGATTATTATGTTAACTATATTTCTCTCAATTTTCTTTTCCACATTATACCTTACAAAAATAAATTTTATAAAAAGCAAAGCAAGTGGAATTCATCTTGATTCAGCAAAAAATAAAACATTTAATTTATACTCTTTTCTACTTGGCTTTATCATGCTAGAATTAATTTGGGCGTTGAGTTTTTGGCCAGCCAATCACTTAGTAGTTGGTTCTATAATTCTATCTGCCTATTATTGTTTCTGGAATATTCTCAAAAGCTATCTACGAAATAATTTTTCGAAAAATACTGTAATTTTAAATTTATCTTTTTTTATCCTATTTATTGGCCTCATCGTTTTCATTCAATATTGGCAAATCAGATAAATCGATTTTATTTATCATATATATATTATAAGAAACATTAAATTATATCTAATTAAAAACAAATGAAAAACATTACCATAAAATCTTTGAGAGATAAACAAAATGATAATGATGGTCCAGCAGAAAACTTTTTCAAAAAACCAAAAAATGAAATCAAAGAACTTGAAAAAAGATTACCAAAAGCAAAAAGAATTAATACAATTTCAAAAATGATTCTTTCTATTATTTTTGTTTTAATTGTCGGAGGAATTGGGGGAATAACAATAGATAGATTTGCGCTCCCCTATTTATTATTTAAATATCCTGATCTAAAACAATATGAATTTCTCGAAAGAGTAAGTGATGGAATAACGTATATTTATGAAACAAAGGAAGTTACAATTTCCCCTGACGAGGCTGTGATTGAAGCCATTAAAAAAGTTTCTCCTTCTGTGGTTGAAATTATGGAATTCTCTAGCGACGAAAGTTCTTCTTTCTATAAGGGTGCTGGCATACTTCTGACCAACGATGGATATATTATTACTTCCATAGATAATATGACTCCGAAAGAAAATGATTCCGACGAAGAAGAAAGAAACATCATCAAGATATTATTGAAAGATGAAAAACTCTTTGAAGCAAAATTAGTAAAAATCGACCTTCCCACTGGTCTAGCTATTATCAAAATTGAGGGTAACGATCTTCCTGTTGTAGCTCTAAATTATTCTGAAGACATCAACCTCGGAGAAACAGTTATTATCATCGACAATGCTGTGATTACCGATATTGTTTCAAAATTTATCAATGATTATACCGTTCAATCAACAACAAACGAGCCAGCACTAATCCAGAAAAGAGTAAGAATTATTAACTCCTTGAAACCCTCCTTTGATGGATCTCCTGTTTTAAATACGAAAGGAGAAATCATCGGTATTAGCCAAAGTGGAAACCTGTTCATCCCAGCAAAAGAAATAAAACATTTCATAGATAGCATGGCGAAAGAAAATTTTTAAAGAAAATTTGAAATAATAATTCCACATAAAAAAAGACACGTTCTAAAACACGTTCTTTTTTATTACTTTCCCAAATCAAACAAGCAAATTATTAAAGTTTTTAAATAATAATTCACTTTAAATAAAACTTAGCAAGAATATTTGTAAATATGCCTTTATGATTGTATAGTATATGTAGATAATAAACAAGATAACGTTAATGAAAAAAACGTTTCATTTTCCAAAAAAAGAAAAATTGTGTATCTTATCCCTCGGCGCAGAGTCTGCAGGAAGATTTGTTGTTTATGATAATGGCAAAATTTCTATATCTGAAAACTTTGGTGACCTCATAGAAGAGAACAATTTTAAAACATTCAAAAAAGCTGTTTTAAGTCAGATTAAGACAAAAAAACCAAACGTGATTTTAACAGATTTACATCCACTTTATAATTCCACGATTTTGGGACATAAACTTTCAGAAAAACTAAAAGTTTCACACATTAAAGTTCAACATCATATAGCGCATATATTTTCAGCAGTCGGTAACTATATATTTGAGTCGAAAGCCGTAGATAAAAACAACCTCTTGCCAGATACTTTTTACGGAATCGCTTCTGATGGGACGGGATATGGTTTTGATGGAAATATATGGGGTGGAGAAGTGTTTAAAATCGAAAGTCAAAAATCGAAAGTCGAAAATTACAATTCTAAATCTCAAATAAACAATAGTCAAAATCTTATTATTCAAAGAATTGGCTCGCTTGAAGAGCAAACAATGATTGGCGGGGATTTGGCAGTGAAAGAGCCGGCAAGAATGCTAATTAGCATTCTCAGCAAATTCCTATCAAAAGAAAAAGTCTACATAAATGTGAAGAAATTCTATACAAAAAATGAATTTGAACTTCTTTTCTCTCAACTCCAACAAAATTTCAACTGCCAGAAAACAACTAGCACCGGCAGAATCCTTGATACTGTTTCAGTCCTATTTGGTTTTGCAAAAAACGAGAGAAAATCAAAACACGAAGCGACAAAATTTCTTGAAGAAAATTCTACAATTCCATACAAAGATTATAAATTGCAGATAAAAAACCCTGCCTGCAAGCTGAGAAGTTATGAATTACAAAAAGTTCTAGATACAACTTATCTATTTAAGCATTTGCTAAAAAATATAGACAAAGATAAAAGACGACTCGCTGCAACAGCGCAAGAATATATTGCAAAAGGATTTTACGAAATCGTAAAGGAAGCTAAGCTTCCTGCAAGAAGTTTAATTTCAACGTCCAAAAATATACCGAATACTTACTTTGCCGGTGGAATGGCAAACAACAAAAATATATCTTCATATTTAGAGAATAAAGGCGTTTATACATCAAAAAAAATCCCTCGCGGTGATGAAGGAATTGCATTCGGGCAGATCGTTTTTTATATTTTAAATTAACAAAAAAAATCCTGCGAGTTAATTTTATTCGACAGGAAATTGTTTTTATTTTCGAAAATAAAGATATCCTTTTGATTATTCAAATAATAAACTTCCAATTATTATTGATGAATTATCTTCAATTATTTTGTCAGAAGGAAACTTTTTTTTGGGAATTATAGCAAGAACAGGAATTCCATCAATAGTTTCTTTCAAAAGCGCGAAAATTTCGCCCATATATTCCATTTTTCCTATCAAGTAATATTCTCTATCAAAAGCTAAATTATTAACATATATACTATTGCTCATAGTATATATGAGAAAACATATAGAGCATATTCCAAGAAAAACGGCAGCTAAACAAAGATAATACACAGGATAAAAATAGCTATTTTCTGATGTAATTCGAAAGAAGGAAGGAATAAGCGCTAACGTTAACATGCCAAATGGCACCAGCACAACTCCCGAAAACAATATTATTATTTTTGTCATCTTATTTGCCCTCCAGCAGTTCACATAAAGCATTTTGAGTATAATAATTTTAATACATATTGTCAACCTTGAAATTCCAACTCAACAAATTCTCGGAATTAATTTCCCTTGCGGCATTTCAATGGGTCGAAGTCCGCCAATAGAAGTTTTCAGAAATACGCCTCCTCCTTTTTCAACCTCACCTATTATTTTCGCTTCAGAATTATATTTCTGAAGTTTTTTGACAACTTTATCGGCATATTTTTCCGGAACACTTGCAATAAACCTTCCTTCGGATGGAAATGCGAATAAATTCACTCCCAAAAGTTCACTGATCGCGACCACATCTTTCTTAAAAGGCAAATTTTTTTCATCAAGAACAATTTTCACTTTTGATTTCTCGGCGATCTCATTCA
>JAGLID010000033.1 GCA_023143145.1 Minisyncoccota bacterium | reverse complement strand
ATGTTTAAAATAACAGCTAAAATTAGATCAGCAGAGCTCGTCATTAAAATATTACCGAATAAATAGCTAAATAAATCAGCGCTATAGCCTGGAGTTAAATAAATAAACACTAATCCGATTGCCATTCCCAAAGACCACATTGCGCCAATGACAGCATCTTCGCGATTTTTAAATTTTTTACTCACTATTCCAATACCTAAAGCCGACATAATACTAAAAACAGCCGCACCGATTAAAGGATTAAAACCAAAGAAATAAGCCAGCCCGATTCCGCCAAAAGAAGAATGAGCAATACCGCCGCCAAGAAACGAAATTCTTTTCGCCACCACAAAAGGACCAATAATCCCACAAGCAATGCTGGCAAGAATACCAATTATTAAAGCGTTTTGAAAGAAAGTATATTGAAGAATCTCCATAATTTAAAAATAATTATTTTATAAAGAAACAAGATACAAAAACCAAAAAATAATCAAATTTCAATAATCAAACTGTCTGAAATTTAGTTATATCTCGTTATTTTTATTCTTATATCTTCAGCTCTTATGTTTTTTCAAAACCCGATGAGGCAATCCGTGTCCCAAAATTTCAATATCGCATTTATATGTCTTGTCTAAAATTTCTTGTGTCATTTCATCCGCGTCGTGACAATACAAACTTTTATTTAAGCAAGCGATTTTATTAACATTTTTAAAAACAACGCCAGTGTCATGAGAAACAATAATGATAGCGGAATTCTTATTTATTTCTTTCAGCAACTCCCAAAAATCTTTTTCCGATTTTTCATCAATGCTGGCAGTCGGTTCGTCTAAAATAAGCAATTTTGGTTTTCTGATCAAAGCACGCGCGATGTAAACCCTTTGTCTTTGTCCGCCAGACAATTCGCCGATTTGGTTATTTCTCAAATCCCACAGATCAACAAAATCTAAAACTTCTTTTGCTAATTCAAAATCCTGATCATTGTATTTTTGAAATACTTTTTTACGGCTTAAAATCCCCATCAAGACAATATCCAAAACGCTCACTGGACAATCCAGATCAATTTCCAAAAATTGCGGCACATAGCCGATTAAATCCCTCGCTTTTTTCGGTTTTTTATTAAATACGGAGACATTTCCTTTATCAGGACTGATAAGCCCTAGAATTATTTTTAACAATGTAGTTTTTCCTCCACCATTAGGACCGATAATTCCCAAAAAATCATTTCCAAAAACTTCCAAATTTATATTTTCTAGAATCTTATTTTCTTTCTGATAAGCGAAAGAAATATTATTGATTTTGATGATTGGATTGTTTATCATATATACTTTAAACTTGTCATTCCCGTGGAGGCGGGAATCAATTATTACCACTTATTTTACTATTCCGTTATTATTCTAATTGTTTTTATCCATTATTAAATTCTTAATCTCATTATATTGTTGTTGATCAATTTTTACTGTTTGAATAATAAAAAGCATAGCTATAATTGATACTACCGATATTAGAATAGCACCTAAAGCAAATCTCTGCGCTTTAACGGCTGTTTCTCTAGCTTCTTTTAATTCAAGATAATCAATATATTTAAACTGCGAATCTAGATTAATTATAAATTTAGTTTTATCATCTTTGTGTTCCGTTGTTTTTTTAACCGCTAAAAACAGCGTTTCCAAATTAGGATAATTACTATTAATAGTAAGCGATTGTTCATTTTTAAAAGCTCTTTCTAAATATTTATCAACTATATTTTTTCCCAGTCATTTAGTTTCAATTGTTTATCATTTATGATCCCATCATAATTAAATCCTTCTGGATGTTCTATTCCAAATTTAATAACTCGTATGTAAATATTTTCTTTCATTGTTTATAATTATTTTAAAAGCAATAAATGTATATTTATTGTAGCAATAGATTCCCGCCTACACGAAAATGACAAAATTTTATTTTCCCATCTCCACCCCAATCCTCTTCAAATTCTCAACATAATCCTTCGCCAAAGGATCAAGCGGGACAACACTTCCATCTATTTGTTGAGCGATTGATTCAGCGCTTTTCATACTAAATTGTTTTTGGACAAAAATCGTTTTTATATCTTCTTTTTTTGCTGTGTCAATAATGTTCGCCAAATTTTCCGCACTAGGCTCTTTACCGTCTATTTCAATTGTGATTTGTTCAAAACCATAATCTCTCGCCAAATATCCAAACGCAGGATGAAAGACTAAAATCTTCTCGCCTTTTATTTTTGAAAAGGTGTTTTTTAATTCCAGATCTAAATCGTCTAATTTTGCCAAATACTCATTTTTATTTTGCGCGTAAAAATCTTTATTTTCAGGATCAATTTCTACCAAAACTAAATAAATATTTTCCACCTGCACTTTTACCAATCTCGGTGAAAGCCAAATGTGCGGATCATTTTCGTAAATCTCAATTCCTGTTGAAGAATCCGTCACTTTCATTTCAGAATTTAAATCTTTCAATTTTTTCATTTGAGTTTTTTCAAAAGGTATGTGACCAATTCTGATATATAAATCAGCTCGGCTTAATTCTTTCAATTGTTCCGGCGACGGCTCATAAGCGGCAGGACTAAATCCCGAAGGAATCATCGCTTTAACGCTGACTTTATCCTTTCCAATATTTTTCACGAAATCAATCTGTGGCAAAATAGAAACCATTATATTTATTTTTTCATTTTCGTGATCAATAGCCACATTTTTACTGTTTGCGATAATAAAAATGATTACAACTAAAATAGTCAGTAAACCAAACATAAAAATAATTAAGTTATTTTTCTTCATTCTCATAATACGTTAATTAGTCAAATTTTAAATTACGTTTATCAAAATACCTAACATCATTTTTTTTATCATTTTTCGATTATCTTCTTTAAAATTTCCGATGCTAAATATAAACAATCTCATATGAATTATAATGTCACATATCTACCTATATGTAGCAAATAATGTAACTGTATTTAATCCACCAACCCCACCACTTTCGCTGAATATTTATTGGAGGAATTCCACAAAATCCAACCTACTCCGCCAGATTCGTTGCTAGCGTCAATTTGAGCTCGGACCATATTCGGACCATAAACTGCACCCATATCAAAAGCTTGAAGCCATGGACGAATTTTTGCCAATGGCTTTTTTTGTCCTTCAGAATCTTCTTCTTGAGCTTCTTGAAATATTTCTAATCTTTCAATTGCGTGTTCCATTGAATATTTCACAACTTCATAAGGATATTGGGCTGGATTTTGATAACCGATAAAACCGTTTGCATAATGAGACGGATAGACCATCGGACAAATATAATCAAAATTTTCAAACGCATCTTCAATTGTTTGTCCAATACCAAGATCGTCCTTATTCACCGTTACCAATCCGAAAAGATCAGCTGAGATTATTATATCAGGTAAGTTAGCACGAAAATGTTCAAACACCTCTTTTATGGCCTCTCGTTTGGTTTGTTTTTTACTATCATAAAATGGAAAACTCATTTGACTTAAACGACCATCTGAGGGAAATCTAATATAATCAAAATTAATTTCATCAAATCCTCTTGCTGATGCATCCTTAGCAATTTCCACAATATAATCTCGTGCCTCAATTGAGCTTGGGTCAATCCAGGCCAATCCGCTGTTATCCTTCCATAATTCCCCAGTTACATTATTCTTAATCGCCAAATCAGGCCTCGCAGCTGCCAAAACTGGATCTTGAAAAACAGTCACTCTTGCAATAACATAAATTCCATTATCGTGAAATTTTTGAATTAGTTCATCAACATCAGGAATGATGACATATTTTGCTTCGTATTTCAATACGGTTTCGTTTTCCGTGTCATAAGCGATAAAACCCGAATAATCTTTAATGTCAATCACAACTCCATTAAGCTTTTCTTTTTTAATCAAGTCAATGAAACCATCCACTCTCTCAGAAATTGTTGTTGACCAAGCCGTTACATAAAGAGCCCTCACTTCTACTGGAGGGTTTTGCAATTTTTTATCAATTTCAACAACCTCAACAGTCTCCATTTCGACTTCTGCTATAACTTCATTTATATTTGTAGTATTTTCAAACGCAATCTCATAATTTCCAGTCTGTGAAAAATATTCAAAACTCGCAAACATAGCCACAGCCCCCAATCCAATTATAAAAATAACAACTAGAATTGATTTAAAAAGTGACTTTTTTTTTGATAAATTATTCTCTTCCATAAATAGATTTCATTAAATAAACTATCTCTCAAAACTTTAATTCCAAAATAATTAATTTTGATTAAAGAAAGTTACTTCCACATATGCTAAAATTAATGCTAAAATTAACACTGTGATTATACTTAGAAAATATTTCCAACTTTCGTTTACCATTTTTCTATTATCTTACAAATTAAACAGTGTCCTCGGAAGGAATCGAACCTTCATCACGGATTCCGCAAACCCGTGCTCTATCCATTAAACTACGAGGACAATAAACATTTCAATACAAGCTATATCAGGATTGCTATCATGAAATTTTTTCATTACAAATATCAAGTTAAACAATTTCTAACTTATCTGTTTATTCCTACCCTTCTTCTTTTCCGTATCTTCAATAAATTTTTCAAGTTCTTCATCAGAAAAATATTCATCATCTGGATCTTCCTTACCAAAACTAAACAATGTTGCTTCAATAT
This sequence comes from Minisyncoccota bacterium, assembly GCA_023143145.1. GTDB lineage: Bacteria > Patescibacteriota > Minisyncoccia > JAHIHE01 > JAGLIN01 > JAGLLA01. The sequence continues at coordinate 644 of JAGLID010000033.1, read as the reverse complement.
TACTCTCTACTAAAAAATTCTCTAATACTGCACGAATATAGTACGGATCTTGATCACCGAGATTAATATCCTTCACTGGCAAAAAAGCACTCTTTAATTTAATCCTCAGGATATGAGTATCTTCTCTGATGTCGACTTCAAAGGAATCAACATCACGATATGGATATAAAATATCACTAATTGTAATCCCATCAAGATCAATTAGATACTCAATATGACGAGGAGTAATAAACAATTGTAACAGAATCACAACAAGTAGAACAGAAAAGGTTAAAACAACAATAAATCCTCCTTGGAAAAGATACCAAACAACAGCAACAAGGGACAAAAATACCGCAATATAATACATAAAGCTATCCTCTTTCGACATAACATGTTCAGGTGAAGTCCATTTTGCGAAATAAGAATCCTCGCCCTCTTTTTTTTCTACTGTTTCTTCATCTTCCTGTTTTATCTGATTTACAGGATTTATCTCTTCGGCAATGTGCTTTTCCACAACGTTTTTTTTAACAGGATTTTTTTTCTTAGGTTTAGCAATATTTGGCTTTTTCTTAACAACTTTCACTTTTACACTTTTCTTACCTTTTTTAGGACCAGCTTTTTTTATTTTAACTGTTTTTTTTGTTTTAACAGCTTTTTTTGTT
>JAGLID010000032.1 GCA_023143145.1 Minisyncoccota bacterium | reverse complement strand
TATTTTCCACTAATTTATATAATCAATAATAGCAAAAATAACGGATTTAAACAAATATAAATTAATATCTCAATCTTCCTAAAATCTTTTCAGCTTCCGCACCTTCAATCGCAATTGGTTGAGAATAATCATAGCTCTTAACTGGAATAAATTTCAGACTTATAATTTTCTTGTCTTGAAAAATTATTTCCGCAATTGCACCTAATCTTGTTTCATTCGACCACATTTGATCAAAAACAAAATTACCAAGACTATAAATTATATACTTATCCTGATATACTTCAACTGTCTGAACGACATGCGGATGGTGACCAATCACCAAATCAGCTCCAGCATCAATTGCATTTCGGGAAAAGTTTTCCTGAAACAAGCTTGGGGAAATTTGATATTCAATTCCAGCATGCATAGAAACAATAACGATATCTGCCACCTTTGAAGCTTCTTGAACGGCCACTTTCATTTTTTCTACATCCATATTCGCCACCCCATAAACATCACCCGTGCCTGTTTTTCGCTGATCAGAATTATATGTAAATGCCAAAAAAGCAAACTTAGTTTCATTGACTTCTTTTACCACATATTTATAAATCTCATCATTCCCAACCCCCGCTCCAATATGAGAAATATTATTTTCATCTAAAATCTTTATTGTGCTTTCAAGATCATCTTTCCCAAAATTCATAATATGATTGTTTGCCAAAGACAAAACATTAAATCCAGCAAAGTTCAAACCCTCAGCTGCCTTAGGATCGGTTTTAAAAACCATCTCATTGTCTTGTATTCTTCTTCCAGTAACTATTACTGTCTCCAAATTTCCAAATACAATATCAGCATTTTTTGTTATGTCCGCCGTTTTCAAAAAAGGATATCGATAATCTTCATTAGCGATCATTTTTCCTTCTACGCCCCTTGAAAGCATAATATCGCCGACAGCAATCATCTTAATCTCCTGTTCAGTTTCGTTAACCAAAACCTTATCAGAAAGATGCGTGTTATCTATTAGTAATGGAGAATTATTTCTAAATCCAAAGAAAAACCCAAAAACAAGAAGTCCGATAATACTTATTTTTAATTTTAGACCTTTTTTCACCATATAATTAATTTATACTTAACGCAAACCAGTTTATTGTCTATGTCTATACTCTATCACACAGCCCTTATACTTGCCAAATTATAAAATTAATGCTATTTTGTTTAAGTAGCTCAAAGGCGCAAAATAGTTATAAACCATATAATTATGTTGCTTGCAATATAATTATATGCTTTGGAGAGTTGACAGAGCGGTCGAATGTACCGGTCTTGAAAACCGGAGGGCCCTCACGGGTCCCGGGGGTTCGAATCCTCCACTCTCCGCCAAATTTTAAAATCACACATATTACTGTGTGGTTTTTATATTTTAATAAACTTGTCATTCCTATGAAGACAGGAATCCATGACTCAACTCAAACAATAGATTCTGATATATAGCTTGATTAGTTTCCCATGTTCTCCAACCCCGTCAGAGACTCCATAACTTACTCTTTTCTTTTTTCAAGCACACAATCACAAAACAAATTGTGGATTTGAAAAAAATATGAAATAAAACGAATATGATTATGCAGGAATATTTTATTTGTACATTTATACCTCTGTGGTATAATTTAAACAACTAAAATAATGCTAAAATATAACTATGAAATTTGAATTTAAAGAATACCCAGCCTACCTACTTGCAAAAAAGTTTTTTCAGCTCTGCTTATTACATTTTAAAAAAATTGGATTTACTGAACATAAAGATTTACGCAATATGCTTGAAATATTATCACTGAAAATTATTACAAATACCATTCATCTCTCTGGTCAAAATTCAGAAACCGAAAAAGAAGAGATAAAAAAAGATTTACAAAAAAATATCAACGAAATTGTAGCTTTATATGATACCGCATTAGAGATTGGTCTGATACAGCAAAAAGATATTTATACCTTGGAAACATACTTAGAAGAGATAGCTAATGAAGTACAAATTACTGTTAAACAAGCTAAATAAATAAATGCTGTTAGTTTTCGTAAATATTTTTTCTTATTTAAAAACTATCCTTTCGAAACAAGGATAGTTTTTTGTTTTTCCCAATTTATTTGATTACTTTAAATTACGAAATACTTATTTGTCACAGTGAATTTATAGAATCCATATTACTATCCATTCGACAATCTCAGAATAACAACACAAAATATTATTTCATTACTCAATATAATTTATTTGTTTAATTGTTTTTCCAACTCCTCGATATGTTGAAAATATTTTTCTCTTAGATCTTCTGGGACAGATTCCCCAGAAGGTATGTTGACAGTCATTGGATTTACAAAAACTCCATTTTTCTTCATTGAATAATCCAAGTGAGGTCCAGTCGAAAACCCCGTCGAACCGACAAACCCAATTATCTGACCTTGTTCAACTCTCGCGCCATATTTAATGCCTTTGGCATAACCAGATAAATGTGCATATTGAGTAACATAAGAATTGGCATGACTTATAATTATATAATTTCCATAACCATTCTTCCATGACGCAAAAGATATTTTTCCGTCAGCAACTGAAACAACTGGCGTCCCAGTTGCTGCGGCATAATCAATTGCATAATGAGCCATAACTCTTTTTAAAATTGGATGATATCGTGCATTTGTATATCCTGAACTTATATAGCGAAAATTCAAAGGAGATTTCAAAAATGCTTTTCGCATTGAATCACCATCTTCATTATAATAATCATCTTTTTCTCCATTGAAAAATCGATAGCTCTTGAATACTTTTCCTTGATTTGAAAATTCAATGGCCAATATTTTCCCATCCATCACAAATTCGTTATACAAAAATCTCTTTTCATACAAAATCTTAAAGCTATCTTCTTTTTGAATGTCAGATGAAAAATCAATTTCACCAGAGAGAATATCACTCATTTTCAAAATTGTAGCAAAATCTAATCCCAAATCAACTCCAGTTTCAAATAATGAACTACTGATTTCGCCATGAACATTGACTATCCTATTTTCATATTCAATTGTCTCTTCTTTCGCAACCCAAGAATTTTCAATTTCCTCAAGCTTGAGAATTGTTTCGCAATCAATTTGATATTGAAGAAGTTTCACAGATTTTTCATCTTCATCAAAATTGATACTTATCGTGTTTCCAATCTTTATTTTTGAAACGCTATGAACCAAATCAAAGGCATCTGTCATATTCATGGCTTCTTCATTTTTTATATTTTGTGATTCCAAAATTGCAGAAAGCGTATCACATTCTTCGACAACATAACTCACATCAAATACTTCTTTTTCAGCCCCTTTCACTTGCGGAATAATTTCATCCATACTTTTCACAACGTCACTTTTATTTTCTTCAAAATAGCTTCTAGCTATAAAAAAACTAGAACAAACCAGAACACAACAAAATGTCAAAATTATACTTTTCTTATTTTTTTGCAGAATATCAAATTTACTAATGTTTTTATATTAATGATTGAAAACTACTTATCGTCTCTAATACCTATATTACACCAAAATTGAAAAAAAGTTAAGATTTCCAATTTCCATACAATAATATGAATGGGTTTTTATCAGTAAAACATTTCTGTTATAATATTTTAGATATTTCTTCATTTATAATCTCTTTATATCTTGCCAAACTACATTTATAATGTTATCTTATTTAAGTAAATTATTTTACGAATGGAGAGGTGCCTGAGTGGTTGAAAGGGACACCCTGCTAAGGTGCTAGGCCTTTACGGGTCTCGAGGGTTCGAATCCCTC
>JAGLID010000031.1 GCA_023143145.1 Minisyncoccota bacterium | reverse complement strand
AAACAGACAATGGAAGTGAATTTCACAAATACTTTATGCAATATCTAGAAAAAAGAAACATTACTCATTATTGGAATTACAAAGGACAACCATACAAACAAGGACATATTGAAAAATTCAACAGAACCATCCAAGAAGAGTTCATTGATTAGAATGAAATATGGTTTGATAATATAGAAGAATTTAATGAAAAGATGTTATAATGTATTCTGTGGTACAATGCTAAAAAATATCAATGGAGCTTAAATCTACAATCTCCTGTGGATTATTTAATAAATAATCCACATAGTTTCCAATATCAGGTGGACTAGCACAACTATTTGACATAAAATGAAAATAAGTTTATCATATATTTACAGACATCAAGTTGCTCCCGTGTTGTACAGTTTGAGCTTACTGGCTTGAATATCATAATGGGTTTTCCCCCCAGAGAATCGAGTCCGACTCTCGGCGGGAGCATAATAATTATTCTGTAATAAATTGAGAAAATGGGGTAGCCAACAAATATAAAGGCTGTCCTCTTATTTTTTTTGAACTTTTTAGATGTTTTAAGTCTCTAATTCCCACATCTCATTTTTTAGTATTCACTAATAAGGGGTTTGAACTCGTCGTCCAGTTGTGTTGTGTGTGTACTTAATAATATTTTTAAAAAGTTTTCTATATTTTAGAATTATAATCAAACTATTTTTGATAAAATTCACTTAGGAGTAGAATGTATTTGGAATAATACAGATTATTGACAAATGTATAATTAAATGTATACTACAAAAGTAGTCATTATATTTGTATAGTAGCTATCAAAATAGAAGAGGAAGTTTGAATAATGAAACAAATGATTATTATTATTGTACTCTTGGTAATCGTTTTCTCTGGTTGTGTGGAATATTTTGAAGAAAAGAGTGCTGAAAGGATTTCTCAAGGTATGAATGTAACCATAACGGGGAATGGAATTAAAGAGGGTTCAAAATCACATAGCTATGTATATCCAACGGATGCTGGATATTATCTAATCATGCCAAGTCGGTGTGAGAAAGATGGGTGTGTTGGAATGAATGTAACTGTCGGCGGAACATCTGTCCGTTATAATCCATATTACAAGCGAAATGAAATGCAAGTTGAATGGATTATTATTAACGGAAGTCACTATGGATGGTTCTAAAAAGTGGATGACAAAAGTCATCCCTTATTTTTTATATTGAAAAATATACTAAAAATTAACTGATTATGTTTAATGTAGAAAAGAGGTAGACATTGATTATTTATATGTAACTGCTATGATGTATATATTAATTTAATAAATGAACTTTAATGATATATCCAATAAGAATAAATAAACATTTGGCAGAGAAGAAGATTTGTAGTAGGCGAGAGGCTGATAAATTGATAAAAAATGGCAAGGTAATTATAAATGGTAAAGCGGCGGAGTTAGGGGAAATGGTTCAGGAATTTGATGAGGTGGTTATAGAAGGAGATTTAAAAAAGTTAGTTTACCTTGCTTATAATAAACCGAAAGGAGTTGTGACTCATACGGGACAAGAAGAAGAAACTTCGATTGCTGATATCGTAAAATTAGACGTTGATGTTTATCCTTTGGGGAGATTAGACAAAGATTCACGTGGGTTGATTCTTTTGACAAATGATGGCAGAGTGACTGATAAATTATTGAACCCAGTATATTCTCATGATAAGGAATACATTGTGAAGGTTAATAAATTTATCGATGAGAATTTTGAGAATGAAATGACTAATGGTGTGCAAATTGGTGGTGGCTATAAGACAAAAAAATGTGTTTTCAAAAAAATTGATGATTTTACTTTTTCAATCACATTAATTGAAGGGAAAAATAGACAGATTAGAAATATGTGTAAGGTTTTGGATTTTGGAGTTGTTGATTTAAAAAGGATTCGTGTGATGAATATTGAACTCGGTGATTTGAAGCAGGGGAGATATAAAGTGATTAATAATAAAGAGAAGGATAAGTTTTTGCTGGATTTAGGTCTATAGTTTTTTTGTGAGGTAATAAATTAAGATAAATTTATTACATTTCAAAAATTTCAGTAAGCATTGACAAGGTTTATGTCTATGATTGTATGACATTACGATAATTTATTATATTTTATGAAAACATTTAGAAGTCAGATTTATTGTTGGCATAGAATCCTGTAAGTAGGTGGGTTATTAAGTGTAATTTTATTTTCAAATTTTAGATTCTACTGATAAGCTTGCCTGTGGCAGGTTTTTTTATGCCAGGGTAGTATAGAGAATATATGGAGGGCTATAGACCCTCTTTGTGTCGGTTGAAATTCGATTCTTGGCTTTCAAAAGTTTTTTAAAAACATAAAGTAAAAATAGAAATAAAATCAATGGATATGAATAAACAGATTGTTCTAAAAGTTTTTGAAATAATATTTTCTTGAAAATATCGTTAAAGAAGAGATAGACGGAAGAAGCTAGGTTCGGATAGTAAAGAATATCTGTACGCTAAAACTCGAAATAATATTAACAATTATAAGAGAATAAGTCTTGTATCGGGCTATGGACGTTATAAGAAATGAATATTAATATGGATATTCAGAAAAGAAAGATGAGAAGAAGATTATGCTTATTTAATTGCAGCAATAAATGTCGTAAAGTTGAATTTTAGGTCTTGAATGCTTTCCTCTAAAATATCTAGTTTGTATAATTTATTGCATATTTTTGGGGCAATGACAGCAGTGTCTAAGGTCAATATGCCATTACATAAATCTTTTGCAGCCCCAGCCGTATCAGAGTATTCTTGTAATTCGGTGTTTGGGAACTTTTGTTTAATATACATTCTACACTGTTTGAGTGCTTGTGGATGAGATGCAATATTTTTTATATCACTTACATTTATTCCTTTTTGCACTAAAAGACAATGCTGAACATCAATTTCGAAGATTTTTTCGATATTAAAATTGTAATTACTAATGGCATAAATTGCCTCAATAACAATTCCGCCATTGGAATTTTCAATTGGAAAAATTGCTTTATCAATTTTCTTTTCATCTAATGTCTTAAGAGTTTTTTCTACACTAACAAGGTGTAGCAATTTATAATCTTTTATATTGTTTTTCTGACAATAATAGTCGGCAGCCTCTTCAGAGAAACTTCCTATGTTTCCTGATATTCCAATTGTAATTTCATTTTTCATAGTTTTTTAGATTTATTTAATAATGTATATATTTTAACACAAAAATATAAGTTTGCCATTAAATTGATAGAATTCCTTTCAGTTTGTTGCGGGTTAATTTATTAACATCATATTTGAATGGTTCTTTTTTCTTGTATCATTACTGGTTTGTAAATAAATTGACAAATCAATTATGACGTAAAATCTCTAGGTACGACATTTCAATTTATGGCTATTATGACATTATCACATGATTTTGACATATAGTCATTCACCAGAACAATAGAAATTAAACAAAGCGCCACATAAAGCGCTTTGTTCCAACTAATCAGTATTTATTTTTTTAATATAATTTGTTTTATTATCGACAAAAGTGGCTCTTGGGCAATAATCAATATTTTTTTCCCAAAAGGATTTTCTATCCATTTCGTTTTATATCCCGCTTCTTGCATAATAATAATTCTCGGTGCCGAGTCTTGTGGTTTAGTTCCATCTTCAAGTCTGATATAAGCGTCAAAAGCGCCAGTAATAAGATATATATTTAAGGCTCCGCCACTCATTCTTGCTCTATAACTATTTTCTATAATTTTATTGAGTTTTTCAAGCATCCACTTTCCTTCTTTTTGTTCTTTGTCTCTAAAACCACGAAAATCTACATCAACAATTGCTTTATCAAAAGAAACCGAAGGTTTTGATATAAGTGCTTTATTATTTAAAAAAGCTCCATTACCCTCAAAAGCGGAAAAAAGTTGTTTTGAAACTGGTTGATATATTAGTCCCAATACTGGTTTGGCTTCAAAGCACAAAGCTATTTGAACATAAAAAATCGGCACTTCCTTGGCATAAAGCTTTGTTTGATCTATAGGGTCAACCAGCCATTGATAAGACGATTTAATGTTTAGACGGTCTCCTTCTTCTCCCCAAAATCCATGCTCTGGCCATTTGCCAAGAATTTTTTCTCTAAGAAAATTCTCTATTTCAACATCTGTTTTTGTGGCTATGTCACGAATATCTTTTTGTGTTACTATTTCTATTTTATTCCAACTTTCCAAAGCTATTTCTCCTGCCTGTTTTATTACAGGTATCAAAAAATCAGTCGCTTCGCTTAAAAAACTTTTTGTCGGTTGTTTCATTTTTATAATATAACAAAATAATCTAATATATTATTTATCTTAAACCTTTATTTTTTTACAATAGAAATTTCGTTTAATATGTGCATTTAATGTAAAATGGTTAAATGCTTTGCGCATTTCTATGAAGCTTTAGCCACTATTTTTTTAAATTTATCAAAAGATATAGGAGCTTCATTAATTAATTCACAAATTTTTTTAAAAGAGTATAATCATTTCTTGCATTCATTCCATAACCCGTATATGCTTTCCATCCTAATTCAGTTGCCTTTTCGACTATACTGGCTTGAAGATGTGGCCTGAGATCAACAAATATAAATTTTTTTTCTTTAAATTTTACCAGCAGTTTTTTAGTTCCAGCTTCACTGACACCTTCTTTGCCAGCACAATTAATAAATATAATTTTTTTATTATTTATTTTTATTTCATTTAAGGTGGAAATATACTCGACGATTCCTTTTTTCGATAATTCAGCACATAATTCATTTTTTGGAATTATATCGACTAGAATCAATTTAGATAATCCTTCTTTAATTATTTTTCTAGCAATGGGTTCTCCAACCCCGCCTACTCCCAAAAGAATGACACATTTTTCTTGAAATGAATTGCCTTCGTCTTTAAACCAATCAACAAACGAAGGACCATTTAAATCAT
>JAGLID010000030.1 GCA_023143145.1 Minisyncoccota bacterium | reverse complement strand
TCAAGATTATTCAAACGAACAATACCAGCTTGAACAAAAGCAACTTTGACTGTTTCTTCTTTATTAGCAAGCGCTCCCGTATGAGATTTCATCGCTTCGCATGATGCCTTGCTCGTTCCCGGTTTGATAATATAAAGAGGTTTAATCTTGGCCAGTTCTGCCGCCACTTTCATAAACTCCTTTCCTTGATTAATACTTTCCAAATAAGCTAAAACTACTTTAGTCTTTTCGTCAGTTTTGAAAAATTTCAACATTTCAATTTCACTAATCATCGCCTTATTTCCCATGCTCACAAATCTTGAAAATCCGACATTATTCAAATTTGCCCAATCAAGCATTCCCGTACATATTGCACCAGACTGAGAGATAAATCCAATTGATCCTTTTTGAACCATTCCTTCTGCAAAAGAAGCGTTCAAATTACTTGTTGAATCCAAAATTCCCAAGCAATTCGGTCCCAAAATATTCATCTCATATTTTTTTGCAATTTCCTTCATTTCATTTTCGAGAATCTCACCTTCTTTTCCAATCTCTTTGAATCCCGCACTAATAATGATAACATTCTTTATTTCCGCCTTTCCACATTCAGTCAAAACATAATTAACTGCCTTAGCAGGAATAACAATGACAGCTAAATCAATCTTCTTCTTTATGTCCAGCACGCTTGAATAGGCTTTCATTCCCTGAACTTTACTATATTTCAAATTCACAGCAAAAACTTTCCCACGATAGCCATGGTCGAGAATATTCCTCAGCATCCCATAGCCCAGCTTTTTCTTATTAGAAGATGCACCAATAACAACTATTGATTTTGGATTAAAAAAATTATTCAGCATTTTAATTTATTATTTTATAATTCAATTATCTCAATTATAGCATAAAAATTGATTTTCGTGGATAATTCTATTATATATCTGTCTTTCTAAACCAAACTCAAAATGACAATCTTTATAAAATGAAAAGATACTAATTTTATGTTTATTTGTTTAATATTATCTACTTAATACTTTCTCATAAGCTTCCTCATATCCGTCAACCATCGTCTTAACTGTGAAATTTTCTTCGACATGTCTTCGACAATCTTCTCGATTAATTTTATCAATGTTTTTTATCGCCTCAATCATTTCTTTTTCATTTTCAACAATAAATCCTGTTTTGCCATGTTTGACGACCTCTGAAACAGAACCGCAATTAAAAGCGATAACCGGAGTTCCACACGCCATAGCCTCGATCATTACCAATCCAAACGGCTCTTCCCAGCGAATCGGGAAAAGCAAGGCTTTCGCACCACCAAGAAAATCTGACAATTTGTCTTTATCCAAAAGTCCAACATTTTCAATTTCTCCTTTTTTCAAATATGGTTTTACTTTCTCGTTATAAAATCCATTACCCCAGATATTTCCCGCAATTTTAATTTTTTCGCCAGATTTAGCGGCAACTTTCACAGCCGTATCAACTCCCTTTTCGGAAGAAAACCTGCCCAAAAAAGCTAGATAATTTTCATGTTTTTTTTGAAACTTGAATCTTTCAATATCTAAACCATTGTATACCGTCGCAACATAGTTCAAATCAGGCATACCTTTTCTTTGATTATCACTGATGGAAATATAATTTGCCTTGTTTTTCCATTGACAATAGGCAATCATCTTATTCCAGCTTGCATCCATCGGATCATGCAAAGTGAAAACTGTCGGCGTTTTTGTAAGATTTACAAAAGGAAGAATTTTTGGCACAAGGTGAAAAGCATGAATAATGTCATATTTTCCCTTTTGAGAGTCCTCATACATTTTTGACGCCAAAAGCTGCTCATACAAAGTCATCTGCAACTGATCATGAAATCCCCCGCTCATCGCTTTGTCTTTGAGCTTATAATACGAAACCAGCCCATCAGTTATTTTTTTCATTTTTGTCTTTGAGTCTTTTGATGTATATAAAGTAATATCATGCCCGCGCTTGGCAAGCTCTTTCACGACTTTCTCCGCCAAACCCATCGGAGCATAAATAATCTCTTTCGGAAGAGGACAAGCAAATTCATTTGTAGAATAAAACGCAATTTTAAGTTTTTTCATTTTTTGATTTAAACCACTTAATTAATTTAGGAAAAACTGACATAGATAATTTGGATAATACTTTTATTATTTTGGCAGAAAAATTTGAAAAAGATAGTACAAAAAATATCAGCATACAAGCAATAATCCATTGTATATTAAGATTAAAGTTTAATATAGCAATTAGAATAAAAAATGAGGCCGTTATAAAAATAAATATAATAACTTTAAAGCTACAATCAAATTCTTGATTTTTTCTAGATTCTACCTCTTTGATAATTTTTTTATATCCATTACTTTCCGCTATTTTTTTTGTATATTGCTCAAATGAAGATTTTTCTTCCAAACACTTAATAATTATATTTTTTCTTTCCTCAAGTATTTCACCTTTACTATTTTCAATCTCTTTTAAACCGTTAGAGTCTTGATCAAGTATTTCTCTTAAACGAGAAACTACAAAAAAAACCAAAGCTAAATGCATAAATATACCTATTATAAAAAAATCTTTATTAGCAGATTCATTCAAGACCAAAGGAGATAATCCTAAAATAGCTATAGATATGATAGAAATATGTTTTAACAAATCTCTTCTCTGATAAGCATTTTCTATTTCCTTAGTATATATATCTTTATAAAATTCATCTTCTAATTTTTCAACAATATCATATTCTTCTTTTAAAAAGTTTTCTTCTTTTTCCATAATTTTTTATTTAACAATAAACTGTGTCATCCCGAGCGACAAGAGAAGTCGAGGGATCCCTCTTGATCACACGAAACTTTATCGACTATCTATCCCCAGTCAAGAGCGATTCCTCCACTTCGTTTCACTTCGGTCGGAACGACAATGCTTCGCTCCCGTTCCGTTTCACTAAAATCAAAATGACAAACTATAAATCAGCTGACAAATCTTTCCATGAAGGATTTAATGTTTTGATTAAATTTTCCTTCTTTTCTCTTCTCCAATTTTTTAACTGTTTTTCTCTTGAAATGGCAACATATACGTTTGAAGATATTTCATAATAAACAAGCCTGTGGCAATAATATTTTTTAGTAAATCCTTCGACTAAATTTTTTTTATGCTCATCAACCCTTTTTTGCAAATTACTAGTTACTCCAATATACAATGTTCCCGTCTTGCTTGCCATTATATAAACATAATAGTTTTTTTCTTTTCTCATAAAATTATTTTATATAATTTTATTTATATAGTTGTCATCCCGAGCAACAGCCGAACAAGAATCTCTCTTGATTACACAAAATTTAATCTATAAATCTATTCCGATTAAGAGCAATTCATCCATTCCGTTTCACTTCAGTCGGAATGACACATTATAAACAACTCACCTTCACTTCTCTCAACCTCTTCTCAATTTCATCCTTGCTCAAAATCCCATTTTGAGCTCCATATTCGCCAACAACATTTCCGCTGTTTAGGACACCATACCTCAAAGCCATTTCAATATTTTCATTTTGCATATATCCAGCAACCAGCGCGCTACCAAATGAATCACCCGCACCAGTTGAATCAACCTTGATTTTTGATGTAGCTGGAGCATATAATATTTTTTCTCCGTCATAAATATAAGCCCCTTCAGGACCATCGGTAACAATCACATTTTTAGGACCCCATTTTTTGAGAATAGTCAGAAGAATTTTGGTATCAGTTATTTCGTTGAAATCTAGCTTAATCTTTTCATCGCTTTGAACAAGTTCAATTGCTTCATCTTTATTAACAATCAATATTTCTGTATTTTTTAAAGTATTTTCAAGTTCTGCTTTTCCAGCACTAATCTGAGTTGCACCTGGATTCCAAGCTAATTTTATATCATTATTCTCAACTGCCTTATTTATTTCTTTTAAATCTTCTTTCCAATCTCCAGCGATAGAAGCAAGGTATAACCATTTTGCGTTACCAATCTCATTCACATTAATCTCAATAAAATCACTAGCTCCCTTATAAACAAAAATTACTCTATCGCCATCTTTTTTATTAAGAACTACAAAAGAAAAACCAGTTTTATTATTTTCGTCAACTTGAACTAAGTCTGTATTTATTCCTCGTTCTTTTAAATTATTTATCACCGTTTTACCTTCATCATCTTTTCCAATCCTACAATTTACTGCTACTTTAAAACCAAGTTTTGCAAAAGTTACAGCCGAATTACAGCCCCCACTACCAAAATTTAAGAAAATTTCGTCACTCCTAATTTTTGCTCCATGTTCGAAACAAAGAAGTGCCTGTTCTGTCAAGTTTTCTGGAGTTTCAATAACCTTTCCTTTATCCGTTAAAAAAGTTATATCACGAGTTGCCCCTCCGATTGTTATAATGTCATACATAGATTTGTATTTTATTAGTATTTATATCTCTATATTAACCTATTTTTAATATTTTTTCAAATTTATAAAATAGACACATTTTAAAAATAATGTGTCGATTTTGGAAAATGATTTGTGATTTATAAACATTTTCAATTCTTTTCCCTGTTCACAGTAGAAATAAAACCATCTTGTTTGTTTATGTAATCTTCGAATTCATCTAATTTAACTTCAATTAATCTAATTGAAGATTTTTTCTCTCCTTCAATCTTCTCAACTACATTAATAGCAATAACCAAGTTTCCTTCTGAATCAATATGAGCATCAAATCCTTCGTTGTATCCGAAAAGTATTTCATCAAGTCCGTGATCAGTTTCACCTTTTGTTTCTAGAAATAATCCCAAATAATGCAAAAAGGAGTCCATAGTTTCCCCATGTGTTATAGCAAGCACAATCTCCTTTTTTTCTTCTGCTGTTTTTTCCTTCTTTTCAGAAATAAAATCTATCATATTTCTTGTAAGATCCAGCGAAGTAGATCCATTACAAGCTTTTAAAGATTTTAGAAGTTCTTCTGGCAGTTCATTTCTTATAAAAGCGGTCCAGAATTCTTCTGAATTAGAATATAATTCTCCTTTTAACTTATGAAATTCTCCAATAAGTCTCCCAAGCTGGCTCTTATCCTCACAATCAACATTTTCCATAAAATCACCTAATCGTTTTGATACGCTAGTCGTCTTCAATTTGTTCCTACTTAATACAGGATCTGGAACATCCCAGTTTGCAAGTCCGTCATGATGCATAGCTCCCTTTCCCGGAGCTAATCCTCCAAAAATCCTTTCTTCATAGCTTAATCCTGTCATCATCGCTCTTTGTGGTTTAATTTCTTCTGGAAATCTCTCGTCATAGTTTGGATTATCATCTTTATTTTCTAATTCTTTTGGATTAGATGAAGGTATAAAAGAAGGACTTTCATAAATTGAAGCCTCAAAATCTTCTTCAACTTTATTATTGATTTCTACCATTTTTTCACCAAGCTCAACAGCACTTTCATCCGCCATTTGATGCCCATCTTTAGTTAAAAAACCTAAATCGAGATAATTATTATCCTCAGTTCCATAATCCCACTCACTATGCCTTCTAAGAAAAAGAGATTTATAATTTCTATCATATTCAATCTCTCTTAATTTTTCTTTTTTTTCTAAATCTTTATCGACAATCTCCAGTGTCGTTTTAAATTCCATAACTTTGTTCTTAATAATAAATTTTAACAAAAAACTATCCTAACCTAAATTCAGAATAATCCTAAACTTTACTAATGTCAAAAGGTTTTATATCTGGTGTAAATATTCTTGCCTTATATTTATCTGGCAAATACCACGAGAAAGCATAAAACAGCGCTCCCGGGCCTATTTGCCTTTGTTTATATCCAGTATTCATATTCTCCAGAATTTCAGCTATTTTTCCTATAATGTCAAACCAAAGTGGCAAAAACTCTTGATCAATATTGCCCATAATGTCCTTCGATTCGGATAATATACTAGCCATTTTATAACTAATTTTCAGTTCTTCAAATTCATCTTTAGAACATTTTTGTTTTATAGTACTTAAAATATCATGGATATTCTCTTGAAGTTTGTCTTGTCTTTTTTGAAGATCCCTATTTTCTTTTTCAAACTCAATTGAGTGAATTATCATATTATATATCGGCAATTTGCTTTTCCTGAATTCGGATTGAATTATAAGATCTTTGTCCAATAAATTTTCATCTATGTTATCTATAATTTTATCCAGCTTCTTATAGATTAGAGAATTATTTTTTTCGGGATTTTCTTTCTTGATAAGAAGACTAACTTCTCCTATGATAATAGATAGCTCTTTGTCCTTCCGTAACGATCTCATAAGAATCACTCCATTCAATGCAAATCTAAGATATAGATCTTTATAATCACTTTGAATTAAATTCCTCTCCACTTCCAAAACTTTTTTTTCATAGTCATGTGTATCAAGATTATGCGAACCAATCGCCAAACGGCCATAAGACTTGATCATATCGATATAGTGCTCATGAAATGGGCCATCAGCAAAAAGATAATTCACAATCCAAAATCGAAATGCATATAATTTATGCAATCTATTGTCAGTTTCTAAAAGAAAATCTAAATCATTTTTGTCTCCTTTACTGTAATCTTTTCTTATTATATTAACTCCAATTACCAAGTCCTTATATGAATCTTCCGCAAAAACCTTAAACTTCTCTGGACTTTTAAAATATTTTCTAGCGCACTTTTCGTAATATGGAACTACTCCTGGAAATTTGCCAGGATAAAAGTCTATAAAACCCTCAAGATCATTCGGGAGATATCTTGGAAATTTAAATATTTCTTTATTATCATGATTCATAAATAATCCCTTCATTGGCATCGATTATAACTCGTTGCTCATCTTTTAAAACTTGAGTAGCATGTTTCGTGCCTACCACTGCTGGAATATTAAACTCTCTTGAAACAATAGCAGCATGACACAAAGTCCCTCCAAGATCAGTTATAATTCCTTCTGATCTTCTGATCGCAAGTAGGAAATGAGGCCTAGTCATTTCTGTTACAATAATATCTCCTCTCTTTACCTTATTCATTTCTTTTTCAATGTCATCTCTCATAAACATCCCGACCAATCTAACTCTCCCTTCAACTATACCCGAAGAAGCAGGATAACCACTTAGAAGTTTTTTCGGCTTCGGCTCTAGATCAACAAAATATGCTCTAAGCGCTTGCTCTGTTTTTATATACTCTGAAGAACCTTTCTGCCAAGACTTTTTATCATGTGAAATCGGAACACCTTCAATTTCTATTTTTCCAATGATTTGTTTTATTCCTTGATTAGGACTCAAACCGATTTTATCAAAAGTAGTTACCAATCTTCCTCTTCGAAATGTATTAAAACCGAAATAACTTCTATCAAGACCTCTTAACTGATATGCCCACGATCCTGAAATTTTTACTTTTCCATCAGAAACATTAAACTTGTTCCAACTACCGAGTATCTTTGGTTTAATGTATGTAGTTTTCTTGTTATTAATAGCAAGATCCAAATCGCCATTTTCAATAAAAGGCATAAAACGAGTGTTCAGCTCCGTTTTTAACTTCTCAAGAATTTTTTCATTAATATCTATTTTCAAATCTTTTATTGTAATTTTTGTTCCGCTAGAACTCGTTTTTACATCATGGTCTATGACAAATGGGAAATGATCCCAATCCCATTTCTTCATCCAATCATCTTCATTATAATCAATTTTATATTCATTATTTTCACCTTTCGGACTTGTTGAAATTTGAAATGTTTTTCCTAAAAATGTACTTGCCGTTTTCAGTCCTAGTCCAAATTCTCCAAGTTTTTTATATTTTTTTGAGTATCCAAGTCGAATAGAGTTTATCGCAGTTTCTTCTGACATACCCATCCCATTGTCTGTTATCTCAATTAACTTAGAATTAATCTTTATGTCCACTATTATTTTTTTTCCTGAAAGTTTTGCATCAATAGCGTTATCAATGAGTTCAGAAATAGCTTCCTGCAAAGAATATCCAGTTTGACCGACCTTTTGCATTAAGCTTTTATGTGGTGTTATATCTATAAATTTTTTATTTTTCTTGGACATAATTTAATTTTGATAATTACATATTTTACTATTGACATTCTTAATTAATTGTGATACAATTTTGAGGTCAGATAGGAAATGCTGACACACACAGAAGAGGATTTTTTATGAAAACGCATATACACCAATATCGTCAATTGTCTTAGGAACACAAGAAGCAGAAATGGAAAGATTGACAACGGGATTTTTGTCTTTCTTAGTTGGAGATGAAAAAAGAATAATTTTTCTCATCCGAGAAGAGCCATTAGTCAGCTTGGTAAAAGGGAAATATGGTCTTGAAATTGAAAGAAACGGAAAAAGAAACAAAGTGACTGATATTAAGGTAAACAATTCTAACGTCAAAACCGAAATTAAAAGGGGAGATTTGGCAGGACTATCACTCATGCTATTAGTGAGAGGGGGGAAGATTATATCTTTCCAAACAAAAGAATGGAGATTACAGTTCGTTCTAAAATATCTGGAGACAAAATGTCTGCAGATACATCAAAACTTTAATAAACGTCATCTTCTGAAATGTCATCTCAATTGAGTGCTTTCAGGAGATTTTTTTATTCCAAAATACCTCTGTGTTTATTATATACTATAAAGAAAATGAATCAATGACTATAATTAACTAAAAAACGAATTTCAATATTTGAAGAATAGCACTACCTCTCCAACAAACTCCCCAAAACCATATCTTT
>JAGLID010000003.1 GCA_023143145.1 Minisyncoccota bacterium | reverse complement strand
TACATTGGAGCAATAATTGAAGAAAAAGGAGAAATTACAATGCCAACTAAATTATTTGCTAATTTTATTTCAAATTTACCATCAGGAAATGTAGAAATAAAACTTCGAGAAGATGTTATTAATATAAAATGTAATGGTTATAAAACAAATATAAAAGGAATAGATGCAAAAGAATATCCTTTAACTCCAAAATTAAATATAGACCCAATATTTAAAATAAATAACTCTGAATTTAAAAAAGCCTTAATTCAAGTTTTACCTGCTGTTTCTAGTAGTGAATCTCGGGTTGAAATTACGGGGGTTTTTATAAATTTAGAGGAAATAAGCAAGAATCAACTTACGCTTGTTGCTACTGATAGTTATCGATTAGCGGAAAAAACTTTGAAATTAGAAAAAAAGAATATAGCAGAAAATTTTCAAGATTTATTAGGAAACATAAAATCTATTATAATACCTAAAGAAACAGTACAAGAACTTGTTCGAGATATAGAAGAAGAAGATGAATTTGTTGAAGTAATTATTTCAGAAGGACAAATTCTTTTTAAATTTGGAAATGCAAATGTCATTTCTCGCTTAATAGAAGGAAAATATCCTGATTATAAACAAATTATACCAACAGAGTTTAAATTTAAAATTAATTCTGAGAAGAATAGAACTGTAAAAGCTATTAAAATTGCTAGCTTATTTTCTAATATTTCAAATAATAGTGTGGAATTTAAATTTTCTTTTAATTCTAAAAGCTTAGATATAAACGCAGAAACAAGCGAATTGGGAAATAATAACACTAAAATTCCAGTTGAAGTTGAGATAAATAAGAAGTTGGTAAAAGATGAAACAGCATTAAAAGACAGTGATTTAAGTATTTTTTATAATCACAAGTCTCTTTTAGATGGTTTAAATAGTGTTGAAGGAGATAATATTTTTTTGAAAGTTAATGATGAAAATTCACCAACAGTTTTAGTTTCTGCAATTGACAGTGCTTTTGTCTATGTAATTATGCCGATTCGAGCATAAATAATAATGATTCTATAAATGTTTTAGTTTTAATTTATATAAATGCTTCTTCAAATCGGCGGTGATCTCAAAAAATCAATTAACAAAGCTGGTCTTGGGAAGCAAGTTGAGGCTTATCAAGTTTGCGCTTTCTGGAATAAAATTATTGAAGAAATTTTTACTAAAGAAGTTGCCGAAAAATCTCAAGCTATTAAATATAAAGACGGCACACTTACTGTTGCCGTTTTAAATTCCGTTTTTGCACAAGAATTTAAGTTTAAGGAAGAGGAAATTAAAGTGAAAATGAACAAAGAAATTGGATATAAATCAGTAAGAAAAATTCGGTTTGAGATGTAAGGTTTTAGAGTAGGCTAGTTTTTTGTCATTCTGAATTTGATTTAAAATGATAAAAACGAGGAAGTTTTAAATTAATCTAAATAATGCGAATGAATAAAAAATTAAAGCTAAAATATCATCATTTTGGCATTCCGACAGTGAAATCGATTAAAGGGGAAGTGTATCTTAAGAACTATAAACTTTATCATTGCGGATTTGAAAAAAGTGAATTTGGTATTGAATGGATGAGATATGAAAAAGATTGTCCGTTGCCAGAGATTGTCAAAACTATACCACATATTGCCTTTGAAGTTGATGATGTTTATGAAGCGATTAAAGGCAAGAATGTAATTATAGAACCAAATAGTCCGTCTGAGGGCAACATAGTCGCTTTTATCGAAGAAAACGGAGCACCAATCGAGTTTATTCAGATTAAAAAGAAAGCATGAAATGATGGTTGATATTGAATAGTATAAATAATATTATAAAATATCACTGTCATTTTGGAGAGTAGCGATAGTGAAGTGATAGAATCCTGTGAGAAGCTTTATTATTTTTTTAAAACGAAGTTCAGAAAGAAAATTAAATTTTTTATTTAAACAATTATGAATAATATTGAACAAATAAAAAATGAAAGTATTGATGAATTTAGTTCAATTGCAACTCAGGAAAGATATGCTAAAATTGCCGAGGAAGGTTTTTGGAAGAGTGAGAAATTACTAATTGATAAATATTTTAAACCTAAATCAAAAACGTTTGATATTGGTTGCGGGTCAGGAAGGACTGCTATTGCACTAGCGCAAAGTGGATATGAGGTTATTGGCATTGATATAACTCCTAAAATGATTGAGACGGCTAAAACAATTGCATTATCGAAAAATATAGATATTGATTATGTGGTTGGAGACGCAACTAATCTCAAATTTCCTGAAAACTATTTTGATGGCTCAATATTTGCCAATAATGGCTGGGTGCAAATTCCTGGGAAAGAGAATAGGCAAAAAGCATTAAATGAAATTTATAGAGTTTTGAAGCCAGGTGGATATCTTATTCTTACCGCACATCAAAGATATTATTCAGGTAGCTATTTCTTTTTTTGGATAAAGAATTGGGTTAAATATTATATTTTGAGAAAAATTGGATTTAAAATTGAGGAAGTTGATTTTGGGGATTTGTTTTTTAAAAGAGACTTTTCAGATAAGAAAATTAAGCAAAGACAATTTATTCATATTACAAGTAAAAAAGAGGTGAAAGAACAGATAATAAATTCCGGTTTTAAATTGAAATTTCGAAAAAGTATGGGAGAAATATCTAATGAAGATGCAAAAGTAATGAAAGGTTCGTTGAAGAAAAATTTCAATTCATTTAAGTCGCCGATTTTTTATGTTTGTGAAAAATAGAAAAACATCTAATATTTTAAAAACAGAAATTAGAAGTCATTTTTATAAAGATGTTTCTAGTAGTAAAACATAAAATTTAGTTTTGTGCGTATTATAACTGGATTTTATCGCTTCGTTTCAGAATGACAGTTTGATATTCTAATTTGTCATCTCGAAATGAGTGGAGCGATTAAGAGATCTCTTCAGTAGTCATTGTGAAAATTAGTTATGTTTATTGCAATAAATAGTATTGAAGCGATTTTTCACCCTCTGGGATTCGAAATGATAAAAATTTATAAAGAAGTGAGGTAAAAAATTCGTTTTACAGAGGTTTCTTAACCTTATTGTTTAAAATAATAAAAATGAATAAAAACAATAAAATTATTTATTTTTTTATAAGCTTTATCTTTGCTTATGGAATTTTTTTGAATGTTAATTTTTCTTTGGCACAAGAAGTTGATTATGTTGTTATTTCGGAGGTTCAGATTGGTGGAGAAATTGCTAATGATGAATTTATTGAATTATATAATCCAACAGAAAATATGATTGATTTGACTGGTTGGGATTTGAAAAGAAAAACAAAGACTGGAAAGGAGTATAATATTTTGAATAATATCGAAGGGAGTATTTCGGCGAAAGGACATTTTCGAATTGTGCCGAGAGCAAATTGTGGTGTGGATAAAAATGAAAATTGCTATAAGGGTGTAGTGGCTTTAAATGATGAATATACGACAGATAGTTTTTTGGCAAAAGATAATACGGTCTTATTATATGATGTTGATGGTAAAGTAGTTGATAAAGTTGGCTGGGGTGAGGCGGGAGATTTTGAAGGTGAGGTTATAAATGTTAATCCAGAAAATAGGCAAAGTTTGGAAAGAAAAATTAACGGAGAAATTATTCAAGATACAAATAATAATCAAAATGATTTTTTGATGCAAGGAGATTCTTTGCAAGATGACTCTGTTCAGGAAGATGAAGCCAATAACAGTGAATCTGATAATGTCAGCGAGATTGAAGATAGAGAAGAGATACACCCCGACCTCTCTCAAGAGGGGGATAAAATAATAATTACGGAATTTTTACCAAACCCAGAAGATAGTGATAAGGATTATGAATTTATTGAACTTTATAACGATGGAGAAACAGATGTTGATTTAGAAGGATGGACAGTTGAAGATAAAGCTGGCAAGATAAAAATTTTTATTATTCCAGAGAAAAATATTATTAAGTCTAAAGGTTATAAAATTTTTTATAGTGACGAAACTAGAATAGCCTTAAATAATTCTGGTGACGGAGTTGTAGCAAAAGACGACAGAGAAAATATTGTGAGCGAAACTCCGATAAGTGATTCTGCCAAAGAAGAACAGTCATATTCCTTAAATCAAGATAATGAGTGGGTCTGGACTTTAAGGCCGACGCCAGGCAGAGAGAATATAATAAAATTGGATGAGAAAAAAGTTTCAGAAAAAATAATCGAGGAAAAAGAAATTGACCTTGAAGATGATAAAGTTAATGAAGAAATTGAATATGATTTTTCTGACCGAATAATTATTTCCGAGGTTTTTCCAAATCCTGTAGGAAGGGATAACACGAACGGGTTATATGAATGGGTTGAACTGTATAATGATTCTGAGATAGATGTAAATTTGAACGGTTGGCAGCTTGATGATATTTTGAACAAGGGAAGTAAGCCTTACTCAATTGGAGATATAATCATTAAGGCTAATAATTATTTTTTATTAAGTAGCGATGTTACAAAAATAATTTTTAATAATTCTGGCGACGAAGTAAACTTATTATGGGCAGATGGTAATGTTGTAGAAAAGGTAAATTATGATAAATCACAAGAAGGCTATTCATATAGTTTGTCATCTGAAGAGAAATGGATTTGGAATAAAGATATTACCCCTGGGAAAGAAAATATAATTCAAGTGACTAGCGTAAAAATCAAAACAAATGAAGAAGAAATTGAGTATAATGATATTGAAGATGTGGAAAATATAAGTGATCAATCTTATTTGATAGAAAATAATTATATTGATGCTGAAATAAAAAATTTAGATAGTTTTGTAAAATATACTCGAGTAAAAATCTTTGGCACCGTCTCAACTCCACCAGGAATATTTTCTAATGAAGTTTTATATTTATCAGGAAGTGGAGGAGGAATCCAGATTTTTTATAAAGAAGAAAAATATCCAAAGATTCAAATCGGAGATTTTATAGAGGTAACTGGTTTGATTTCTGAAATCGGTGGCGAAATAAGAATATTACTTGATAGTGCGGAAGATATAAAAATTTTTAGCAGAGATAATTTTGTCGAGTCAAAGGTTGTTTTCACAGGGGAAATTAATAAGTCGATTGAAGGTCAGTTAATTAGTATTGAAGGGAAAATATCAGAAATAAAAAACGATGTGTTTTTTGTTGATGACGGAAGCGGAGCAGTTAAAGTTTATATCAAGCCTCAGACAAATATCCAAATCGGAGAAATCCAGGTTAGCGATTGGATTATCATTACTGGCCAAGCAAGCCGTACTTCATTGGGATATCGGATTTTACCGAGATTTCAAAATGACATAAAGAAAAGTAGAGTTTCTGGAATATCAAATACAGCAGAGGCATCTTTTGATTTTGATGAAGGTAAAACAAATTCTAACGAAAATAAAAAATCTCCAATTTTGGCATTATTCGCCATGACGGGAACATTAGTATTGATTGATTGGGGTCGAATGAAGCGTAGTAGTAGAAAATAATTTTTTATTGTTAAGTTTAAAAAATTTGCTGATTTTATAAAAATTTGCAATAATAAAGAATAAGATATAAATTTTAATAATTAAATAAAAAAGTATGACAAAATTATACAATGGTCGGTACATAAAAACTGATTTAATCAAAGACGCCTTAGAAGATGCAAGGCACGAAGGAAAATTGAAGCGCGTTCCTACAAATAAAATTCAACATTTTGTAGATAGATTTGAAGAAGAAATGGAAAAATATAAACGAAAAGTTGGAAATAATATTGATCCAAAAGAGGTTATGTTCCTTTTAAAAAAAATGACTGAAGATAAACACGACAGAATACGAGATAGTGAGCTTAAAGAGATTGGAAAAATTTTAGTAGATAGGAAATTTATTATTTAGATTTATTAATTATTAATTTACAAAGTATGAGTAACTTGTTCAATGGAAATGATATTATATTAAATAAAGAAAAAATTGTAAATGCATTAGTGTCCCAAAAAAGTAGTCTCACAATTGACTATGCTAAGATTAAATATTTTGCAGAAGCATTTATAAAGGAAGCAGGAAATAAGGGTTCAATCTCAAAATTTAATATAGGACCCATAGTTCGAAAAACATGCAGTAAATGCGGTATCCTAGGAAATGATCCTAATATAATTGAAAAAATATTTAAGGGTTAGTTTTCTAAATAGTTGAGGCTAAGAGATATAAGATAAAAATCTGAAAAAATAAGCGAATCGATTAAGTTCGATTCGCTTTTTATTTAGATAGCATTAATATGTTTTTAGATTTTTTAGATTTCCTCCAGTGTTGATTTGCATTAAGCGCAAATTATATTTATTTGCAAGTTCCATTGTTCCATTCCAGCCAGGAATGGTTTGTGCGAGTGGTAGTAAATATTCTGTACCTCTTTTTTTGTTTCTTTTTTCAATAATTCTCTCTTCATTTTCTTTCGGTCCGATATAAATTACTTTCCCTCCTAGATAATTCCAAAATCTTTTAGTGTCTTGAAGTCCATATGGAATTTCCACATAAGCATTCGAGTCCTTGGGTAGATTTTGAAGTGCTTTTTTAAGAAGGTTTATCCAAGGAATCCTGATGATTTCCAAAAATTCTTCTTCTTTCTCAATGGCAATCTGAACCAAATTTTGATTTGGAAACCTTTCTTCGAGAAGTGGTCGCAGTTTTTTGTTAAACTCGTCAGTGTTAATATGCACGTTTTGTGAATTTTCATTGACGAGCATTTTCAAATATGTTGATTTTCCACTACCTGATTTTCCAATAACCAGGAATAGATTCTTAATTTCAAGTACTTTTTCCAATAGTCGAGAGATAACCAGAGGTGGAACATATTCAGAAAGCTCTTCTAGCCTTAGTTCAGCTGCTAATTCTCTTACTTTTGAAGATGAAATGTGAGCATACTTTTCGTTACCGACGATATGGATAAAATTTGTAATTCCATATTTTTCAGCATTCAAAAGCATAACGTCTGCCTCTTCTTCAAAACTTTCTTTGCTATTTCGGACACCTCTGATCATAATCACTTTTGAATAATCAAAATCAACGGTAAGCATCTCTCCAAGTGTAGTTACTTTTACATTAGAGGGTAAGTCAAAAGACTCTTCCCACATTATTTTGCACTCTTCTGGAGCAAACCAAGGTTTTTTCTCAGGATTAATAGAGCAGACAATGTGGATTGTTTCTCTCGGAAACATTTCGGCTGCTTTCTCGATTAACCAATTGTGCATTTTGGTTGGTGGACTATATGTTCCTGGTATGACATAGATATAATTCAATTTAATTACCTCCTATTTTCTTTTCATTTTAATATTCTTCAACTCATTCGCAAAACGAATTGGGGATTTTTCTTCTTTAATTCTTCGCCTTATCATTTCCTCTAGGCTTATCGGAATGTGGTTGATAAACATTCTTGCTTGAATATCTTTTGGCAGCGTCAGTAGCTCCTCGATATGAGTATGTGACGTCGATCCAACAGTATATGAGCCTACTTCGTGTATTACAGGATGATTTTCACCTTTTACAAGAAATTCAATCAGCTCTGGGTCGAAACTTGTATCTCCAGAATATGCAATTAAAAGAGTTCCTTTTTGCAAAACACGAAATGCAATTGAAAGAAATGGAGCATGCTTGGTACTTCTCTTGAAGCTTTCAATTTTAATTCCCAGATGATTGATGTAGGTAGTTTCTCCAAGTTTCAATTCGATAAACTCTACATAGTGGTCGAAGTCTCTTGGTGTTTTGCCATCAACTCTGTCTGTTTCAAATGCTGTACTGATTCTTTGCCACAATTGCTTGGCAACTTCTTTATGTGTTATCAAAAGAAGTCTGGAATTTTCTCCAAAGAGTTTGTGCCAAATTAACGAATCAAGACCTGCAATGTGGTCAGCATCTGAATGGGTGATAATTAGCGCATCAACTTTTGTAAGCACACTCGCAGATTTTATTATTACGTTTGGCATAGTTGCTGTGATATGTGCTGGAGCTTCAATGACGATAGTTTTTTCATTAATCTCTAACACTGTTAAATTCTCTAAACCTCCAGTAGAGACGGAAAACATATCATGATATCCTGGTGCTTTAATTTGTATTTTTTTTATACTCATATTCTTTCCTCCTTTAGATATGCAGTTGTCAATGAACTGTAAGAGTATTATAATAGAAATATAAAAAAGGTGGTTGATTTTAATCAAAAAAATACCTCAAGTCCAATATTTGCTTAAAATAAGCCATAATATATTTAATTAGTGTCGTGATTTTACGACATCAACAATAAATCTTATGTTAAAAAAAATTAGAGACAACCTAAAAGAGCTGGGATTTAAAACAAATGAAATTAAGGTTTATATTTCATTGACCAAGATGGGGGAAGCGACAGCTTCTCAAGTTGCCAAGCGAGCTGACATCCCAAGAACAACAGCCATTGGGATTTTGGAAAAATTAAAAAAAGAAAATTATCTAACTGCAAATCGATATAGGGGAGCTACTTATTATTGGATTGAAGCCCCGCACATTTTGGTGGATTTATATCAAAACAAAATTGAAATTGCGAAGGACTTAAATATAATTCTTTCTGATTTATATCGTGAAAATGCTAGCTTTCCCTTTACAAAGGTTTTTGACACAAGATCGGGAATAAAACATTTTATTGAAAAAACACTTACTGCTTTGAAAAAAAATAGTATAATTTACACTATTGATTCTCCAAATAGAGGAAATTATACAAAAATTTATTCTGAAAATATTGAAAGTACAATTTCAAAACAAAAAAAGAAAAAGGGGATTGTGACATATACATTAATTCCTTTTGGCTCTTTTCAAAACATTGCCAAACATAAACTGGAAAGTCAGGATATAATTATTAGAGAAATGCCAGAAAAAATTAAGTTCTGTTCTTCTTTATGGATTATTGATGATATGATTGTTCATTTTTCTGGTAATCCTCCTTTTCTGACAGTCACAAAGCATGAAGCAATTGTAGCTGGAATGAAAAATATTTATGATTTTATCTGGAGTGTTTCTCCGGAAAGGAAATAGTAATTAAATTAAGGACCGTCCCTATATACGAGTAAGTATATGGTTACAATTTTGTATATTTATTGTATTGTCGTCTAGATATTTCGATAGCAAGATAGATTAATTGTAACTAAAGAAAAAAACAAAAAAGTAAGTATTTCTTTTAAAAGATTGCAAATTTATTGATAAAAGTGTTATACTATGACTATAATGATTAAAACAAAAGAAGAAACAGAAATAGGAGGAAAGATGATAATGAAGCCGAAAATGCCGATTGAAAAAATATTGAAAAAAATTATTTTGTCTCCTAAGGGACAAGCTCTGAATGAAAAATATTTATTTGCTTTGGCAAAACAATATGGAAAAAACATTTTGGTTTGTGACACCTCTATTATAGGAGCAATTGATTGGAAAAGAGATGGGAATTTTTTTTATAAAAAAATAGGTGATGTTGTAGTTTGTAACATTGATCACCACTTTCCGATAAAGGAATTCGAAAGGATAATTTCTACCACGAATCTTGTTATAGATCAAATCAAAAATTTATCAAGTAGGTTTGATTATGAAGATTGTGTCGTTGTTATTAACCATACCGACTGCGATGCTCTCTTGTCGGCACTGGTCGTTCTTCGAATCTTGCTTCCAGACAAAAAATTTGGAGATGCAGCAATTTCGGCTGATCATACTGGAAATAGGAATGAAATTGCAGATTTGCTTCAAGCAATGGAATATGAAAGAAATCTAGATCTGTCTTTGAGAAATTTAATATCGTTTCTGGAATCAGGAGACATTGAAAAGAAATCTCAGAGATTGTTAGATGGACGAAAAGAAGAAAGAAAAGGGGCAGAAAATATCTTTGCTGCTGGTAAAATTAAGCATGAGAATGGTTTATATTATATAACAGTAGAGCAAAGAATTGATCCAGCATTTTTCCTTTCTTTTTTACTTCAGACTGAAATTCTCGCAGTTTTTAGTCCAGGTAAAGGAGGAAAAATAGAGGCAAGAATTAGGCTAGGCAACAGTGCAAAAATAGACAATCTTTATGAATTGAAAATTTCAGATTTTGACGAAGCATTTGGATGCCGATGGAATGCAGGTTCAAATGAAAGAAGTGGAGGATCAAGTAGAACGGAAGAAGAATATGTCGAATACATTTTGGTAAAATTGAACAAATAAAAAAAGCCGCCCAATGATTTATCATTCGGCGGTATTATTTTATTATTTATTTCTCTCTTGCTATTATAGTTTCAAGAAAGTCAAAAGATATTTTTCTTCCTTCTATAATGTATGGCTTGTGATGTCTTTGCTCTCTGAGAGCTTCTTTGTAAGCTTGCTCTATTCAGTGGATTGCCTTACCAGTTCTTTCAACTGACCCTGCAATTTCAAAACCGCCTACGTCCTAGCTCTCATACTTTCCTTCACGCCATTTTACAAAATAAAATGTCATATTTCCTCCTGTATAATATCTGTGTCTCTTTTATCTAGTATAGCTATTTATATATTTCAACTTTTCTCTTCATCCAAATTGAACCATTCTCGCTTTGTTTTACGATTTCGAAGTTTTTCTTTTCGTAATAAGGAGAAATATTGCAAAGTTCTGCAGTAAGTACACCAATGTTTTCATATGTTTGAGATTGGGCAATCGAATTTACGATACCGATTACTTGCTCTCCAAGACCAAGACCTTTGCGTGTGAATTTGGCTAAGGAATAAAAGACGAAATAAAGAGTATCGTCTTTTCCTTTTAAATACAAAACACCTATTATCGATTTTTTTTGATAAACGAAATAGTGGTTCTTGGTTCTTTGAACTTCTATGTCGGTATTGATATTTTTTCTTGCTCGTTTGAAATGTTCTTCCCACTCTTTAAATTCTGAGTTACCTACCTCCTTCTCTAATATTTCTCTGATATATATATTTTGTTTTGTTGTCATGATATATTCTCCAAAAAAAATAAGTCAGAAGATAATTTTATTTAATTATTTCTTTTATCGTTCTGACAATATCTTTCACTTCGGTCATTTTGCCAATGCCTTTATCTCCGCATTGAAGCAAGCCAGTTTCTGGTCCAATAATCTGATACAGCGGCTCTTTTTTGATTGCTTCAATATTTTTTTGAAAAAAAACATTGTGCCACATATGTTCGTTCATTGCTGGAGCAATAAAAACTTTCTTATGTGCTGGCATCGCAAGAACTGTCGTTGTCAGAAAATTATCAGCAATTGCATGTGTAATTTTGCTGATAGTATTTGCTGATGCTGGGGCAATCAAAATTGCGTCGGCCCATTTTACCAAATTGATATGGTGGACCTTACCCTTTTTATTTGAAAAAGCTCCAACAACTTCTGAATAACCAGAATCCCAAATTTTCAGAAACTGAAATATTTGTTTGGGATATCTCACAAATACGGACATCAACAAAAGCCATGAATTTTTGGTTGTGATGATTTTCACATTGAAATCATTCTTTTCAAGCTCGTCAATCAGCTTGAGAACCATAACAGTTGCGATGCTTCCCGTGAGTCCGAGAATTATATTTTTCTTTGTCATGTTTATTCACCTGTCTAAAAATATTTTGTCATCTGTCTTCTCAATGATATTAGAATAGTTTATACAGACTATCATCTCATTTGTTTCCATTCGTCCCTCCTTTTAAGATATTATTTCTTCCGTATCTCAACACTTACAGTTGTTTCTTTGTAGATATCAAATTCAAGCTTCTCTCCTCCTACTACCATATAGTTATAAGAATAATGAATATCTTTAATCCGTTTGATAACATCAGCTTCCGTATCTACGCTTTTCTCAAAAATAAAGTCATCGGACGACCTTGGAGAAAAATAAAAGTTGTCTCCATTAATTGGGTCGTGACTTATTTTTCTGGTTTTTCCCTTTTAAACAAAAAATATTTGTCCATAATTTCCTCCTATATCATTTTCGCAGTTTCTAGCAGAATTTTCTCATACATCTCTCTTCGAGTGTCTGTCACAATGACATTTCGATCCTTGTCCATAATATACCCAGCAGCTGTTGTTTCTGAACTGCCTTTCTTGTTATTGGCAACAACCAAATCAGAATTGTTTCTTGTCAGTCCATCAAATGCTCTTTTTAGAAGCTCTTCTTCAGTCAGTCCAACTTCCAGCTTGAATTGAACCAAAACAATAT
>JAGLID010000029.1 GCA_023143145.1 Minisyncoccota bacterium | reverse complement strand
AGGCTTCGGGGTTTGAATTCACCTTGATTCAATTGCACTTGACGAAGCATTGAAAATTGACCTTGAGGCGGAAAGGATTAAAATATTTTTACCGACGACGCTTGAAACCTATATTGCTCATTATCGCAAACATGCCATGCTTGGAACAATTACGAGTGAGCAGGCAGAAAATCTTGTTATTCAGTTAACTGGTCTTCAAAAAATTAATCCAAAGGCATTAATTGAGAATCCAGATATAAATTTTAATGAGGAGACAAAGAAAAAAGTTTATTATCAGAGAAATTCAGATATTATTGATGCGTCAGATGCACTTGTAGCATTTCGTGTAAAATCAGAAAAAAGCGAAGGATTTGGAACTGCAGATGCGGTTGAAAAAGCTCAAGTGAAAGGTATACCTGTACAATTATTTCAATATGATTTAACAAATCTTTGAAAATTATCCAAAAATATAATATAAAAAATATGTATTATGTCTATATTCTAAAATGTGCTGATGAGACTTTGTATACTGGTATTGCCGTTGATTTGGGAAAGAGAATTGAAGAACATAATACTTCTGATCTTGGTGCAAAATATACCAAGTATCGAAGGCCAGTCAAGCTCGTATATTCAAAAAAATTTCGTGATCGCTCAACGGCATCGAAAGAAGAGATTCGAATCAAGGCATTGTCGAGAGAGGAGAAATTGGAGATGATAAAAAAACATATCAGAAATAGCGTCTAAAATTCAGAGACTAAAGTAGTAAGTGAATAGACCCGCTGTTTTATCTCAATTTTATTGACATTTTTTGAATATTTGTTATATTGTGTTGTTGAGTTAGCGAATACAACAGTAGTTAACTCTTAACGATTAGAGATAAAGTTCTTTGACAATTTGGTATTTGACCAGCTTTACAAGCTCGCTGATTCGCAGTTGGTTTTTACAGCTGGTGAATAATGCCAGCAATATTGTATTGTGTAAAAATTATTGAAAATAAAGGTGATTAATGAAGGTGATTATAGATGGGAAATAATAAAGATAAAGAAGGATATAGATTAAGTAGAGATTGCGGAATATTTCGAACTGCGGAGTTGGTTCAAATCAAACCAGTGTCAGATGCTCGGTTAGGTGAATTGAACAAAGCTCTAGAAATAAAGCATGGTTCAATCAGAGATTTGATCACATCAGATATCAATGAGATACTTCGAAGACAGGAAGTTTCAACTTGGCTTTTGAATTCAAAGATTGCCAAACTGTCAAGTATTGTAGGAAAGACATATTCTAATAATAAAACCTTGCCGTTTGATGATCGAGGATTTATTAAATACCAAAAAAATTTAACGCAAGGTGGAACTGATTTCTGGATGAGAGCAAAGGGCTTCATGGAGATAATCAATACTTTGAAAAATGTCGGAGAAACCAAATTACCGACTAGAATTCAAGAACTTGTTGATGAGATTGAAGCTAATGGGGAAGCATTCGCAGAAAAAGAGAATCGTCTCGCGAGTAAGATAATAGCTGATATGCGTTCGATGGTTTCGATTGAAGGGATTCTTACTTTTCCTATTGATATTTACAGATGGTCGAAAGGCAATGATGTTATTAATTTGGAAAAAATCGTGGATGATTTTTGTTTTGGCGTAAAACAATATGATCCAAATCTTGACAATCCTCTGCAGCAGATAGAAATGCCGTTGTGGACATATGGGATTGGCAAGAGAATTGAAAACTTAGTGAACAGATTTTTCTGGAAGATGCAACATAGTTCTTCTCGAATAAATCATACACCTGAATCGATAAGGATAGATATCATGGATTATGTCAATAGGTTTTTCCATGATAATAAAATTGTGAAAACTTCTCACGATGAGCTAGACAATCTAAGCATACAGGTTGCTTACCAACTTGATGTCTCAGGTCTTCATGTTCGGATTATTGACTGTAAGACAGGAATCAATGTGGAAAGAATTTTGGAAAATAAAGTTACTTCAATTCGATGTATAGATTTTCATGGTGATCAAGGCTATCACAAGGTGACTAAGTTTGTTGATATTGTGGCGAGAACAGAGACAGGTATTGTTCGGGAAAGCATAAGGGCAGAGGTGGAAAGCTGGTTGATAGGGGTTAGTCACAATTGGCAAAAAATCAAATCAGATTCAGCGGCTGAGGAATTCTGTCTGGTGTACTTCAAAATGGTGTATTCGAGCTTTGAAGATGAGATAAAAGAAATTCAGGAATGGCAAGCAAAGATTGAAAAATCATTTGACGATATGGTATTCTTAAACGGTATCATTCAAAAAATGAAAGATAAAGATTTGCCAATTTCCGTTCCAGAGATTTTCTCAGGTGGATTGATTAAAGCTGAGTGTGCATATCCAATACGCTTGTCTTCAGTGCAATCGGCAATATTGCCATTCGATAGATTTTGCTTAGCGGATGGAGGTATTGCAAACTTGACTGGAAGAAATGGTTCAGGGAAAACAACATTGGCAATGACGATGTTGGATATATTATTGATGGCAATATCTGGCCTTCCAGTTCCAGCAATTAAGGTGGAAATACCATTAGTAAACACTATTCTTTTGAGCTTTTTGGATAGAGAGTTGATGAGAAGTACTTTCCAAGCGAAATTGGAAAAGGATACGGCCATTGTCAAAGCTGTCGAGAATATGTCATTCGGAGAGAAACAAAGACTTATTGTTTTTCTTGATGAAATGGGATCGGCTACTACTCAAGGAAATGTCTTGCCTTTGGTAAAAAGATATGCAAGATGGATAGAAGAACAAGGAGTTCGTATGATAATGTCGACTCAAATATTAGAGTTGAGTCAATTTATCGGAGATGATTTAGGAGGTACAAATTTTATTATCGAAAAAGATGATGGTGCAGTAGTATATAATATAAAGGAGGGAATTGGAGAAGGAGAGCCAATGGAAATGGCTAGAGAATCAGGATTACTGGGTATAATAGGAGGAACCTAGCAATTAATACAAATGGATAAATCTGTGGGTCTGGAACTTTACCAGACCTTTTTTATTTTTCATAAGTAGTTGATTTTTATAAAAGAGGGTTTGTTAGAATTTATTTATTGACAGTGAACGGTTGTTCACTTATACTGTATCTATGATGACAAAGCATAAAGAAAAAATTAATCAATTTTATCAGAAGAATAAGAGAATGCCTTCTTATAGCGAGATAATGAAGTTACTGGGATTTAAATCAAAAAATTCTGTTTTTAAACTTGTCAAAAAACTTGAGAAAGATGGATTTATTTCAAAGGATAAAAAAGGAAGATTGATTCCAAAAAATATGTCGGGTCAATTCAAAGTATTGGGTTCTGTCGAAGCTGGATTTCCAAGCGCTGCTGAGGAGGAACTTTCTGATACGATAACACTTGATGAATATCTGATTGGTAACAAGGAGGCTACATTTATCTTGAAAGTGAGTGGGGACTCTATGAAAGATGCTGGCATCGTTCAAGGGGATATGGTGATTGTTGAAAGGAATAATACTCCCAAAAATGGAGATATTGTGATTGCGGAAGTTGACGGTGAGTGGACGATTAAATATTTCAGAAAAATTGGAGGGAAAATTTTTCTTGAAGCAGCTAATGAAAAATATAAGCCGATTTATCCCAAAGAGGAATTGAAAATAACCGCCGTTGTGAAAGCCGTTGTGAGGAAATATTAGTTAGCTTAAGTTTAAAACACAATCATTTGAACCATTACTTTTTTAAGGAGGAAAATAAATTAAATCTATTAGATAAAAAATAATTATTTTATTAAGATTTTCTTTGTCACTTTTCCAAAGTTTTTTCTAAATTAAGTTCGCAGTGACAAATTATTCTTTTATATCAGAAATTTTATGCAACCAATTAATTTGTTTGATTTTCCAAGAGCGATATTGCATATAGATGGTGATAGTTTTTTTGTTTCTTGTGAAGTTGCCAAGAATCCAAAATTAAGAGGAAAACCAGTTGTTACTGGTATGGAAAGAGGAATTGTTTCTGCCCTGTCATATGAGGCAAAAGCAAGAGGCGTCAAAAGGGCAATGAGAATAAGAGAAGTGAAAAAAATTTGTCCAGATGTAATTTTTTTGCCTTCTGATTATGAAACTTACAGTTTGTTTTCTTTAAGAATGTATAATATCGTTCGCAGATATACTCCTGAGGTCGAAGAATATAGCATTGATGAATGTTTTGCTGATTTGACTGGACTTCGCAGACCATTGGGAATGTCATATGAAGATATGGCTAAAAAGATTAAAAAAGAACTTGATTTTGAGCTTGGCATAACCTTTTCTATCGGTCTTGCCCCCACAAAAGTTTTGGCAAAAATTGGTTCAAAATACAAAAAGCCATCGGGACTAACAATCATCAAAGGAAGAGATATACATTTATATTTAAGTAAAACGGCTGTTGGCGAGGTTTGGGGTATTGGTCCTCAGACAAGTTCATTTTTGCATAAATTTGGTATCAGAACGGCTCTTCAATATGCTCAAAAAGATGAGCAGTGGGTCAGGGACAAATTGACAAAATCACACCACGAGATTTGGCAGGAATTGAGAGGTAAGGCTGTATATGAAGTAGAAGTTGACAAAAAAAATAATTATAAATCAATTAGTAAGACAAAGACTTTTACTCCTGCATCTGCTGACAGAGAATTTGTTTTTTCTCAGCTTTCGAAAAATATTGAAAATGCTTGTATTAAACTCCGAAGACATAAACTTTCCGCCAAGAAAGTATTTTTCTTTTTGAAAACTCAGGATTTTCAATATTGTGGTGCGGAAATCAAGTTGAGCGATGCAACTGTTTCTCCTAATTGCATCTTAAATATAATTAGAAGTCATTTTGAAAAAATGTTTGATGAGTGGAAATTGTTCAGAGCAACTGGTATAATCCTTAGTGATTTAGATATTTGCGAAATGAAGCAACTCGATCTCTTTGGTAAAATCGAACAAGAGGAAAAATTTTCTAAAATATTCAAAGGGATTGATGAAATTGCCAAAAAATATGGAAAACATTCTGTATTTTTAGGGACAAGTTTTTTGGCAATGAACAAGAATCAACATAAAAACGAAAGAGGAATTCAATCTGAAAGAAAGTTGAATTT
>JAGLID010000028.1 GCA_023143145.1 Minisyncoccota bacterium | reverse complement strand
TTCAACGGTGAAACAGCAAGAAAAAAACTTTATTTACCGATGCTAGGAGAGGTGAAATAGAAGTGGTAGATTTATGCTATTTGTTTTTTTTAGTAGAGATTGTGGTTAGTTGAGCTTTACAAAACATATTTTCTATGTTATTGTTACTGCATATTATGACAGTTATATATCAAGAAGAATATAATATTTAAATTTATATCATTATGAATAATATTCCAGTTCCAGAAAAAAACAAGAAATTGGCTCAATTGATTGCAATGGTTCATGTACCGTCGAATAATATTTTTCAGAATACAGTTTATTTGGATAAAATGGGAATAAAAACTTATTCTATTGCAGAATTAATAATTTTGAACAAAGCCAGAAAGATGTTACTCCAGCTTTTCAAAGAAGTTTTAGAGGAGAACCAATTATCATTTTTAGATCAATGTCGTAGTTCAGTCTTTATTTTTAAAAAAGAAGAAACTTTAAAAATAGAAAAGATGGTTCAGGAATTACCGGTTGTGCAATATTTGGTTCAAAGGGCAATAAGTGAGGTTGATATTTATGTAAAAAATGGTATTAGTGCTATAGAAGTTGAAAATGTTGCTGCTCCATATTTTATTGGAGACAAAACTCCATTTGAGGATTTATTAATTTTAACCATTGTTTGCAGGGCTATTAGAAAAAAATATCCTAATCTTGTTATGGGATTACATGTGCTATCCAGTAATGATATCGAGGCATTGCCGATTGCAATTATTTTTGACATATATTTTGTAAGGTCCGAATCATCAATTTTTTCTGGGTTTAGGCCAGAAGGTCAAACCACGAATAATGCTAATTTGGCCAAGTTTTATTATTTGAGAAATTATATACACGCTTGTCTTGGAGTAGAAGATGCAAAAGATAGAAGGTTTCCACAGATTTGGTCAGATCTTCAGAAAAAACACACAGTTTTTAATCAAGAGTTGGTAGATATTAATATTTGGCTCAAGAATATTTTATTTATGAAGCTTGAAGGGATAATTCTGACTGGCTCAGAAACAGGAAAAAATATTGATAAAAAAGATCTTATTATAGCTCGGGAAGAACTTGATAATTTAAAAAAACAAACTCAAGAATATTTTGGAGAGCCAGTGGAAGTGCCGTTGGTTACCGGATCAGGGTTAGACATGAATCTCTATAGGCAATATGCTGATTTTATAATAACGGGTACTCAGCTTAAGAAAAATAAATATTGGGAGAATGAAGTTGATGAAAAAAATGTTCAAGCACTGATTGAGAAATTTAGTTAAAAGTTATAACAGTAAATTTAGAAAATTAAAGATTGATGAACATAAAGTTTAATATATTTCTGTTGTTAGATCGTCGCAATTCTATTATAATAAGAGTAGGTTTAATCCTACTCTTATTTTTTTAGACTAAGATATCTATTATAATGAAAAAGAAAACAAAAAAAATTGAATTAAACGGGCAGTTTAAGAAGGCACTGGATTTGATGGAAAATACGGATCATCATATTTTTGTGACGGGAAAAGCGGGAACTGGAAAATCAACACTCCTCAATTATTTTCGTGAAAATACTCAAAAGAAGATCGTAGTTTTGGCTCCGACCGGTGTGGCGGCAGTGAATATCAAAGGACAGACCGTCCATTCTTTTTTTGGCTTCAAGCCCAATGTGACGCTCTCGAAGGTGAAAAAAGTATCTGCAATGTATGGTAAAATCTGTAAAAAAATTGATGCCATCGTAATCGATGAGATTTCGATGGTACGCGCTGATCTATTGGATTGTGTTGATAAGTTTTTGCGAATTAATGGAAAGAAAAAGAATCTTCCCTTTGGGGGAGTGCAAATGATCTTTATTGGTGATCTATACCAACTTACCACCAATCATTTCGCGAGATGAAAGAGAAATTTTCAAAGAGCATTATAAAAGTGGTTATTTTTTTTCGAGTTTTGTGTTTGAAAATTTTGAGATGGATTTTATTGAACTGGAAAAAATATATCGTCAAAAAGATGAAAAATTTATCAGTACGCTGAATAATATTAGAAATAATAGTGTGACAGAAACAGGATTTGATTTGAAGATTAACAAAAGACTTGATTTGGATTTTGAGCCTAAAGAAGATGATTTTTATGTTTATCTCACAACCACAAATGAGCTTTCTCGGAAAATAAATGAAGAGCATCTGAAAAAAGTTAAGGGTGAAGAATATAGTTTTCAAGGAAAAATGAAAGGCCGATTTGAGGAAAAACATTATCCAACTGATATCGATTTGACAATCAAGGAGGGTGCGCAGGTTATGCTGTTGAATAACGATTCCAAGGGACGATGGATTAACGGGAGTATTGGGAAGGTGATGGGAACAGGAGAGGGGGAAAATGAGGATGATGTTGTTTTTGTGGAGCTGGAAGATGGAGGGGTTGTGGAAGTTGGTACTTATAATTGGACAATCTTTAAATATGTTTATAATGACAAAACTAACGCTTTGGAAACAGAAGAGTCTGGCTCTTTTATTCAATATCCATTGAAATTGGCTTGGTCTTTGACGATTCATAAAAGTCAGGGAAAAACTTTTGATAAGGCGATTATTGATGTTGGGCGTGGAACTTTCGCTTTCGGACAGATGTATGTGGCGCTTTCTCGTTGTGTTTCATTGGAAGGATTGGTACTGAAAAAACCGATTGAAAAAAGACATATTTTCATTGATTGGAAGGTAGTTGAATTTGTGACAAAATATCAATATAAAATATCTGAAAAGAATATGCCATTGGAAAAGAAAGTTGAGATGATTCAAAAAGCAATAAAAAACCATCTAAAGCTGAAAATCGTATATTTGAAAGCAAATGATGAAAAATCAAAAAGAACAATTGAGCCGAATTATATTGGAGATTTGGAATATAATGGGAAAACATTTTTGGGTATGAAAGCGATTTGTCTCACAAGAGGAGAGGGCAGAGTTTTTAAAGTGGACCGAATTCTAGAGTTAAAATCGGCTTAGAAGAATATATTGATTTGTTTATGTTTTATCGTTTAAATATATATAAATAAAATGATAAATTCCAAAGGAGAAAAATTGATAAATGAGAATATTTGTGATTATTATCATCTGATTGATTGTAATACGCATATATTCGGAGAACCTTTCTTAGAGGATAATTATTTGTATTATTTTGATGGAGAAGTTATTACAATTATATCTCTCAGATTAGGAAAGGAAATAGATAAAAAAAGTCTAAATAATGTAATTGGGAAAGCAATCAAAAAACATAATCCGCAAAATGTCATATTTTGGGGTGAAACGCCAACTTTGAAAATAGACGAACAGGAAGGATATAAGCTTTCCAAGGAGATTAATAAACCATATAAAAGAGAACTTATTTTCAACACGGCTGATTTTGTCCCGTCGAAAAAATATAAATACTATCTGAACAAAGCAGAGAAGGAAAAATTGACGATTAATTCCGTTAAATTGAATTACTATAAATCTGAATACACAGAATTGCTTTCAAGGACACATAAGAAGCTTTTAGATGTTAAGTCCCTTTCTTATTATTCGATTTTTCCTAATATGGAAAGAGTGAGATTCTTTGAGATTTTAAAAGACAAAAAAATAGTTTCAGTGAATATTATGATCGAAGCTTTTCCGAATTATATATGCTTTGCTGAAACGGGATATGATGATACTTTCAATCGTATTTCAGGAATTACCGGATCAATGCTTATCAAATATTATCTTGATAAAGTGAAATATATCAGTTGGGGCGGTTGTGCTAATGAAGGTATTTTTAAATTTAAAAAAGATATTACAGGAGAAACTCCTCTAAATTTCTATGACAATTATATTTGGTATGAATTCTATAAAGAAAAAGAAGCCAAGTGGTGGTTTATGAAGATGAAGAAAAATTGATTTTAAAAAAGTATAAGGAAGAGTTTTAATTGGTATTACAATTTAATTATGAATATTGATGAAAAAACAAATCTTTGTGGATCAATCGCGATAAAACAAAGTAATTTAGGTTCAGTAATGCATAATACAGCATACGGTAGCTTAGGTGTTAATTTTCTTTATATGCCATTTACTGTTTCTGATTGTGAAAATGCAGTAAAAGGTATAAGAGCTCTTAATATAAGAGGATCTTCTGTTTCAATGCCTTATAAACAGGAAGTTATAAAATATCTAGACAAGTTGGATCCGATTGCAAAAGAAATTGGCGCTGTAAATACGATTGTGAATGACAATGGAGTTTTAACTGGTTTTAATTCAGATTGGATTGGAGCTATGGAAGCCTTGAAAGAAGTTTCAAAATTAGAAAATAAAAAAGTAATAATGATTGGAGCGGGTGGAGCAGCAAGAGCAATTGCTTATGGTCTGAAGATAAATAAAGCAGAAACAACCATTTTTAATCGAACAAAAGAGAAAGCCAGATATCTTGCAAAAGAATTCCATTTAAAATATGGCGGTGGAATAAATGAAATTAAAAAAGTTAATGACTATGATATCTTGATTAACGCAACTTCAGTTGGTTTTGTTCCAGATGAAAAAGATAGCGTATTGAGTTTAGATGAAATTAAAGAAAATAAAATTGTGATGGATGTTGTCATAAATCCTATGATTACGCCTTTCTTGTCATATGCTCAGAAAAAAAATTGTAAAATTATTTCTGGTTATAGAATGTTGATTTATCAAGCTTTATTTCAGATTGAAAAATATTCTGGTAAAAAAACTAAGTTTAAGGTTTTAGAAAAGGCTTTGCTAGAGGAATTAAAATAGAGTATTATTTATAAATACTAGACGATGTGTCTCAAAATCGCTGATTATATAATCCCAGGGCGTGGGAAGATGTTTAAGGTTAAGAAATAAAATTGTATTATGAAAAATAGTAATTCAGAAGAATGGAAAAGGATTGTGGCTAGGGAATATGGAGTTCAATATGCTGAATTGTCTCTTAGGTCCTTAAGTTCTGAATGCAAGTTTATTATTCCAAAACCATTTTATAAGCAAGTATATATCCCAGAAGAGAAAAATGAGGTTTGTTATATGGGAGAAAATGAGTTAAGCAAGTTTGTCTTGTCTTTGAAAAAGAAATATCTTAAAAAACCGGAAAATTATAATAAATTTGAAAATCAATTTATAAAATTTGGTAATCAGTATATTGAAACTGCTAAGAAAATTTCAAAAACAAATTTTAGCGAAAAGAGCAATGGCGAACTTCTGAAAATATATCTTGATTATCAGAGGAAGAATTTGAAATATGCTCCTTTCATTTGGATTCAGTTTATTATTAATGATTTTTTTGCCAGCAAAGCTGCGGAAATAATTACATCAAAATGCGACAAAGACAAGAAAAGCGTAAATGAATTCATAGGTATTATTTTAGCTCCTTCTGAAAAAGCTTCTTTTGCTAAATTAATTGAAATAGCCACTAGTTGGAAAAAATTAAGCATAAAACAAAGAGAAAAGATATATAAAGATTTTCAATGGTTGCCATGTATGGATATTCACAATAGACCGTGGACAAAAGAGGAATTTTTCTCACATATAAACGAATTTGTAAAGCCTATGGAGAAGGAAATTTTATCATACGGTCAATTAATGAAAGAAAACAAATTCACAGCACAAGAAAAATATATTATAGATATAGCAAAAAGATTGGCCTACTTGAAAGATTTGAAAGATGATTTTCGTAGACAAGGTATATTTTATGCGCGATCGCTTTTTGAACAAATTGCTTTTAGGCTTGGAGGGTCAATTAGTAATGTTTCGTATTTATTGCAAGAAGAAGTTGAGGAGCTGTTAAAGGAAAATAAAAAATTGTCAAAAACAATGGTTAGTGAAAGAAAAAAAGGATTTGTTGTTTATTACAATTTTGCTAAGAAAATTAGATGTCAAAGCGGAAATGATATTGAAACGGTAATCAAAAAAATTGGATTAGCACCAGAAAAAGAGCTTGTCAAAGAAATTAAAGGTAGACCTGCTTCTGTCAGAAAAGCAAAAGGAAGGGTGGTAATTGTGAATTGTGTTTCAGATTTGAAAAAGGTTAAAAAAGGAGATATTTTAGTTTCAATTACAACTCATCCGGATTATGTTTCTGCTATGCAAAAAGCAACGGCAATTGTAACTGACGAAGGCGGAATTACTTGTCATGCCGCGATTGTTTCCAGAGAATTAAAAAAGCCTTGTATCGTCGGAACAAAAAATGCGACCAAGATTTTGAAAGACGGAGATTTAGTGGAGGTGAACGGAGATGAAGGAGTTGTTAATATTTTAGACAGAAATTAATTGTTTTTAAAAATATATTTTATGAATTTCATATCGAATAAAGACGATATCTGTAATAGTATTTTGAAAAAAGAGTATATTTAAATACATGGATAAAAAATATTGGATTTTATACTAAATAAATCTTTTAAGAAAAAATAAACTTAGTGATTATGAAAGTATATTTCGTAAGACATGGAGAGACGAACAGCAATTTGCAAAAAAGCGGAGGAAATTTTAATGACCGTTTGACTGAAGTTGGACGTGAACAAGTTCAAGAGTTAGCTAACCGAATTTATGGCATTTCTATTGATATAATTCTTGCCAGTCCGCATAAACGTACCAAAGAAACAGCTGAAATAATTGTTGAAAAAATCAATAAAGAAATAAAAGTAGTTTTTCTTTTGGGAGAAAAGAAATGGCCAACCGAGATCGAGGGCAAATCATTAAAGGATCCGGAAGTCAAAA
The DNA here is from genome assembly GCA_023143145.1 of Minisyncoccota bacterium. GTDB lineage: Bacteria > Patescibacteriota > Minisyncoccia > JAHIHE01 > JAGLIN01 > JAGLLA01. The sequence goes on along the minus strand of JAGLID010000028.1, from coordinate 16,140 downwards.
AAGTTTTTGATCTAATAAGGGAGAAAAACAATCTCGATCCGGCTTGGCATTACAGTGACGAAGAAAATTTCTTTGATATAAAAAAACGAGCTGAACTTTTTATTGAGTATGTTTCCAAATTAACTTTTACGAATATTTTAGCAGTATCTCATGAGTATTTTATAAAAATGGTTATTGCAATTATACTGTATGGCGATCAACTTTCTTATGAAGTTTTTAGGAATTATTTTCATTCTACTTCTCTTGATAATGCTTCGCTGACGCTATGCGAAAAAAAACAGGATATATGGAAACTTATTACGCTAAATGATCAATAGTATTTAAATTAAATGTAACTATTCAGCTATTTTGTGAATTCATTTCTAATAAAATTTGTCATTGCGATTGGAGCCCTGATATTCACCAGAATAAACTCCGCGAGAAACAAGTAAGCGGAGCGGAGGAATCGCTTTAATGCGGGTATAGCTTTAGTAATTATCTTTGTGGGTTGAAGAGAGATTTTCATTCGTCAATGCTCAGGGCAGGCTCTTGATTTCGTTTTGTTGTTGAGGTTCCAAAATTTCGTTCTGGATGACATTTTTTAAAGAAAGTATGCAGTTATAATTAAATAATGATAAAATAAAAACATATGAAATATGTATTAAAAATTCCAAGTGAATATACTTTTGAAAAAGAGGGGATAAAAGGTACGAATTTTGAGAGTAAAAATTTAAGCGAGAAAGCCAAGTTTGCTGTGATTGAAACGGAGACTGGACATGAAAACAGGATTAGGGAAAATGAGTGTGATTTTATTTATTATATTTTAGAAGGAAAAGGAAATTTTGAAATCAATAGTGAGATTGAAAAATGTCAAAGAGGGGACTTAGTTGTGATTCCATCTGGTTCAGTTTTTAGATATACAGGGAAAATGAAATTATTTTTAATCACGATTCCATTTTGGTATCCTGAGCAAGAAGAAATATTATAAAGGAATTTTGATGAACTATTGACATAGTTTTGAAGTTTTGGTAATATTGATTTAACAATTGAATATATTTTATCAAGAGAACGGATAGAGCGCTGGCTCGTTGAATCCGTCGGCAACCTACTGAGATGTAAAAATCAAAGGAAGGTGCTAAATCAGTTGACCTAAGTGGAAAAGATAAAAAGTTTGTTATAATGACGAAACTCTTTTCTTTCTTGGATAAGGGTTTTTTGTTGGTTCATGTTTTAAATTTATAATAAATATGATTTTTATGATATGTATATATTATTTGCACTTGTTATAATTTATAATAAAAATTTATTGAGAGGGTTAGCTTAAGAACGGAAAAGGTAAAAGGTCGAAGTAATACCTTTTTTTAAAAGAGAATTTAATTATTAACGAAAATTATTATGTTTGGAAAAACAAAAATTTACACAGCGGAAAGTGTGACATCGGGACATCCCGACAAAGTTTGCGATCAAATTTCCGATGCTATTCTTGATGAATGTTTGAGGGGTGATTCAAAAAGTCGTGTGGCCGTAGAAAATTTTGGTGGTCATGGAGTTTTGAATATTGGGGGAGAGGTTACAACAAAATCTCAGGTTGATTTTGAAGAGATTGCCAGGCAGGTATATCGAGAAATTGGTTATGAAGAAGATTTGGAAATTATCTCAAATATTGCTTGTCAGTCATCTGACATTGCTCAAGGAGTAGATACAGGAGGTGCGGGTGATCAAGGAATTATGTATGGCTATGCAACAGATGAAACAGATGAATATTTGCCGAAGGGTCTTGTGCTGGCTCATAAGTTGGCAGAGGGTTTGGAAAAGTTGAGAAAAGATGGAGGTGTGGCATGGTTACTTCCAGATGGAAAATCACAAGTGACTATGGAAGATGATAATGTGCGGTCTGTCTTGATTAGCACTCAGCACAAAGAAGATATTTCCCAAGAAGAAATTCGTGAAATTCTCATCCAAAGAATAATAAAAAATCTAATATCAGGCGAGGATATTGATATATATATCAATCCAACTGGAAAATTTGTTCAAGGTGGTTTTGAAGCTGATACTGGTTTGACGGGAAGGAAAATTATGGTTGATACATATGGCGGTCTGGCGCCTCATGGCGGTGGAGCATTTTCAGGAAAAGATCCGAGCAAGGTTGATCGGTCTGCTGCTTATATGGCTCGCTTTGTGGCGAAAAATATCGTGGCAAACAAATTGGCAAAAAAATGCATGGTATCTGCTGCTTATGCAATTGGTCGAGCCGAACCTCTCATGGTTGAAGCATTGGATGAAAACGGAAATTCTCTGGCAAGCTTTGTGAATGAAAGATTTGATTTTCGACCAAAAGCAATAATTGAGAGATTAGATTTGCAAAAACCAATCTATCGACAGACTGCTTGCTATGGTCATTTTGGGAAACAAGGTTTGCCGTGGGAAGCTATAGAAGATTTGGCATAAATTATATCGTATATTTGAGGCTAGTAAAAATAAGATCTCAATGAGAGGTCTTATTTAATTGCTTGATAAATACTTAACTTATGCTATTATTTGTGCATAGTGAAAGATATAAATTGGTTTAATATAATATTATGAAAAATAAGAAAAAGAAATATAACAAATATTTGCAAGATATTCAATTGGAGCTCGATCTTCATGGGCTTACAAGAGAAGAAGCAAGAAGTGAAGTTCTTGATTTTTTAAACGAAGCCAAAAGAAGTGGGAATAGCAAGGTGAGAATTATTACAGGAAAAGGTCTTCATTCTGAGAATAGCAGGGGAGTATTAAAAGAACACATCGAATCTATTTTAGAAGGAGAGGGTCTTGAATTCTGTGATGCAAAAATAAGTGAAGGGGGAAGCGGGGCTTTAAATGTAACAATTGAATGAATTTTACTCGTTGGAATGTAGGACGCAGATGGACAAAGACTACAATAATTGCATTGATTACATAATTTTGATAAAATATAAATAGTGAATATTATAAAATTTGAAATTTTAAAACTTTAAAATAAATAGCAAACTATGATTAAAAATACTATAAAGTTCTTGTTACTTGTATTGGTTTTTTGCTTGACATTTTTAACGGCACCGGTTAGGGCTCAGGAAAATTTGGCTAATGATTTTAATAAAGAAATTGATCTTTATTTTTTTTGGGCAGAAGGCTGTTCTCATTGCTCAGATGAAAAGGTATTCTTGGCAAAAATGGAGCAAAAATATAGTGGATTAGAAGTACATAGTTTTGAAGTTTCACGCAATAAAGAAAACATTGAGTTGCTGAAAAAAGTTAGTAATGAGTTGAGCGTTGAAGTTTCTGGGGTGCCTTTTACAGTCATTGATAACCAATACTTTGCTGGATGGTATAACGAGCAAACTACGGGAGTTGAAATAGAAAATGCTATTAAATATTCGAATACAAAAAAGATGCCAGAAAAAATTAATTTGCCAATTGTTGGACAGATAGAAATAAAAAATATTTCTTTACCAATTCTCACTATATTAATTGCAGGAATAGATGGATTTAATCCTTGTGCTATGTGGGTTTTAATTTTTTTAATTACGCTTCTTGTAGGGATGGAAGATAAGAAAAGAATGTGGATTATAGGTATTACTTTTATTTTCTCTTCGGCTTTTGTCTATTTCTTGTTTTTATCGGCTTGGCTAAATTTATTTTTGTTTTTAGGATTTGTATTATGGGTTAGAATTACTATTGGTTTAGTGGCTTTAGCCGCTGGTGGTTACAATCTTAGGGAATATTTTCTCAATAAATCTGGTGAATGCAAAGTAACTAATAGCAAGAAAAGACAGAAAATATTCGAAAAATTAAAAAATCTAACTCAGAGAAAACAACTTTATATAGCGTTAGTCGGAACTGTTATCTTGGCATTTTCTGTTAATCTGGTTGAGCTGATTTGTTCTGCTGGTCTACCTGCAATATTTACTCAAATACTTGTTTTGTCTTCACTTGCAAAGTGGCAATATTATGCCTATCTAGTGCTTTATGTTTTTGTTTTTATGCTTGATGATTTGATTGTATTTTTTATTGCAATGAAAACTTTGCAAATAACTGGAATTTCTACTAAATATAGTCATGTTTCTCATTTGGTTGGTGGAATTATCATGTTGATTATGGGAATTTTGCTTTTATTTAAACCAGAATTATTGGTGTTTGGATAGCAATTGATTATAAACATGAGCATTTAATTATATTTTTTGAATTCGTAGTAGATTTTAAAAAATAAAATCTCATCTGAACAAGTTCTGAATGTCTAAAAAAATTAGAACATGATTTACTTGAAAACAAAATTAGAATGTATATTTTTCGGAGTATATATTTATTTGTCATAATTTCGAAATTTTGTTAAAATAGCGGTATATAAACAAATAAAAAAGAAAATTATGAAAATAGAAGGATATATAAAAATTGTTTTATTTATGTTATTGGTATTGACTTTGCTAATTGTATCTTTAGCTAATTACTTTCTGATATCGACTTATGGTTCTGATTTATCAGTCGGAGCAGCTGTTAGTGTTTTTATATTAGATTTATTTTACATTTTTATCGCAATGATAGTTTGGGCTGTTTCCCCTGTGGGAATTTTGTTTTTTATTGCTGCGAAGTTATTTTTTTCCAAAAATCCATCTTGGATAAAAATGAAAATTGCTTTAATTTTACAAAATCTTTCATTTTTAACATGGTTTTCGGTGATGCTGATCTTATTTTTTCTGTTTCTTGATTCTTTTACATATCAGATATTTAATCTCGGAGGATTTATGTTAACCTTGGCTATCAAATCTGGAATTGGGTTTATGGTTTTTATGCTTGTTTTAATTTTTATTGAAAAGAAGAATATTGCTAAGAAAAAAGTAAATATTGAAGAAATAAAAGGGAATAGAGAAGAGCAGTCTACGGGTGGGAAAAAGACAAACGATACAGAAGATGAAAATTATTCCGCGAAAAAGATTCTAGAAGAGAAAACAACTAAAAAAGTGAAATTAAAACCAAAAGGAATCAAAGCGAAGGTGAAAAATAAGATAAAAAAAGAAATAAAGGAAATAATTGATGAAAAGATTGATAAATTATAATTAGTTTCAAATTTGTATATTAATATGAATAAAATAGTTGTTATAATTTTATTTATTGTTTCAATCATTGGGTTGTTTTTGGTTTATGATTCAATTCAAAAAGAGGAAAGTCAGATTGTTAAGTGTTTCATTATAAAAGAAGATGGAAAATTTAAAAAGACAGAACTATTGAAAGATAGTATTTTGTGTTCAGAAAACAGCGATTGTAGTGTGGAAAAAATGGATGAATCTTGTAGTCCTGGATTCCGTCTTCCTCTTTTATGTATTGGTGTAAAATATTATTGCAGTAATGATAAAAAATGTCGAGAGTATAGTTGTTTATAAATATTAAAAAATTAGAAAGGAAGTAACATTATGGCTATCTTAAAAATTTTACAAAATTTATTAAAGAAAAATAAAATTAAGCATGAGATTATTGAGCATAAAACTGTGTATACGGCTCATGATAATGCACAAACGCAACATATTAAACCGCAAGAGGTTGTGAAAACTTTGGTGATGAAAATAAGTTCTAACAAGCATATTCTGGCTTTGATTCCAGCGAATAAGAACTTGGACAAGAAAAAACTTCTTAAGGAAGTTAATGTCTGGCTCAAGAAAGAAGAAGAGAAGGCTGTAAAAACTGTGGAGTTTGCCAAAGAAGCTTGGATGAAAAAAAACATGAAAGGAAAAATTGGTGCAACTGTGCCATTCGGTTCGCTTTCCAAGATGACAACTTTTGTAGATAAAAATTTATTGAAAAATAAGGATTTGATTATTAACACTGGTGATTATACAAAATCAATCAAGATGGCGACAGCAAAATTTCTTGAGCTAGAAGATGTAGTGAAGGGAATCTTCTCTGAGGCAAAACCAGTTAAGAAAAAAGTAAAAGCAAAACTTAAAGTGAAAGCTAGCGCTGTGACAAAGAAAAAGGTTAAGAAAAAGAAATAAAACAATTTAACTCTTTTGGAGATTTTTGTTATTCTGGATTTAGTTCAGAATCTTCTAAATAGCAATTATTGTCTACAGCAATTTCATAAATCAAGAGTTGCAGATGATAGATTCTGAACTAAATCCAGAATAACGTTAATATATATTGATATTTAATTATTTGTTGTGCTTTTAATTATTTTAAATTTGTAGAAATTAGTTCTATGTCCTATATCGTCAAGGCACATCACTATAAAAATAAGGAACAATTATTCGAAGGTCCACTCGATCTTCTTTTGGATTTGATTGAAAAAGAAAAATTAGATATAACTGATATTGCACTGGCGCAAGTTGCAGGCCAATTTATTGCATTTCTTGAAAGTTCAAAAGAAGATATAACTCCTGGGTATCTTTCAAGTTTTATCTTGGTTGCGGGAAAGCTAATTTTGATTAAATCAAAGGCGATTTTGCCGATGCTAGAACTTGAAAAAGAGGAAGAAGAAGATATTGAAGAATTGAAAGCGAGGCTTCGTGAATATCAAAAATTCAAAGAAATTTCAAAAGAGATTAAAAGATTAGCAGGAAGAAAAGAAATGTTTTTTTCAAAGCAGAGTTATTCTGGTATTAAAACGGTTTTTTGTCCTCCAGAAAAGATTACAGTTCAAGATTTGAAAAGTGCATTTGAAAGTGTTCTCGATAAATTGCCAGAAATCAAGATTTTACCTAAAAGAAATATGCAGGAAATCGTTTCAATAAAAGACAGAATTGATCATATTCAAAATAGCCTTTTAAAAAGAATTGAAATAACTTTTCGAGATTTAACTATTGAGAGTAGGGACAGGGTAGAGATTGTTGTTACTTTTTTGGCTATGCTTGAGCTTGTGAGAAAAAATATTATTGTTATAGAACAGATTGAAATGTTTGGAGATATAAATATAAAAAAATTTGAAAATTAAATATGGGGTACGGATATTTCAACATGATGTGGCTTAAAATTTAATTAATGTATAATAATTTAATAATTATGAATATCGAATCAATATTAGAGAGTATCCTTTTTATTTCTGGCGAGCCGATGAGTTTTAAAAAACTTGAAAAAATTATTGAGAAAAATAAGGATGAGGTTATTACTGGAGCTGAGACATTGGCGAAAAAATATAGCGAATCTAATGGGGGACTAAAAATTATTATCAAAGACAATAAAATACAAATGGTGACTGCGGGAGAAAATAGTCAATTTGTCGAAAAGTTTTTTAAAGCTGATATTGAAGGCGATTTAAGTAGAGCAGCACTTGAAGTTCTTTCTGTCGTTGCCTATAGAGGTCCAATTGCCAGAACTGCAATTGAAGAAATTCGAGGAGTAAATTGCAGTTTCACTTTACGTCATTTGATGATTAGAGATCTTGTAGAAAGAATAAGTAATCCCAATGATTCGAGGGCATATTTATATAAAATATCTTTTGATTTTTTGAAGAAACTGGGAATTGAGAAAGTTGAAGATTTACCTAAATTTATTGAGTTGAAAGAGAAAGAATTACCAAAGGAGATTAAGGAGACTGATGATATCGTTGAGAAAAAAAGAGATGAGAAAAAAAGTGAAATTAAAGATGAGTCGAAAAATTTATAATAAAAGTATAGAGAGGGTGTATTTCACATATATTCTAAATAAAATTTAAGAAAAATAAAATGGTTGAAAATTTGGCGATAGTTTTGTTGGTTTTTTTGAGTCAATTAGGTATTGTTTCTGAGAATCAGAATAATGCAGAATTTTTGACTAAATTTATCAAATCAGAATCAATTGAAGAAAGCTTTATTTCTCAGGAATCAAATTGGAATTATTATAATGAAAATATTAAGTTAGAGAGCAAGCTTTTCTCATTACCGAATAAGATCAAAGATGATTATATTGATATTGATGCTGATTCGGTTATAGCTTTTGACGCGGAAACTGATTTTATTTTATATTCAAAAAATTCATATGAAAAAATGCCGATAGCAAGTGTTTCAAAAATTATGACGGCTTTGGTTGTTTTGGAAAAGAGTAACCTTGATGATAGCGTTCTTATATCCAAAAATGCATTTCAAACTGAAGGCCGGAAAGAGGGTCTTTCAATAGGAGAAGAAATTAGTGTGGAGAGTTTGATGAAAATGATGATTGTCGGTTCAAACAATATTGCAGCTACTGCTTTTGCAGAACATATTAGTGGGAATGTTGACGATTTTGCGATTCTTATGAACCAGAAGGCAAAAGATCTTGGTTTGAAGAATACAGTTTTTTATAATCCAACAGGGTTGGATCAAGAAAATTTAAATACATCTACTGCTTTTGAGTTGGCACAACTAGTTGATTATGCATTGGATATTCCTTTGATTTGGGAATATTCTACAATGCAGAATATTTCTGTTAGCTCTTTGGATGGGAAGATAAAACATAATTCAAAAAATACAAATTTACTTCTTGGAAGAGTGGAGAATATAGTTGGCGGTAAAACTGGATTTACGGATAAAGCAGGGGAATGTTTGACTTTGGTCTTGAATGATCCCGAAGAAAATCGAAGAGTTATCACAGTTGTTCTGGGTGCCGAAGATAGATTTTTACAAACTGAAAAATTGGTAAGGTGGGTTTTCAGAAGTTATAAGTGGTGAAAAATATTTTAATCATTAATATATTAACATTGTTGCTACGTTTGAGTTTTTCCGCGTGATAAAGAAGCATAAGAGATATTTCATAAAATTTGTTTATGGAATAGTTTGTTACAAGATGAGAAAAGAAATTCCTAAATAATCGTTAAATCAAAAAAACACCTTTTTATTTAAGGCATTTTTTATATTCGAGTGGATAAAGTCACAGAAACTCACAGTTAAAGCCGGGTAGAATGATTTATTTAATTTCCTTTTTTGCTTTTTCAACAATTCCTTTGAAAATCAATGGATTTTCTACGGCAATTTCAGCAAGAACTTTTCTGTCAATTTCCACCTTGCCAAGTTTTAGAGCATGAATGAATTTACTATAGTTCAATCCAAATTCTCTAACACCAGCATTGATTTTGATTTGCCATAAGCCCCGCATCGTTCTTTTTTTTGTCTTCCTGTCTCTATATGCATATGTTCCAGCTTTCATTAAGGCTTCTTTCGCTGCTTTATATTTTTTACTTCTAGCATTTAAGAATCCTTTCGCCTTCTTGAGAACTTTTTTTCTTCGTTTGTTGGCCATTACGCCTCGTTTTACTCTTGTCATATGTTTTAGTTATAATTTTTTATACTGTAGATTATGCTTTACCTAATTGTCTTTTGATTGATTTTTTCACACCACTGGTAATTTTTTTATCCAATCTCTTTGCCCTAGTTTTATTTCCAGATTCTCCAGAATTAAAATGATCTTGATTCGCTGTCCGTGATATTACTTTTCCTGTTTTTGTAATTTTAAATCTTTTGGCTACGGCTTTTCTTGTTTTTATCTTCATCTTATTAGGAATTATTTTTTTAAATATATATTATCGTTTCTTGTATTCAATGATAACGCTTAATCCTTGTGGGGTTTTTTTTATGCTTTGCTCTTCGACAATTTCTCTCTCTGTCGTTTCTTTATCGTTTTTTGAAATCACGGCTATTAAATCAAGAAATTTTTTTATTTTTGAATAAGCAATGTCTTGGTGTGCTTTTTCTCGTCCTTTCAATACTATATCAATTTTCACTTTGTTTCCTTTTTTCAAAAATTTGACAGCGTTATTGGCCTTGAAGGCCAGATCATGCTGTTCAATTCTGACACTTAGCCTTATGCCTTTTGTTTCTGTTTGTTTCTGCTTTGCATTTTGCTGTCTTTTCTGCTTTGCAACTTTATATAGGTGTTTTCCGTAATCCATTATTTTACAAACTGGAGGTTTTAGATTTGGAGACACTTCAACTAAGTCAAGCTCTTTTTCGGCTGCCAAATTTAAAGCATCTGCAGTTTTCATGAGTCCAAATTGTTCTCCTTCGTCTCCAATAACCATAACTTCTGGAAATTTGATTTGGCTATTCACCTTTAATTCTTTTGCTATATATTTGTGCTTAATTATTAATATAGTCTTTATTATATATTACAAAAAACTATAAGTCAAAGTTTTGATTTTGGTGGAGATGGCGGGAATTGAACCCGCGTCTAGTAAATCCATCCAAAAATCATCTACCAATATATGTTATTCTTTGGGATTTAAAATTTATAAGCAATGAATAACCAAGACCTTATAAATTCGATTCTGACTGAATTTTCAGATTTTCGCGGTAAGAAATCACGAAATCCTATCTCGATTTATGACACCGAAATTTTGCTTATCAAGATTTGGCAATTCGATGGCTACCGGTCTATTAGACAGTAGCAGGCACAAAGCTAGGAGCTCTAAGAATAGAGGCTACTCTGCTTACAAGTGATTCTGCACTTATATTTTTCTGATAAGTTTTACGAGATTAATCAGGTGCTCGATTGGCAATTTTCAAATTAAGATTCCTATCGAATCTAAACATCCCCATAGGTATATTAATATGAAATTTAAATATTAATATGCTAATAGCTATGTTTAGTTTTATCTTTGATTTTTGTTTCGTAGGACTCTCTTCATGGTGATTTTCGCTTCTCTCTTTTTGATGTTTTCACGCTTGTCGATTTTCCTTTTTCCTTTGCCAACGCCAAATTCAAGCTTTATTAATCCACGAGTAGAGTATACTCTGATTGGTACTAATGTCAAGCCTTTTTGGCTTATTTTTCCAAGTAATGATTTGATTTCTCTTTTGCGTATGAGAACTTTTCTAGATTGGTTTGGATCGTATTCTTGTGGCATATTTTTTGCTTGGTACGCAGGAATATTGGCATTCGTCAGAAATGCCTCGTTTTCGTGAATTGTGACGAACGCTCCCTTGAGGCTGATGTGGCCAGTTTTGATTGATTTTACTTCATATCCAGCCAACACTAAACCGCCCTCTAGTTTTTCAAGAATTTCATAATCAAAGTTGGCTCGTTTATTAATGGCGTATGTTGGCATAGTTTTGGTAAAACTTTTTATGATTTATCTCAATATATAAAATGTCATTTAATATAGTTCCATACTAGCATAGAATTTATGAATTATAAATAGGATGCACTTTGAAATATAATTAAGGCTTGGAAGATTGACAAGAATATAAGTTTGATATAAAAAAGATACGATTTCGTAAATAGGAGGAGTGTAATGTCTATGTTTTTATTAGATTTAAGGGAATTATTTTGGCTTTTAGAATTGATTTATTGTAAGTACAATACTGGGAGGAATGAATTTTATAAAAAGGTGAGAGAGGAGATTGAAAGAGTAATTCTTTTGGTTGATTCAAGGGAAATAGTCAAGATTGTAAAATGTTATTTTGATTATAACAGATTTGTAAATCGCATGCCGTTTCTTCCCTTTTTAATTTTCCATAATCCACATAGAGAAGAAGTAATAGAAGATATATAAAAAATAAAGAGTTGCGAGGGAATAGTGGAAGATGTCAAAGCCTTCGTTATAGAAAGTAAATAGTATCATTTGAATTCAGCTGTTTAGCGGATTATCAATATATAGTCGTTAGATAGCTTTTTAATTCGCAAATTATAAAATCGACTAAAATTTATTGTAATCTTGAATAATTGACACTCTATCCCATAAGCTTATAATTAAAGCAGTAAACAACTAATTTGTAAATATATGAAAATAGGAATTGATGCGCAGACAATTTTGAATCCAGAGATTGGAGATGCAGCAGGACTTGGGCATTATACCTACCATTTAATTGATAGTCTTATTTCGATTGACCAAAAAAATGAATATGTTTTGTTTTTTAATTATAAAGCTCGAAAAGAGGATATTGAAAAATTTAGTAAGCAAAATGTGACAATCAGACGATTTCCTTTTTCATATTATAAAAAGTTTTTGCCATTGACGTATTCTGAAACTTTGGCAACAGCGTTTTTTTTGCGAGATAAGCTTGATGTTCTTTTTGTTCCTGGTGGTCGAGTTCCGATGACATATATGAAAAAAATTGTGGTCACGGGTTATAATTTGGCCTTGAAGAAATTTCCTGAACTATTTTCAAAAAAAGAAACATTGAAATTCAAAATAAAACCATCTGCGTTTAAAAGAGCTGATGCTGTGATAGCCTCAACGAAGGCTGCCAAGGATGACCTAGAAAGTGATTTTGGAGTTGAGAGTGGAAAGATTAGGGTTGTTCACAATGCTTTTGATGAAAACTTTTTCACAATTACGAGTTTGAATGAAATTCAGAAGGTGAAAAATAAATATAAAATCGAAGGCGAATATATATTATTTATGAATACTATTAAACCATCAAATAATCTACCAAATTTAATCGAAGCATTTTCGAAATTGCGATTACTATTGAAAGGTAAGAAACCTAATTCAAATTATAAACTTGTTATAGCGGGAAAAAATGGGTGGCTTTCAGACGAGATTCATCAAATTGCCAAAGATTTCGGATTGAAAAATGAAGTTATTTTTCCAGGGTATGTTGACCAAGAAGATTTGAATGCTCTTTATAGTGGTTCTGATGTTTTTGTGGCTATTCCTTTCTATGAAGAGTTTGGTTTTACGGTTTTGGAAGCAATGGCTTGTTCGGTGCCAGTGGTCTGTTCAAAAGTGCCTGCTCTCGTTGAAATTACTGGGGGAGCGGTTCAATTAGTTGATCCTTATGATGTGGATGGAATTAAATGTGCAATTTTGAAAGTTCTCGATGATGAAATTTTGCGAGGTGAAATGAAGGCTAAGGGTTTAGAGCAAGCAAAAAAATTTCATTGGAAGAAAACAGCGGAGGAAACACTGTCGGTTTTGGAAGAGGTGATTAATTAAGACTTTATTTTGTTATCCTGAATCAATACTGAAATATATTTAGTATAACATTGTTCGGAATGACATCTTTTATCCAAAACAAAATCCGCCCATAGAAAGCGGATTTTGTTTTTTTCTCATCTCGTCTTTTTAAAAAGGCGGGGTGGGAAAAAAGAAAAGAGGAAGGGACCATGCTTAGACTAAACGTTCCATAATCTTAAGCTATTGTTTGGCTTTTTTAGGGTCTTTTATGAAGAAATTTGTTTTTCGTGCTTCGGAATCGAATCCGAAAATATTTAACTTCACCGGAGAAAATTTTCTGGATGTATCAAATATTCTTTGGATATCCTTTCTCTTTGGCTTTATTGTTTTCACAATCTCTTTTCTTGAGATTGAGGTATCTATGCTATTCGCCTCTTTTTTAATTAGCAGCTTAACCATTTCGACACTGACTTTCATTGTTCTAAAGTCAGTCTCGCTAAGAGGTAAAAAGTACTTAAGTGAAAATTGCATTTCGTAGTCCTTAATGAATTCTTTTTCTGCATTCATTCGTTCTGTTTGCTTTTCTCTGAGCAATTCTTCTAATAATCTTAGCCCGTATATGTTCATATTGTTTCACCTTGTTTTGTTGATTTTGTTTATATAAATGAAAAAACAATCATAAAATTAATTTACAATCAATTTTTCATTTATATAAATATATTATTTCCTTCCTCAATTTTCAAGGAACTTGCTTTAAGTTGTTTTTGTTGCGTTGTTTTTATACTACATGAGAGTATAGCATGGATTTATAATATGTCAATAACTTTACTTTTTGTTGTTTTTGGCTTAATATGAGTGGGTATATAAGGACAAACAACTGTCATTTCGTGGGAGTGGTAGCGACGAGAAATCTATAAACTGTATATAGCGCATTTACTATATTTTTAGATCTCTCAATCTTCGCCAGTTGGCGAATCATTTCGAGATGACATTGAAATTTATAAAATCTAAAATTAAAATAATGTTCAAAAAAGTAAATCCAAGGCAGAATTTTCCGGAGATGGAGAAGAATATAATGAATCATTGGAAAGAGGAGAATATTTTTGAAAAATCTGTTGCAAACAGAGACGAGGAAAAAACTTATAGTTTTTTTGACGGGCCTCCGTTTGCGACGGGGCTTCCTCACTATGGGCATGTTGTTGCCAGTTTGATCAAGGATGTTGTACCACGATTTCAAACGATGAAAGGAAAAAAAGTTGATCGCAGATGGGGTTGGGATTGTCATGGTCTTCCGATTGAAAATTTGATTGAAAAAGAAAATAATATCAAAAATAAGCAAGATATTGAAAAGTGGGGTGTTGATAATTTCAATAATGCTTGTCATAATTCAGTGCTTCGATATGCAGATGATTGGAAGAAATTTATTCCACGAATTGGACGATGGGTTGATATGGAAAATGATTATCGAACTATGGATTGGAAATATACGGAAAGTATCTGGTGGGTTTTTTCTGAACTATATAAAAAAGGGCTTGTTTATGAAGGACATAAGGCGATGCATATTTGTCCAAGATGCGAAACGACGCTTTCTAATTTTGAAGTGACGCAGGGGTATAAAATAGTTAAAGATTTTTCAGTAATTGCAAAATTTAAAATTACAAATCAAAAGTTTATTAATAAATATTGTAATGGTAAAGCAACTAGTTTTTTGGCTTGGACAACTACTCCTTGGAGTTTGCCTACTACTATGGCGCTGGCTATTGGCTCTGAATTTGATTATGTTGTTGCAAAAATTGGTGATGAACAAATATTATGCGTAAAGGATCGCATTGATTATGTTTTAGAAAAATCACAATTTGATAAATATGAAATTATAAATATTTTGAAAGGAAAAGAGATGGAACATATTTCGTATGTCCATCCTTTTGGAGATTTTTATCAGGATCATGAGGAAGTCAAAAATAATGAGAAGGTTTATCAAACTCATATTACTGATTATGTTAGCATTGAAGATGGTACTGGTATTGTAACAATCAATGGTGCTTTTGGTGAAATTGACATGGAGGCATCGAAAACTATTGGATTGCCAATTGTTGTTAATGTAAAAATGAATGGTACTTTTATGAGTGAAATGAAGGAATTTTCTGGTATGAAGGTTAAGTCAATTGAAGATAGTCAGAAAACAGATATTGAAATCATTAAATATCTGGCGCATAATGATTATTTGTTTGCGAAAGAAAAATATGAGCATAGCTATCCACATTGCTGGAGATGCGATACACCATTACTTAATTATGCGACGAGTTCTTGGTTTGTAAGAGTGACGGAAATCAAGGATAAAATGGTGGAAAACAATAAGCAAGTGAATTGGACTCCTTCCTATATTAAAGAGGGGAGATTTGGGAAATGGTTGGAAGATGCGCGAGATTGGGCAATTTCTCGAAATAGATTTTGGGGAGCTCCGCTTCCAATTTGGAGATGTCCTGATTGTGAAAACATTGAAGTTGTGAATTCGATTGACGAACTTCGAGAAAAAACGGATGAAAAAATAACCAAGTTAATTCTCATTAGACATGGAGAAAGCGAAAGCTCGCTGAAGGATATCACTGGAAGAGGAAAAGAAAATAATTTTGCTTTGACAAGTGTTGGAATCAAACAGGCTCAAAAAGCGGCAGAGGAAATGAAAGACGAAAAAATTGATATTATATTTTCGTCTACTATTCTCAGGGCTAAACAAACAGCTGAGATATTAAACGAAAAAATCAAAACGAAAATAGAAGAGAGCGATGCTGTTGTAGAACTTTATTATGGATCTTTGGATGGAATTAGTAGAAAAAATCTTCATGAAGAAAATGAAATTTATCAAAGATATCAATCGCTTGTCGGTCAAGAAAGATTTAATTTCAAATTTGACGAGGGTGAATCAAAGGCTGATGTGCAAAAAAGAATCGAAAAATTTGTGGAGGAAATATTGCAAAATCATCAAGGAAAAAATGTGATGGTCGTTTGCCACGCCACGATTATAGGTATGTTTTCAAAAGTTTTAAATCAGCTTTCGTTAAAGGAATTTTACAGAATTGAAGGGTCTTTTGGATACTTGGAAAAAGAAGTGATATATCTAGATGAAAATAAAAAGCCATTTAATCTTCACAAGCCGAATATTGATAGAGTGAAAGTTAAATGCTCAAATTGTCAAAGTGAGGCAAAAATTGTTGGTGATGTCTTTGATTGTTGGTTTGAGTCAGGTTCAATGCCCTATGCGCAGTGGCACTATCCGTTTGAGAATCAAGCGGAATTTGAAAAAAGTTTTCCAGCAGATTTTATTGCAGAAGGGTTGGATCAAACTCGTGGTTGGTTTTATACTT
>JAGLID010000027.1 GCA_023143145.1 Minisyncoccota bacterium | reverse complement strand
TGGCAGAAGATGGACAAAAAATGAGCAAGAGGCTGAAGAACTATCCAGAACCAAATTTGGTGATTGAAAAATATGGAGCAGATGCTTTGAGATATTATCTTTTATCTTCTCCAGTAATGAAAGGGGAGAGTCTGCGATTTTCAGAAAGGGGAGTAGATGAAGTTTTGAAGAGATTTATTTTGACGTTGTGGAATACGTATTCTTTTTTTGTAATGAATATAGATAAAGAGATTGCTTTTCGACAGACTCAGGACGATAGTAAGTTGGGAAAATCTGATAATTTACTTGATCAATGGATTGTTTCGGAATTGAATATTTTGATTGGAGAGGTGAATATGGAGATGGAAAATTATGACTTAGTTCGTGCTTCGAGACCATTTAGAGAATTTATAGATAAGCTTTCAAACTGGTATGTTAGGCGGAGTAGAAAGAGGTTTATATCAAAAGATGTTGATGATCGGAATTTTGCACAGCAAACTTTGTTTTATGTCTTAACGGAATATACCAAGTTGCTGGCGCCATTTATGCCTTTTCTTTCTGAGGAAATATATAAAAATTTAACTGATGCCGAATCTGTTCATCTTGAGGTTTATCCTATTGCAAACAAAGATTTAATTAATGAAAAAGTTAGTAATGAAATGAATCTGGTGAGACAAATTGTTACGCTTGGACTGGCGATTCGCGCAAAAAATTCTGTGAAAGTGAGAATGCCACTTGCAAAATTGAAGATTGAAAACGGAAAAGTGAAATTAGATAATGAATTAGTTGATTTGATTAAAGATGAATTGAATGTCAAGGAAGTTGAAATTGTCAAAAGTATTAAAGAAATTGATGGGTGGGTGATTGAAGAGGATTTATCATTGAAAGTGGCACTTGATTTAGATATTACAGAAGAATTGAGAAACGAAGGATTTGCTAGAGAAATTGTTCGTCAAATTCAGGTGATGAGAAAAGAGGCAAAATATAATCGAGATGATTTGATTTTGGTTGAATATAATTTTAGTGGAAGCGGTGAAGATGTGAAAAAAGTTTTTAAGGAATGGGGAAATTATGTCAGGAAAGAATGTTTGGCGGAGAGTCTTGAGTTTGGCGAAGAATTAGATAGTGGTAAATTTGATTTGGTTAAAGAGTCGAAAGTAGGAGACGGGGAAATAAAGATTGGGATTAGGAAAAATTAATTAACACTATCCTCCAAACCCTCCTTTTCAAGGGGGGGAGATATTCTTCTTAAATTTTATTAGCATTCGAATGTCCACATATAAAACTCAAGGGATTATTATTAAGCGAAGTCATTTTGGGGAGGCGAATTTGCTTTTGGATGTTTATACAAAAGAATATGGAAAAATTCAAGTAGTTGCCAGAAGTGCTCGCAAGGCGAAGGGAAAACTCAAGGGACATCTTGAGATTTTTTTGATGACAGATATAATTTTGGCGCATGGAAAGAATATTGATACCGTAATAAACAGTACCGTAGAGGAGAATTTTTTGAATTTTCGAAAAAACTTGAAAATCTCTTTGGGTGCATATTATGCTCTGGAATTAATAAATAAGATGACAATTCAACATCATAAAGACGAAAGAGTTTTTGAGGTTCTGAAAAAGGAATTATATTTTTTGGATTATGTAGCAAGTGAGGCGAGTACTGGTGAGTGTAAAGTTTCTGAGGTTGTAAAAAAATATTATCTTTCTCTTTTATTTTTGCAAATTAATATGCTTTCCCTTTCTGGTTTTCATCCTGAAGTGAAAAAATGTATTTCATGTTCAGATAAGATTATTTCGGGAAAAAATTGTTTTAGTTTTAAGTTGGGTGGAATTTTGGACAAAAAATGTAGTCACAAAGATAAAGATGCGATAAATGTCAACGATAATGCGATAAAACTTATTCGCCTTTTTTCTTCTCGGGAAGTAGACAATAATCAATATAAAATATATCTTGAAAAAAGTTTTGAAAAATTGAGCAAAATACAAATTGAGGATAAATTAATTTTTGAAACAATTGGAATCATGAACAAATTTATTGAGTTTAATATTGATAGAAAGATTGAAGGAATCCAGTTTATTAAGTGAAAGCCTATGGTATTTATGTAGTATTTACAATAACCGTATTTTCTGTTATAATGTCAACAAGGTCGAAAACAATAATTTAACAATCTAATTAAATATTAAATTAAAAACATGAAAATACAAAAAATTGGAATTTTATGTGTTTCCTTATTGGTGTTGACAATTTTTGCTCTTCCGAGTGTAGCGCAAAATGCTTCTGAAGAAAAAGATACAGGAATTACACTAGAGAAAAATCAGGGCGAAGAGCAGAAGATTCAAAATCAAGTAATAGAGCAAACAACTAGTGGTCAAGGACCTGATATTGGTAATAGTGAAAACAAAGGAAATGTTGAAGATGAAGATGAAACTGAAATTAATGGAAATCAAACTAAAGGAGAAGATGGTAATAGCGATTCAGATAACGGACAAAAAGTTCAAAATCAAATAAATCAAAATGAGGATGCTCAAGGAGAACAAAATCGTAGTCGTGTGGCTAATGCAGTTCAAGAAATGTTGGGAGTTGCAGATAGAAATGGAGAGATTGGACAGCAAATTAGAACAGTTGCTCAAAATCAAGAACAAAATCAGCAAGAAATGGAAGTTGAGCTCAATAAAGTAAAAAGCAGAAGTGGTATTGTTAAATTATTTATAGGTCCAAATTATAAAGAGTTGAAAAATGTTGAAAATCGTCTAGAAAACCATAATAAAAATTTAGAAGATTTGAAAATATTGCGCAATCAAATTACAGATGATGTCGATAAAAATATTATGGATCAACAAATTCAAGTTATGGAGCAAGTTCAGGCAGAATTGGAAAATGAAGTTAATGATGAGAAGAAAGGTGTAAGTTTGCTTGGTTGGCTATTTAAAATGTTTGCATAATAGAAATTAAAATTTGAAGATATAATTAAGTTGCCATACTGATTTATGGCAGCTTTTAAAATTGTCATTTTAATAGTTTGAAAATGTTTATGTAATCGCGATAAAATATATTTGTACATTACGCGAGTGGTAATTGTTTTATAGAAAGCCTTGATGAACTCATAAAATTATATTTTAAAATATGTTTTTTTAGTTAAATTCTAGATTCTCGTCTTTACTTGAAAGATAAATATTTTTTTAGAGGTTCCTAAAGAAATTATCTTCGTTATTGATTTTTTGAGAGGGGGTGTAGTATGACGGGAGTATAAGTATAGGAGGTTAAAAATAATGTTAAAATTTCCACTTTGCAATAAAGTAGAATTTGAAGAAAGATTTAGAGAAATTAGTCTAATAATGATGCCTAAGTTTGTGCTTGTATTGATGATGGTGTATAAATCTAATTTTGTACAAATTCGGACAGAAAGCGTTGCAGCTATTAATGGGATTTAACTAAGTTGTTTCAGATTTATTGAGGTTGAAAAAAATATAAAAGAGTTTAGTTGAAAACACATTAAAATATAAAGCAATTCCAATAAGACAAATAATCTTGTTTAACAGGCTGAGATTGGAATATTTTATAGAATAATTCAAAATCACAGCTAATAAAAAAAACGGCTATGTTATTATCTTGGACAAATTAGTAGATTTTTTATATAATAAAGAAAAGTTAAGATAATGTTATTTAAATCATCGAAGTTAAGTATATATAATGAATGAAATTAAGCAAAAGGTAGTATTTGATTTTCCAAATTCTAAACCGAGTATAGAAAAAGAATATCGCTTACAGAGAATGCTTGAGGTTTTACCAGCAATTATCACCTGGCTTTTTTTGTTTTTTAGTATATATTACTCTGTTAATTTTCCAGTAGCTGTGGCAATATTTATTATAATCTTTGATCTTTATTGGATGGTTAAGGTTTTCTATATTACTGTATTTATGCTTTTTGGATATCGGAGGATTCGGATTTGGGAGAAGATTGATTGGCTTGAAAAATGCAAAGATTTAGCAGAAACGAAGCGAGAAAATGCTTTGAAAAATTATCGAGATATCTATCATTTAGTTATCATTCCAATATATAAAGAAGGATTGGAAATTCTTGAACCTGCCATAGATTCAATCGTTGCTTCTGATTATCCTATGGATAGGATGATAGTTGTTTTTGCATTTGAAGAAAGAGCAGGCGCGGAAGCTCTTGAACGGGCAAAAATTATAGAGAATAAATATAGCGATAAGTTTTGCGAGCATCTGACAACTATTCATCCAGATGGGCTTGAGGGAGAAGCAAAAGTAAAAGGAGCAAATACGAGTTGGGCGGCAGAAGAAGCGAGAATATTTTTGGATGAGAAGAACATAAAATATGAAAATGTAATTGTTTCTACATTTGATTGTGACACTTGTGTACATGAAAAATATTTTTCTTGTTTGTCATATCAATTTATGATTAATTCAAAAAGATTGCAGTTCAGTTATCAACCGCTTCCTTTGTATAATAATAATATTTGGCAAACGAATAGTGTTGTTCGTGTGATTATGACAAGCTGTTCGTTTTGGCAGATTATGCAGAGCGTTAGATATAATAAGATGGTGACTTTTTCAAGTCATTCAATGAGCTTTAAGACTTTGGTGGACGTGAATTATTGGCCGAGAGATATGATTTCTGATGATTCAATTATTTTTTGGAAGTGCTATATTTTGTATCATGGTGATTATTACGTTCAGCCGATTTATCTGACAATTTCTCTTGATGCTGTTCTTGCTGAAACTTATTTCAAAACACTTGTAAATCAGTATAAGCAACAAAGGCGTTGGGCATGGGGAATCGAAAATATTCCCATAATATATCGAGCATTTTTAAAGGATAAAAAAATTCCTTTAGCAAAGAAAATTAATAGGGGTTGGGAAGAGCTTATAGGAAGAATTTCATGGGGTTTGATTCCAATTATTATTGCTTTTTTGGGATGGTTGCCATTGATATTTGGAGGTGACCAATTTAATCAAACGGTTTTAGCAATGAATCTTCCCAAGGTTTTGGGATATTTGATGACTTTTGCGATGATTGGGCTTTTGATTTCGATGTATATGTCATTATTATTGCTTCCACCTCCGCCTCATAAAATGAATATATTAAGAAGGGCAGTGATGGTTTTTCAATGGGTTCTTGCGCCAGTTGTGGCAATTCCACTTGGTGCACTTCCAATGATAGATGCACAGACTAGAATGTTGTTTGGAAAATATATGGAATTTTGGGTGACGAAGAAAGTGAGAAAGTAAATTGTTACATTGTTTTTTAGAACGTTATTTGGTCGTTGGTTCAGTGTCTCTGACCTAGACTAGTTATTTCTGAGAGTCATTTTTAAAACTTATACTTTTTTATAGACAAATCATTAAGAAATAAAAAACTGTTCAAGCTCTGGGCTTGAACAGAAGATTTTTTTGAAGATTCGGGATTATTTCTTTTTCATTTGATACTGAGATAATTCTATCGGTTGTTCACTTAATTGACAGACTGTTTTGGAACTAGTTTGAACAATCTCATTGTCAACATTTTCAAGCTCTGCTAATATAAGCATAATTCCATCTTCATCAGTTGTATTTGCTTTTTCGCAAATTTCTGCAACTGTTAAGCTTTTGCTTTCTTCGTCTTTATTTTGCTCAGCTTCATGAAAAATTTCAATTATCTTTTCTTTCAGTTTTTGAAAATAATCTTTACTCAATATTGTCCCTCCTTAAGGAATTATAAGTAATATAATCTTAACGAAATCACATAATAATGTCAAATATGATTTTGTATTTAAAGCCATTTTTTATAACATTAATATGCAGTCTTGTTTTTATAAAGGTGCTTATTATGATTGCTAAGAAGTATAAGTTATTTGATCCTTTGAATGAAAAAAAGATTCATAAAAAGGATGTGGCAAGATTCGGAGGAGTTGGAATAATAGTTTCTTTTTTAATTGGAATGTTTGTTTCTGGTGAATTAGTTTTTGATAGTTTGAAATGGGGGATTGTGATTTCTGCTTTAATAATTCTTTTTTTTGGTATATTTGATGATCTGAAAAATGCAAGCTGGAAAAAACAGATGTTTGTTCAAGTATTTGTGGCTCTTTTGATGATTTATGCGGGGCTTATGGTTGATTATATCGCTAATCCATTTGGAGGAGCGGAGTTTCGATTGGATGGCGTGAGTGGTCAAATTTTTGGATTTTCATTTTCAGTTTTCGGTTCTCTGTTTGTCTTGTTATGGATTGTGGGACTGATGAACGCGATGAATTGGCTGGATGGACTTGATGGCCTTTCAGGTGGAGTTGGTTTTATTGGGGCGATGACGATGTTTTTTTTGAGTACATCTTCTTTAGTAAATCAACCACCGCTTGGAATTTTGGCAATTATTTTTGCGGGAGCGGTATTGGGATTTTTGGTATTTAATTTTAATCCAGCGAAAATATTTATGGGAACGAGTGGTTCAATGTTTTTGGGATTTATATTGGCGGTTTTGGCAATATTTTCTGGCGGGAAAATTGCGACAGCTTTTTTGGTTTTGGGATTTCCGATTCTTGATACGGCCTTCGTAATTATTTCTCGTATTAGAAATGGTAATTCTCCTTTTCGGGGAGATATGCGTCATTTTCATTATCGATTGCTTGATGCAGGATGGTCACATAAGAAAGTAGTGTTATTCATTTATTCAATTTGTATCGCCTTTGGCCTTTCCGCTCTTGTCCTTGGAAGTGTTGGAAAAATTATATCTTTTTTTATTTTGTTTTTTGTTATGCTTGGAATAAACTATTTTTTGGAGTTAGAGAAAAAATAGAAGTTATTGACTGGAATGAATATAGTTGATATAAATTTGATTGTTTTGTAGGGAATATAATGACTCCAATGACAAAGAGCTAAGGTTTCGATCAAGGAGAGTCATCTTTTAAATAAAACTATCTTTTTTTATGGTGATGAAAGTTATATATAAATTAGTTTGCAAGGATTAGCTATCGCTATATATGTTGAGGAGATAGACTGACAGGATTTAAGAGAAGAGGGGCTGTGTAGTTCTGAAGAAAAATTCTTTTACAAAAGTATCGATTTGCAAATAGAGATTTAATCTACTCTACGATGACTATTTTTATGAATGTCAGCCAGATAAGAACTATCAATTAGGCTGGTTCTTTTATTCTGTTCAATATATTGACATAAATTCAATCAGTTGCTATATTATAAAGGTTCGTATAAATGGAGGTGACATAGTAATAATGATTGTACTAGGACATATGACAAATTAGGATCACGAAAACAATTTTCTGGCGGACCTATACGCTATTTTGATTTTTTATCACCAATCGCTCGTCTTATTATTTAGACTTGAATCGGTCTTGGTGAAAATATGAATAGTTGTTGAATAACTGTCGAAACAGTAGGAGAATAAACAATACTTGTTTTGACAGTTAAATTATTAAATTAAACTTTTTAAATATTTAAATAATAAAATAATTATGATTGCAGTAATAAAAACAGGTGGGAAACAGTATAAGGTTTCTCCAAAGGACAAGATTAGAGTTGAAAAGCTTGAAGGTACTGAGGGGGGAAAAATTGTTTTTGATCAAGTTCTTCTTATTTCTTCTGAAGATGCCAAGGACATTACTTTTGGTGATCCGGTAATCAAAAGCGCGAAAGTTGAAGCAACAATTCTGAGACAAGCAAGAGGTAAAAAAGTTGAGGTTGTAAAACATAAAGCAAAGAAAAGATATAATGTAACAAGAGGACACAGACAATATTTTACAGAAGTTGAAATTGAAAGTATTGTGGCATAAGAAAATATATTTTGGATATAAAAAATTCCGTCATCGAGGCGGTTTTTTTGCGAGAAATTTAGTGCAAGTTTTTTAGATGATAGTTTATCGTAATATAAAAATTTTGAATCAACGCTGAACTAAATTTAGCATGATATTGTTCAGAATACAGATATTACAGATAAAAATATAACTGTTATTCTAGAGCGATAGCGATAGAATTCCGATATTTCGTGCAGTGAATTTTCTCGCGGGATTGTTTCGTTGCTTCATTTTGTTATAGTTTCATTACTCTTCTCGCAATTACAGTGATAAGAAACAATATTTTTGCATAGGAATTTTATTTAAAACATAATTAATTTTTATATTCAGCATTCCTTTCTCGTCTCGAGGGCACTGATAATGGTCATTTGATCGGCATATTCCAAATCGCTACCTGTGGAGAGTCCTCGTCCAAGGCGAGTGATTTTGATGTTATAGGGTTTTATGATTTTGACAAGGTATAGAGCAGTCGTTTCTCCTTCGGTGTTTGTGTTCGTTGCAATTATTATTTCATTGATTTTTTTTTCTCTGATTTTTTTGATTAATTCCTTGATTCTGAGTGTGTCTGGACCATTTCCTTCTCCTGGTTGAATTATTCCTCCAAGGACATGATAGTGACCGTTGAATTGCTTTGTATCTTCAATCGCAGGAATATTTATTGCTTCCTCTATGACACAGATAATTGTATCATCTCTTTTTTCATTTGAACAAAATTCGCACAGAGTATCTTCTGATATGTTAAAACAGTTTTCACAGACAGTTGTTTCTTTTCTCAACTTGAGAATAGCATTGCCAAAAAGCTCTAATTCGTAATCAGGTTTTCGGAGTAAGTTAAATGTAAATCGAGCCGCTGCTTTTGGTCCAATTCCTGGTAACTTGGTAAATTCTTTAATGAGGTTTTCAATGGGTTTTGGATACATAAATTTTGCTAGGTATTTTATGATTATGAATTTCTAATATCTACTCACGTTTTGTGTCTATGTTTCGAAAGCTTGTATATTGTTGATTGAAAAATAGTTGAGCGCTACCAATTGGACCATTTCGGTGTTTGGCAATTAAAATTTCAGCTATATTCTTGTTTTCCGTTTCACTATTCACACGGTCTTCACGATATATAAACATAACAACATCCGCATCTTGTTCGATTGATCCACTTTCTCTTAAGTCGGAAAGTTTTGGCTTTTGATCGGTTCTTGACTCTATGCCTCTGGAAAGCTGAGAAAGTGCGACAATTGGTATATTAAGTTCTCTGGCTAGTCCTTTGAGAGATCTTGAAATTTCACTCACTTCTACGGCACGATTATCTGAATTACTTCTTCCTTCAATAAGTTGCAGGTAATCAACAATAATCAATCCAAGACCATGTTCTGATTGAAGTCTTCTGGCCATTGTTCTCATCGCCATTACATTTAAACTAGCAGAATCGTCAATGAAAATCGGTGCTTCGGAGAGTATTCCCATGGCATGTCCAATTTTTGAAAAATCATCATTCTCCCCCATACTGGAAAGTTTTCCAGTTCTAAGTTTCCAAAGGTCGATGTTTGCTTGTGCACAGATTAGTCTATCAATAACTTCTCCTTTGGACATTTCAAGAGAAAAAATTCCAACTGGAACTTTTGAGTCAACAGCAGCATGTCGTGCTAAATCCATTGCGAGGGATGATTTTCCAACACTTGGTCTTGCTCCGATGATGACCAAATTTGATTCTTGAAGGCCGGAGAGTATGTTATCAAGCTCAGTAAATCCTGTTGGAACGCCACGCATCTTTCCTTTGTTTTTGTGTAAATCATCAATTCTGTCAAAAGCTTCTTCCAAGATTGGTTTGATAGAAGTGAAGTCTTGGCGGATATGTTTTTTGGAAACAGAAAATATTTTTTGTTCAGCTTCATCTAATGTTTTTTCAATCTCTTCTTTTTCGTTATAAGCATCAACTATTATTTGTGAGGCATTGTCGATCAGTTTTCTGAGAACTGCTTTTTTACTGACAATTTTGCTATAGTGAACGATATTTGCCGCCGTTGGAACAGTATTAGCAAGAGAAGCTAAAAAGCTATGGCCACCTATTTTTTCAAGTTCGTTGGTATCCTTCAACCTATTAGAGAGACTCAATAAATCAATTGGTTCATGATGCTCATATAAATAAAGCATAGACTCATAAATCTTTCCGTGGCTATTTTTATAGAAATCTTCAGCAGAAAGTAAGTCTCCAATCTTGATTATGGCGTTTTTGTCTATCATTAGAGATCCTAAAACTGATTGCTCAGCTTCAATATTCTGAGGAGGTAGCTTGTCTGTGTTAAAATCTGGATTTTTTATCTTTTTAGGCATAGATATATAGTTATTAGTCAAAATTATTTATATTGAAACTGTAAAGACTAGTAATCGAGAATCAATAGAACCCAGTTATTACTTATGTAGTATATAAAAATAAGCCATTTTAATCAATAGCTTATTTGTACTCTTATAATGCACAGGTTATCAAGGGTCTAAAAATTGTGGTATTGTCTTATTATTTTATTAATGTTATCATATTTTTAATCTGTATTTAGATACAGGAGGAATAAAAAATTAGAAAATCAATAAGAAAATTAGGGATTCAATCTGGATCGATTATAGAACACGGCTTTGTTTTCCCCGGAGGGAAGAAAATAAAAGCTAAGAATGGAATCATCCAAAAAGCAGGAACTGATGTTTATATACTTATAAGGGGATTATGCCTTGGGGGTGGAACTCTTACTTCCGGTATAGTTGCTAAATAATCATATTTTTGTTTTACGGGCTTGTCTTCGATGACAAGCCCCTTTTTTTCTTTGCTTTATGATTTTTTGATTTTATCATTTCCTATGTCATTGCTAATACTTGGGGCGTATCAAGATTATTTTTAAGAGTTTCTTTGAATTTTGTCGTATACTTTTCAATCACTTTTCTATTATTGCCTTTGGAAGATTTCATAAATTCAAAAGTTTGTTGAGTGTTGTTTTATTAGTCTCATGAATTTTCCAAGTGAAATTTTGTTTGGATTTATAGTGAGCAACAAAAAATAGATATCTAAATATTTGAGATTTTCCAATCAAATTTGTCGCGCAGAAAGGATATATCTATTTTGTTAGATGATGTTCTGAAATATCTCACTTGTTGACGAATTTCACAAATTTATAGAATGAGTATTATTGTGTAAACCGTTTTTTGAAATAAAAAAATAACCCCCATTTGGGTTTTTGCAAAGAAAAAAGAGATGATATAAACTTTTCCTTTTAGCCGAGGCAGTTTATTTGTTGCTTGGACAACAACTCATCTCTTATATAATATATGATAATATTAATACTATAAAAATAACATATTAAAAATATTGTGTCAATAGCACGAATAATGGCTTATTTGCGCTATTGTATATAATTCATTAATTTTGACTTTATAAAAAGTACAAATATTTATCACTTCTTCTTTGCTAAATTTAACTCAACGATAACTTGAAACAAAGAAATCATTAATGACTTTTTGTTTATAGTGTATAACTATATCCACTTATTATATTTAAAAAATAGAAATGAGATAAAAGTTGTTATGGTCATTAGGATGATTACAATCCAAAATCCTAGTGGTGATTCTTGGAATGGCATTCCGTTGGTTATATTCATTCCAAAAGCATTTGCCATTAAAGAAAGAGGGAGGACAATGACAGAAAACGCAGTCAGGATTTTCATCGTATTGTTCAGCTTATAAGAAAGCAGAGATTCATTCGTTTGTTCTAAAGCTTCAATCATTTCCTTGTGATTTTCAAGTGTGTTCCAAATTTTGATGTTCGAACCAATGACTTCAGCGGAAAGTCTGGAGAGATTTTTGTTTGTTATTTTGCAGATATTTCGAGATAGGCTTTCCAGTATCATTCTTTGAGGTTTTACAATTCTTCTGAAACTAATCATATCATGTTTAACTATAGCGATTTCAGCAACCATTTTTCTTTCATTCCCATTGAAAATCTCTTCTTCGACATGATTGATGTTGTCATCAAGATGATCAAGCATTGGCATTCTGGTATCAATAAGTTTGTCGAGAATTTTCAAGGTTAGTTCAACGGCATTATTTTTCATATAATAATCTTTCACATGTTTATCAGAAGCACATTTGTCAATAATTTTTTTCAGTTCAGGAAGAAGTCCATTATGACTGGTGATTAAAGTATTTTCAAAAAGAATTATATCCAATTCAGCGGAAATTGTTTTTCTTTGCTTCGAATCAAAAACAGGAAAGTGAATCACAGCAAAAAGATAATCTTTATATTCTTC
>JAGLID010000026.1 GCA_023143145.1 Minisyncoccota bacterium | reverse complement strand
TATAACAAAAATTATGATATTGCAATAAAACAAACTCTTGGATGGAGTGAATATGTTATTGGAGAAAAAAAGACAGACTATGGCAAGGCTGTTTCAGAACAGACAGAAAAAGGCAAGGAAAGACTATAAAAGAAGCTGTTAAATTAGCAGAAAAAGCAGGCTTTGATTATTCAAAGATTACTAAGTTTGAAAGTAAAGTGATGAGACGGTTAGTACCTTTCTATACTTTTGCTAGAAAAAACGCAGAACTTCAATTATCAACTATGGCAAAAAGACCTGAAAGAATATTGAGTCAAGTAAAATTTACTAAAAATCTATCAGAGGTATTTGGAGGAAAACCAACAGAGGAAGATATAAAAGGTTTGCCAGAATGGGCACTAAGTGGATTAGGATTTAAAGTTGAAGGAGATAGATATTTAACTCAATTTGGATTGCCACTTGAAGAGTTTGTTGGAAGAGTAAACGAGCCAGGAAAATCAAGCCTTTCAAGCATGAATCCTATAATAAAATATCCGTTAGAATCAAAGTTAGGTTTTGACTTCTTTAGAGAAAAGAAAATAATTGATATAAATAAAATAGCTCCCAATACAGGAGAGCTTATTATGAGTGATAAAACACCTAACTTTATTAAAGATATTATGAGAGTTAAAAAAGTTGACACAGAATACGGAACTAAATATTATGCATCTCCAGTTGCATTGCATACTTTAAGGAATATACCAACAGCTAGATTTCAAAATACACTAGAGAAAATATTTGGAGATGAAATGGAACCAGTAGACAAGTGGTTAGCCTTTTTAACAGGTGCTAGAATTTATGATGTAGATGTTGAAGAACAGAAGTATTTTCAAGAAAGAGATTTGAGAAGAGATATAGAAGATGAGTTGACAAAACAAGGAATAGGAAAAGAATTTGAAACTTTCTATATACCTAAATAATTAATAACTCCCATTATAATTATCAAATGTTCCCAAATTTTCTTGTGGAGTTGGATTGTATGGAGTAATAAAACAACTTACCAAAAAGAAAAATAGTATTATTACTACAAATCCAATTATATTTTCCTTTAGTTCTTTCATAACCATAACTTAATAATTATACTTAATTAATATCATAATAATAAAAATATGTCAAGACCAGCCTTTTTAAACAGTCTAGTAATCGGAATAGCAATCATCATATTGATAATGTTATTCAAACCAACAGAAGCTATTATACAAGACTACAACTGCTCAGACTTTGATAGTCAGGCTGATGCTCAAAGAGAATTTGAAAAATATAACTATGATATACATGGATTGGATAGAGATAAAAATGGCATTCCATGTAGTTCACTCCCTAGATAATAATTTTAAGTCAATAATTAAACCAATGGCAAAATCAAATGAAACGATTGAGGA
This sequence comes from Minisyncoccota bacterium, assembly GCA_023143145.1. Classification (GTDB taxonomy): domain Bacteria; phylum Patescibacteriota; class Minisyncoccia; order JAHIHE01; family JAGLIN01; genus JAGLLA01. The sequence continues at coordinate 5,086 of JAGLID010000026.1, read as the reverse complement.
ATGTCTTAAAAGTATAGACAGAAGACTCATCGAAAACAAGGATGAGCACAAAGAAATATTAAAAACATTAAAAGAAACAGCAGCTAAAAAAGTTGACAAGCACGCTTTTGATAATTCATTGCGTTCTAGCACAAAAGATAAAGAGCTTATTGAAAGAAGGGTCGATAGAGCTTGGAACGAATTAGTAGAAATGAAAAAAAAGACGAAGTATTCAAAAAAGAACTATCTGCAGAATTGGCAGAGATTAAAAAACTTCAGGCAATAAAGATGTCTAATTTATCTTATGTAATGTTAGCAATAGGAATCGGAGTATCTGATAAGGTGTCCAAATCTTTCATTTTTTTTCATCCACATAACCATCTTCCGTTAGTATTTCTTCAATATTCGATTCTTGAATTGACTGTTCATTTTCTGCAAGTTTTCCTTTGAGTAGTTCTTTCTCAATCTCTGCTTTCCCCTCTTTTTTGGAGATAATCAAGCAAGAAGGATTATAATCATCCAATATATCAAAATTTTTGTTTGAATTTATAAATTTATCAATCAGATTAAGACCGCCCTCAGTCATCTGGTTTTCGTCAATGTCATTTAACTTATTAAGACATTCGGCGATTTTTATTTCAATTCCTGCTATTTCTTCAAGGTTCTTAATCTCTATAAAATTGTCATCAAAATATATAACAGAATCTTGGCCATCGGCAACATTTTTTTTCGCCCTTTGGATGTTTTCTAACAAGCTTTCAACTCCATCTTTGAAAAATAATCCCAAATTTTCAAAACCATGAATTTGCTCGCAGTATTTTTCTATCTTTGAAATCAATCTGAGTGAAAGTTCTTTTAGATTTTCTTGCGGAATGTTTTCAATTGTTGGTCCTGCCGATTCTTTCATTATAAAATCATTTATATATTATTACTATTACAATAGTATTCATTTGTTAATAGCTTAAGGATATGTTTAGTATATTAATAAAACTGATTAGAGGAGAAAAACTAAATTTCAATTGAAAACCTAGTTTTTTGAACACGTGACTTTTTAGGTTAGTTGTATTAGGTAAAACTCTTGTTATTATTTGAAACTTACTTTTTTATGAGAATAACAAGGAATATATAAATTTCTCAAAATAAGAGAAATAAGAGATATAGTACTTTTCAACCAAGCGAATTTATGCTATACTAGACTTATAAGTAATTTTAAAATATTAACAAAAACAAATGAAAAACAGAAAAGAAAAAAATATTTTGTGGTATAACGAAGTAACTAACACTGATGTTAATCTTGTTGGTGGAAAGAATGCGTCACTTGGTGAAATGTATCAAAAATTAACGAAGAAAAAAGTTAGTATCCCTAATGGTTTTGCTTTAACAGCAACTGCTTATCGTCATTTTATGAAAGATTCTGGTTTGATGATTCAGATCAAAGATATTCTTAAGGATTTAGATACTCGTGATATGAGAAATCTTTCTGATCGTGGAGAAAAAGTTCGACATGCAATTATGGCAGCTCCACTTCCGGAAGATTTGAATGAAGAAATCGCTATCGCTTATGCAGAAATGGAAAGACAATATGGCAAAAACGTTGATACAGCAGTTCGAAGTAGTGCTACGGCCGAAGATTTGCCAGATGCATCTTTTGCAGGTCAACAGGATACTTATCTAAACATTAAAGGAATTCATAATATTTTATATGCGACTCGTCAGTGTATCGCTTCTCTTTTCACAAATCGTGCGATTTCATATCGAGAAGATAAGGGCTTCGATCATTTCTCAATTGCACTTTCTGTTGGTGTACAAAAGATGGTTCGCTCTGACATGGCAATTAGCGGAGTGATGTTTTCTATTGACACTGAGTCAGGATTTCGTGATGCAGTTTTGATTAATGCGGCATATGGGCTCGGTGAAAACATTGTGCAAGGAAAAGTTACACCAGATGAATTTTATGTTTTTCAACCAACGCTTAAAAAAGGGTTTAAGCCTATTATTGAAAAAACTCTTGGCTCAAAAGCTCTGAGATTAATTTATAGTACAGAGGGTAAATCACCAATAAAAAATATTCCGGTTTCAATTGAGGATAGAAAGAAATTTTGCATTAAAGAAGAAGAAGTTTTGAAATTAGCCGAATGGGCAACAATTATTGAAAAACACTACAAAAGACCAATGGATATGGAATGGGCGAAAGACGGTATTACTGGAAAGTTGTTTATTGTTCAGGCTCGACCGGAAACTGCCCAAAGTGTGCGTGATGTAAATATTTTGGAAGAGTATATTCTTGGCAAGAAGAGTAGAATTCTTTGTTCTGGTGCTTCTGTGGGATATAAAATTGGAAAAGGAAATGTTCATATCATCAAAGACGTAAGTGGAATTGAAAGTTTTAAAAAAGGAGAAGTGTTGGTGACAGAGATGACTGATCCAGACTGGGAACCGATTATGAAAATTGCTTCAGCGATTGTTACAAATTCTGGTGGAAGAACATGTCATGCTGCCATTGTTTCCAGAGAACTTGGGATTCCATGTGTGGTTGGAACAAGAACAGCAACACAAGCCATTAAGAATGGCAAAGATATCACCGTCAGTTGTGCTGAAGGTGAAGAAGGTTATATCTACGAAGGACTTCTTAATTTTGAAGTTAAGAAAACAAACATTGGAAATCTGAAAAAACCAAAAGTAAAAGTTATGATGAATCTGGCAGAACCTGATCAAGCTTTTACTCAATCATTCATTCCTAATGATGGAGTAGGTTTGGCTCGAGAAGAATTCATCATCAACAACAGTATTAAAGTTCATCCTTTGGCTTTGATGGCGATGGATAGTAAAACCAAAGAAGTGAAGATTGACAAACAAACAGTGAGTAAAATAAATAATATTACGGCTGGTTATAAAACAAAAACTGAATTTTTTGTTGATAAGCTTGCTCAAGGAATTGGAAAGTTGGGAGCAGCTTTCTATCCGAACGATGTAATTGTTAGATTTTCTGATTTCAAAACAAATGAATATGCCAATTTAATTGGTGGAACATATTTTGAACCAAAAGAAGAAAATCCAATGATTGGTTGGAGAGGAGCTTCCCGATATTATGATGAGAGATATAAAAATGCATTTAAACTTGAATGTCAAGCAATCAGAAAAGTGCGTGAAGAATTTGGACTGACTAATGTGATTGTGATGGTACCATTTTGTCGAACGATTGAAGAAGGAAAGAAGGTCTTAGAAGTGATGAAAGAAGCGGGATTGGAAAGAGGAAAAAATGGTTTGCGAGTTTATGTAATGGCAGAAATTCCAGCAAACATAATTCTTGTTGATGAGTTTGCTAAAATATTTGATGGATTTTCAATTGGTAGTAACGATTTGACTCAATTGACTTTGGGAATTGATCGAGACAATGGAGGTTTATCTCATATTGCCAACGAGAGAAATGAAGCTGTAAAAATTCTCATCAGGCAGCTCATTAGAGGAGCTCACAAGAGAAAGAGAAAAGTTGGAATTTGCGGTCAAGCACCGTCTGACTTTCCAGAATTTGCCAAATTTGTGGTTAAAGAGGGGATTGATAGCATATCGCTTACGCCTGATACAGTCTTGAAAACTATGATTTACCTGGGAAGCAAAGCAAAAAAGCCCGCTAAAAAGAAAAAATAAGATTGAATTTAATAACGGGTCACAAGACCTGTTATTATTTGATAATAATCAAATAATGCTGAAAAATATGAGTGGTGCAGCAAATTTTAAATCAGATGAAACAACTTCATATGAAAAAATTGAAAGTTTGATAAGCAAATTAGGAGATAAAAGAATAGAGCTTGAAAGAGAAGAAGCTTTTTACAGAAAAGCTAGAAAAGATCCACGAAAGAGTCAGAGTGATTGGAATGGCATGGATATGTCAAGAAAACTATTAGAAGAGGAAATTTCTGGGTTAGAAAGTGAAATTGAAATAATAAAGAATGAATCTTAATGCAGGATATTAAGCTAAATTTTTTTGCAAACACAATTTCACAGTCCTAGCGAGATCATTGAACCTTCGGAGTTGTTTGGTAGAAGGACGGTCTTTTTGATTAGGTATTAAACTGCTAAAGCTGATTAATTTTTTGATAATCAATAAATGAGTTTTGAAGTTTACAAAAAAATTGTACTTAGAATGTGTTATTAGGTTTAACTTTTAATAAAACCATGGATATTTTTTCATTCTTATTGTTTGATATTGTGGGAAGAATATCGCCTGGGCCAAATAACATCATGGTTCTTTCTTCGGGAGTAAATTTTGGATTCAAACGCACAATTCCGCATATCATAGGAATTGCGATTGGATATGGTTTTTTACTTCTTCTACTTTCTTTTGGCTTTGAAAAAATATTTGATCAATATCCACTATTGTATGATTCTTTGAAGTATATTGGAGGAACATATTTATTATATTTGGCATATAGAATATCAAAATCACCAACAATATCTGTTTCTGTGGAAAAAAGGGAGGAAAGTGGCAATGGCCCATTTTCATTTTTTCAAGCGGCTATATTTCAGTTGGTAAATCCTAAAGCATGGATGACTGGAGTGATGGTTTTCTCAATTTTTATTGATAAAAACGAGCCGTTCTTTTTTCAAGCTTCTATCATTATTGTAATTAGTATCATAACAGCCCTTTTGGGTTCATCTCTCTGGACTTTTTTTGGAATGCAGATGAGGTTATTTTTATCAAATTCCAAAAAAGGGAAAGCTTTTAATCAGGTGATGGCAACACTGGTCGTGGCTTCATTCTTCATTTCCTTGTTTTAATTATAAAAAGAATAATATTGTTCTTCAAATTATTAAATTAGCAATCAAGAAATGAAAAAGATTCTAACATTGTGTATTATTTATCAATATCCAAAAATTTTACTTGGCATGAAGAAGCGTGGGCATGGAGAGGGGAAATGGAACGGATTTGGAGGAAAAGTTGAGAAGGGAGAGACAATCGAAGAGGGAGCGATAAGAGAAATGGAAGAAGAGTCTGGGATTGAAATTCTCAAAATGAACAAGTTGGGGGTGATTCAGTTTGAATACCAGGATGACTCTGGAAATATGGAAGTTCATGTTTTTAATGTGAAAGAGTTTAAAGGAAGTC
>JAGLID010000025.1 GCA_023143145.1 Minisyncoccota bacterium | reverse complement strand
ATTATTTATACAATTTAGTTCAAATAAACGACATACCTTAAAAAATATTTTTAAGGTTTATCAATAAATTAATAATACACTTGAATAGTGTATAAGTAAAGAGAAAATATGGTTTTTCAAATCTTAAACTGCATATAATCTATCTCTAAATCTTCCTTTTTATATTTTTTTCGAAAAAAAGCAACCTTGTTTTTAAGGTTATTTTCAATATATTCTTTTGTATTGTTTGGATCTCTTAAAATAACAGGTCTTTTGATTCCACGAGAACTGAAAAACTTTTTTCTTGAAGCGAGTAATTTTGATTCAATCTCATCCCCTTTCGTACCGTGTTTGGCAAAATAGGCTCCAAGATTTCGAACACTCTGAACCCTGTTAATTTTCACAAAACCGTGCGACCATATTTTCTCAATGGTTTTCTTTTTGATATATGTCAGATTGCAGATGATGTGATAATGAACCGCTCCCCTTTTTTGAAACTCAACCACACAAACATATTTGAAAATTTGATATTTATATTTCATTCTTTCAATGAATTTTTTAAATTCATAATTTGCCTTTGATAAATTTTTTTGATTTTTGGCAAATGTCAAAGTTAGAAATTTATTCAGATCAGGGTTTGAATTGACTAATCCCCTAATATTAAAAGACGATCGAGATTGGGAAAATTTTGAACGGTTTTTTTCTTCTTCAGTTTTTTCAAAACCTTTATTGTTTGCAAATGACGTGAAACCATAAACTTGCATTTTAGAATATTTATACACTTCAATAATTTTGCCTGAAATTACGACTTTTTTATCATATAATGTAGCCATAGTTTTCTGCTTATGTGTGTTATAAGACGAGCCCAGTAATGATTTTATTTCACTAAATTTTCTAAATCACAAAATTCTCGACTTGGGTTTTAGTAGAAACCCCGTCGGAATTTTGTTTGAAATCTTGACCTTCGATTGTCAAAAAAGTGTCATATCTTTCAAATAAATCATTGGAAGCAATAAAGCTATATTTCCAACGAAGATGTTTCATTTTAAATTCATCATCTTGCCCTTCTAATTTTTCATAATCAGAAAACAAATATGCTTTTTGAAAAAACCAACGACCCATTAAACAGCGACATTCAACAATGAAATTACAAAGCTCTCGTAAATTCTTGTCGAGCATTCCGAATCGTTGTCCGGTGAATAAAAGTTGTTTTGCTTTCTTTCTGTGTTGTGTTACCACGGACAACATTTCTGCTGGAAAATTTTGCCAGTCTCGAGATGAAAAAATGGTTTGTGTTTCATCAATTGCAATAATTGAATTGGCGGGAGTGTCGATGATATCTTGCATATTTTTTATTCTGCCAGCCTGCCCTTTATAGCCGAAATTCGTATAAATTCCGACTGTCAGCTTAGGATATAACTCTTTTGTCCTATCTAACAGCTCCACCATTGAAAGCGTCTTGCCTTGCCCTGGAAGACCGACAAAAGCTATAATCCCAAAAGGTTTTTTAGGTTGTGGATTTCGAAAGTCCCAATATTTCCATTTGATAAATTTTACTATTTTCATATTGCATTTTTTAAAATTAAATATACTACAAATTATTTTTAACTAATAAACGGAATCTTACGAAGAGTGAAATTGAAAATATGAATTGAAAGTTTCAAAGTGTAATAAATTGTCAGAACAAACAAAGCATCTGCAATTGTATCGAGAGGAATAAAAAATCCGACCGTCGCAATCAAGGAGAACAGAGAGTCAAAAGCCACGAAAAAACTATCAGGCAAAGAAACTGATGGCAATAAATTCAAAGCGGAGTTTATCGCCCAGAAAATCGGAGATAAAATCAATTCAATAATCATTGATGAGGACTTAATAAATTAGTACTTTTGCGAATTAGAAAAACAATTAAACCAAACCAAATCGCGATTGAAACAAAATTACGAATTGCAAATGCAACACCGTTGAGAATATCAAAGCGATAAAAATTTACTTCAGCACCCATGATATTGGAATTTGCAATCGTCGGAGCAGAAGTCCCTGCAGATCGTAATTGAGCAAGACCACTAAAAACTGAAAACTTGATTTGGGAAATAAACGGAAAAGCAGAGTCAAATGAAAGTCGTAATTCGTTGAATTTTCTTGGAAAAAAATCAGGAGAAGGAACAATTAATTTACACAAAGCATTTAAAAATGTACCATAATCAGAACAATAGGAACTATTTGTACTGTCATAATCAACTGGAATATTTGAGCTGGTAGAATCCCCTGTTAGGATAAAAGGTAAAGATGCCAACGGATTAACTAAATCATCAGGACTATAAAAACTAAGTTTGTAATATTTAGTAATGCCATTTTCGACATTAGTTTTTAATTTGATTGTGCTTCGAGAAGCTGTCTCATTGATAGCTGTTATTTCGTTTTCTCCAAAAGTTTCAACAACTGTTGAAAGACTAGAATCAGAAAAGCGAGAAAAAGTTAGAGCCAAACCATTATCAACTGACATTTCGTAATGACTCAAGGCGACAATAATTTCAAAAGCAGAATCTGGTTTGACTGTCAATTCAGGTTGAAAACGAGAACCTGCATAATCAGAAGGATATAATAAATGAAAACTGTTTGTGTAATAATCTTCAGAAGCACCAGCGAAAAAATCTATACTAAAAGACTTTCTTTCAGACTCAATTGGAACTTCAGGGATATTTACATAAGATGAATAATAATAGAGCGGAGATGTCAAAGGACAAGCGACTATCGTACAGATATCAATTTCGCAAGATAGATCCGCACCGCAATTGAAAAAATAAGCATTATTATAATTATCTAGTGAAAAATATATATCGTGAGAATCGGCTAATTCAGACAAATCAGAATGAATAATAACAGAGTCAGTTAGTTTTTTATTTATAAAAGAACCGTCAGCAATAATTTCATTTAAATCATTTTTAACATAAGAATCAATCATTGGAACTGGCAAGCCTTGAAACAAAACTAAATTGTCGATATAAAAAACGGCACTATCGTTTCCACCAAACCACAGCAATTCATCATAATATTGCCTTGCCTGTCCCCAAGTTCCAGTCGTCCCAACCAATGCATCGTCAACATATACATCATTCGCAGAACCATTCCAAACAATTTTTACATTCTGCCAAGTGTTAGGACTTAATATTGCCATACTTTCCCAACCAGTATCAGTAAAAACCGAAAAATCTCCAGTACTAACTAAAATTTTCGACATAATACCAGCACCGTTAATATCTTCAATTGATAAATTATAAGAATAACCCAGTTGACCAGACGGGAAATATAAATCATAAGATAAAAAATAATTATTATCGAGATCCAAATAATCAGTAAAATATATTTTAGGCACACCGCCTTTTATTTGCATAGCATTTGGACTCGATACATTATGACTATTTATCACGGTTGCATTACCATCAACCCAACCACCTTGACCAGCTAGAGTGCCTAAATTATAACTATCAAAATTTTCATTAAGTAAATCCATCGAATTATTATTTTCGATTTGAATAGGATTTGTTGCAGATACAAAAATGTCATCAATATATGTAATTCCATTGTAATTGGCAATGTTTAAAAAGTTCGCATCCGCTCCACTACAACCTCTATTGTCCTGCATATCGTCAGACCAAGGTTGTTCATTTAATTTAAATGAATAATGCCATTTACTATCTACATCACAATTATAATGATATGTAATTGTATTCCAAGTATCAGGAACAAAATTAAAACCTGTGTCTATCGAGCCAGCACCATTGAAAACTGAATAATGAGGATTGAAAAATCGTGGACCAGAATTTATACTCGCACTTAAAAACGAATTGTGCGGAGCAACATAAAACGTACTTGTTGATGGAAAATCACTTGTCATAAAAAAACTATATTGAACATAACCAGTTGCAGGCAGAATGACATTATCAAAATAACCATCATTTGATGTACCAGTAGTTTTTAATGAATGCGGAGCTGATTGAAATCGTTCAGTAGTAACAGTGTAGCCCCAACCTCTATGAAAATCAGCTTGTGGTTGTAAACTCCCAGCATTTAAGCTGTCGAAATTTTGAGTGTAATCAGCTTGCGCAAAATTTATAAAAAAAGGAATAATAAAAAAAAGAGCAATGAGAATGATAAATATATATCCTTTATGTAACTCTTTTTTCATATAAATATAATTAGACTGATAATTGTCAACGGGTGGCAAAAGCCACCTCGTTGATTTTCTATTTGAACATCACTAAAACTTTTTTGCCATATCTTAATGCCAGACCAATTGCGAACAATCCCAAGGCAATCGGAATTACTATTGTCAATAAATCTTCAACTTGACTTGCAATTCCTGAGAACTGAGAAGTCTCAAACAATTGAATATTTCGAACACAGCGAACGGGGAAAGAAGCAGACTTCAAAGATGAAGTTTCCATGCCAGTTGTCATATCGTAACTATAAGAATTTACTGTATCAATTTCTGATCCCCAATAAGTAATATCCGAAAGACCTAATGTCACTTTATCAGTGAACATTAAATTCAATTCTGCCAAAGTCGGAATGCGACCGCCGACACCAAGAGTGGAACAATCAGAAACAACATCGTCCCATGTTGATGAAGCTGAATCAATATCATAAACCTCAATTCCAGAAACGATATCAGTCAGCCAAGCAGAAGCTGAAGCAGAAGCGAAAGACACAAAGACAAGAAAAAGAACAAAAAAGGTGGAAGCTAGTTTTTTTGTAATTTTCATAAATTATAAGTTAAAATAAAATTGCCAAAAAATGTAAAACTAGGGGGATAATGGCTAGCTATCCCCCACCTGAACCTATTTGAACATATTCAAGACTTTTTTTCCGTATCTCAATGCAAGACCAATTGCAAATAGACCAACAGCAACAGGAATAACGATTGTCAAAAGAGATTCAACTTGTGTTGTAATTGCAGTGAAATCTGAGGCTACAAATGTCATAATTTTATTTCCTTTCTAGTTTTTATTTATTTAAATATATCTTGTGAGAAGATATCAAATCTTTACCAATCGAGAAAAAATGGTTTTATAATATGCCACAACTGTTTTAGTATCCAATATGAGAGAGTTAATATTATTACAATATTCAATGTCGATGAAAAAAAATACATTATGTTATCGTAATTTTCCCAATGAATACATTGTAGTGATTCAAAAGTTTTTAGACTTGAATTATAACAGTCGTAATTATACATACTATATTAAACTTAATTTTAATCTATTATTAACCTTTTTAATTTCGCCAATCCTGTCAATTTCTGAATGAACTTTTATATTCATATCAAGCGGAATGCTTATTGATATCGGCTCTAAATCTTTTTCTCCAACAATACCAATTTGACGATATTTTATAATTTGATTTTTTTCTGTTGTAAACTCCTTTACTCCAGTATCTGATAAAACAAAACCTTTAATTTTAATTTCCATATATTTAGTTATTATATTTATTAAATTATGTTTATTAATTGTCGACCGTTTATGTAAATAAAAAAATTAACCCTTTCGGGTCAATTTTTTGGCTATTAATTTATTTTTTGTTTTTACGACGTATATTTAGTCTACAAGTTGGGTTTTACGACATTGGATTGATTTTTTCTTTATCTAACTAGCTTATAAATCTAATCCCAAACACTCATTATTTCTTCTTACTTGTAATTCTTTGAAATTTTTAGACATTAATTAATTTACAACGAACAATATTATTCCGTTAAATAAAAAAAATAAGAAATATCATTTCCTTATTAATTTAATTTATATTCTATATATGTTTTCTCTATAAATGAATATACCAAATCATTTCCACCTACCCAGAATAAGCTCTACTACTTCTAAACCCAATTCGATTCTCTCTTAATAAATTTTATGTCGCAAAATATTATTACTTTTTCTTCAATTATTTGCATTCCGATTGATTACTATATTAGTTATAAATTATCATTTGATCAATAATTGTATTCGTTTTGTAAATTGAACTTAGATATTTTTGAGTTGTAGCAAGATAGATATTCGCACCGCTTTGACCATTCCATCGTACAGGGTCATGAACAACATATCCTTTTGAATCCTTGGTATGAATAACGACATAATGCCCAGCGCCTCTCCCCAACGCTTTGATAAATACAATTACAGGATGACCATTTGCAATCTCTCGATCAATGAGATTCCAATCAGTCTTTGTGAGACCTTCGGGATTATGCCCAGTTCTTTTCACTAAATCAAGATATCTCCACTGACTTGGCCAGCTAATCAAATCTCGATAAAATATTGGCTGTTTGGAAAGTCTCCCTGGGTCAATCTCGATTCCATAATATGTATATACCATAGCGACGGATGCAATCGCACAGCCGTAATCATCAATCGTTGAATTTGAAAGTCCGATGGTCATATCTTTCCATTGCGGATCGTTTTGTGAAAAATACCAACTTGTCGAAGCAAGATTTTCAGAAGGTCTTTCTGCCATTGCTGCAATTTTTGCAATCTCGACTTCCATATCTCTCTTCAGTCGATTTATGTCACCTAATATAGTTTTCTTTTGATTCCCAACATTAAATAATAAATCTTGATATTTATCTTCCTTTCCCTTGGTTTCTTTCAATAATAGTTCTTTACTGTCTTTTTGAGCATCAACTATTTCTTTCTGAACAAGAAGCTTATTGCTCAATTCCTCAAATTCGGCCTTTTTTTCTTTTTCTTCTTCTTTTTTCTCTTCAAGCTCTTGCTTAGTCCTATTAAGATTATCAAGAATTTCTTTAACCTTTTCTCCGATTGTATTCACATATTCCGATTGATTGAAAAACTCTGAAAGTTCACTACTATTAAGAAGAATTTCAAGCAAAGACTCGCTATCATATTCCTTTATTTTTCGCAATAATTTCTTCAATGTCTCTTTCTGATTTTCGATTTCCTCTTCTTTTTGTACAATACTGTCCGATAAATTTTCAATCTCGAGATTCGTCTGCTCAATTTGAGCTTCTGTTGTCTGTATTTCAAGATCAAGCTGAGCAATTTGAGCATCAAAAAGCTCTATTTCATTTTCAAGGCTCTGTACCTGAGTTCGAAGATCTTTGATAATATCACTGTATTCTTCTGCCTGATTCTCTAGATTTTTGACAACTTCATTTGCTTCTTCTATCTTATTTTCAATCTCTTCAACTAAATCTGCTTCTATACTACAAACAGGCATCAATATAAATGACACCGTTAATAACAGCGATATTAATTTTTCAATTTTCTTCTTTTTTTTGTTCATTTAATCAAAAAGTATTAATATAAGAACTGTTTGACACCAGTATAGCATATTCTTTAATATTATTCAACCCTTGACACTCTATGCTAATTAAGTCGTACTCCATTCAGAGACTATTAAGTAATAGCTGTGTTTGCTATTATAGGAATAATTTGTGACTCTTTTATAGCAAGCATAAACACTACACTCTCTTGGATTCGTGCAAGTGGAGTCACACTTTCCTATCGAGTATTCGTGAAAATAATTATGCGAAAGATAAAAATATAATACTAATTAGATTGCAAATAGTAATCAGATTTGATTTTATATTTTCACAATTCCCTCTTTGATTCTCCTTAGAACTTTTTCCTTCCCCAAAACTTCCGCTACTTCAAATGGACCTGGAGATCCTTTGAGTCCAGTCAGGGCAACTCGAAGTGGCCATAAGACCTCTCCCCTCTTGAGACTATTTTTTTCGACTAGATTATTCAAAACTTCTTGTAGCTTCTCGCTCTGAAAATCATTTTCTTCAAAGCTACTCAGTTCATCAAAAATTAATTGCAGATTATTCTTAGCATCTTCCGCAGTCATTTTTTTCCAAATCAATAATTCTTTTTCATAGTCTAATTTGTCAGAAAAAATAAATTTCACTGACTCACCTATTTCTGAAAGTTTTTTCATTCGTTCCTGTTCAAGAGCAATAACCCTTTTCAAATATTCAAAATCAATCAATTCGTTTGTATCTTGTATCTTATATCTTGTATCTTTTTCTTCTATTAAATTTGCTTCAATCAGATAAGGCACGCATAATTTTGTAAGCTCAGAAACGTCCATTTTTCGAATATACATTCCATTCAACCAATCAAGTTTTTCTGTATTAAAAATTGCTCCCGTTTTATTCACGCCTGATAAATCAAATCTCTCAATCATTTCAGCTAGGGAGAAAATCTCTTCTTCTGTTTTCGGATTCCAACCAAGGAGTAGAACAAAATTCAAAAGAGCTTCTTTCAAATATCCTTTGTTAAGATAATCTTCGACTGCCACATCTCCTTGTCTTTTGCTAAGTTTACTTTTATCAGGATTAAGCAATAATGTGAAATGAGCAAATTGTGGAATTTCCCAACCAAAAGCTTTATACAAAAGAATATGTTTCGGAGTCGAAGGAAGCCATTCTTCAGCTCGAGTAACATGCGAAATTTCCATCAAATGATCATCAACGACACTTGCCAAATGATAAGTTGGAAACCCATCAGATTTCATCAAAACTTGATCGTCAATTGTTTTATTCTCAATTTTTATCTTTCCATAAATCAAATCATCAAATTCCGTAAAGCCTTCTTTGGAAACTTTCAATCTGATAACATATGGAGTTTTTTCATCAAGAAGTTTTTGAATTTCATCTTTGCCCAATCCCCTACACTTTCCATCATACATCGGTGCTAATTTTTGCAATTGTTGATTTTTTCTCATTTCTCCTAATCGCTCTTGACTACAGAAGCAATAATATGCATAATCATTTTTGATTAGTTCATCAATATATTTTTTGTATATATCTAACCTTTCCGATTGAATATATGGCCCAAAATCACCTTTTTGAAAGGTTTTATTGTCTTTATCAACAAAGACTCCCTCTGAATATTCAAGGCCCATAAAATCAAGAATTTTTACTAAATTTTCAATTGAACCCTCAACATATCTCGCCTTGTCCGTGTCTTCAATTCGCAGGATAAAATCACCACCATTATGTTTGGCAAAAAGATAATCATATAAAACTGTCCGCAAACTTCCCACATGCAAATATCCAGTAGGACTCGGCGCAAATCTCACTCGTATTTTTTTCATTTTAGTTATGTTTATATATTAATATTTTTATATTTCTATTTCATTTAAGAACTCATCTCGATGATTCCATAGTCTCGTTAGGACTGTGAAACTTAAAGTGCAAATCTATCGGTCGTTCCTCTCCCTCTAGAATAACAGTTAGGTTATAATTCAACCTCACAACAAAACTTCCTTAACTCTTCTTCTGTATAATACTTCGGTAACAGTTTGTTATACCATAAATCAAAAACAGCTTTTTGTGAAGTATTGGGAATTGATCTTCCTTCTTTTTTTGCCAATTCAAAATTAATTTTAGCGGCGGGAAAATCTTCGATTTTGAGCATTTCCAGTCGCAAGGGTAAATTTTTATTTACTTTTTGCAATTCAAATAGAAATCCCTCTAATTTCTCCTCGACATGTTTTTTATCATACACATAAGCTGGGATATAGACATAAAAATCTGCTTCAAGTTCAATTAAAAGTTTTGCGGTTTCAAATTGTTCTTTGCAAAATCTTTCTTCTGCACCCGTAATAATACTGAAATCTTCTTTCGTCGTTCCTTTGAAGCATCCCACAATTCCTACATTCTTTTGACTGAGAACTTTTTGCAATTCACTTCGATATTCTTTAATAATTTCCAGTGTCGATAAATTCGTATCAATCCACAGATATGAATCGGGAGATTTTTTCATCATTTCTGCGTAGACATCAATTATAATTTCCGGAATAATCATGCATTCTCCCCCACTGATTCTGATGACATTCATAGGAGCTTCGGATTGTTTTTTTATTCTTAAAAACTCATCCACAATTTCCTCAGCACTGAAGAATCTACCATATTTTTCATTTGCTGAGTTCAGCTCTCTTGGAACGAAACAATAGTTACACGAATAATTACAGCCAGCAACTTGCATTGTGAAAACTTTTGAAAATTCTGATAGATCTCTCTTGAGATTATACGAAGCAGAGTATGTCGGATTTTGAAATTCAGTCTTTTTGAATCCGTTCTCACCAAAACCCAAAAAATTATCAGACCACTTTTCTATCTCAGTTGAATTTATCCATTTTATATCATCTACATAATCTTTATAGCGAAAATATTCCGTCAGAACTTTTCGTTCGCCAGGATCTTGTCCTGCTCCACCAATTTTTGAAAGAAGATATTTTCCATCTTTTATTAAATTTTTACGAAGAACTTGAGCTCTTTGATCTGAATTAAACATAACCTTATTATTAAGCAATTTATTTCCCCTTGAAATTTTTAAGAATCGGCTTTAACCTTTTCGATTTTTTTTATTGCATCCTTATACCACGATCCAGCAATCTCTTTTGCATCTTCGCTTGTCATTCTTTCAAACATCCATGTTATTTTATCCTCAACTTCCTTTTTACCAACTTCGTCAATGTAATTGTTTATAAAATGATCAATATTATTTTCCAGAAAACTAAGCGAATCCGCATCTTTCAAAATATTCTGCTCTTCATCGCCTCCAAATTCATGTTTGGAAACTAATAACTTAACTTTTTCTATTATTTTCTTATCAGCGTTTTGTTGAGCTAAGAATTCAGCAATTATTTCAGCACCTTTTTCTTGGTGCCGTTTCATTTCTTTTCTGTCTAAAAAACCTTTTTTTCTGTTTTCTATGCCATCTAATATATTTTCCTTAAAAGCTCTTTCAACATCGTGTGCAATCGCAGCAATAAGCATCGCTTCATCCGCTTGAGGATAAATCTTTTTCAACCAAAAAACAGTTCTCTCTGAATGTTTTGATTTCTTTCTGAAAGTTTTCAAAAATGATTCTTGCACAAATTTTTCAGTTTTTTTATATAAACTCATAAGTTTTTTTATAATCCAATATCAATCTATCTTATCTAAATATTCTTGCAAAATAATTCGAGCAGCTTCTTGATCAATGACTTCCCTGAAATTTTCTCTTTTCACCCCCGCTAATAAAAGATTCTCTTCTGCAATTCTGGATGTAAAAACTTCGTTAATCGTTTGAAACGGAATAGTAATTTCTTCTTTCAAAAAAGTTATAAACTTTTCAGTTTTTCGAGCTTGTTCACTTTCCATTTTCAATCCAACCGGAATACCAATCAAAATCTCTCCTATATTTTCTTTTGTGATTATATCTTTAATACTAAATACAGACTTTTCTAATGTTTTATTTTCTAGAGTCAAAAGACGACTTGCAAGTTTTTGATTTTCATCAGAAATCGCCAAACCAATTTTTCTATCACCGTAATCTATTGCGAGTATTTTCATAAAATTATTTTTATTTTATCTCGGTTAAAATTTCACAACCCGCCGTAGTGACAGCTACAGTATGCTCAAAATGAGCCGACAATTTTCCATCTTCAGTTCTGATAGTCCATTGATCTTCATCCTCGCAATTTATATAATAATTACCTTCATTAATCATGGGCTCAATTGCTAATGTCATCCCTGCAATTAATTTCATTCCTTCTCCTTTTTTACCAAAGTTTGGAACTTCTGGTGCTTCATGGATTGATCTTCCAACACCATGTCCAACTAAATCTCGCACAACTGAAAATCCATTTTTTTCAGCATATTCTTGAACAGCAAAACCTATATCACTCATTCTATTGCCAATCTTTACTTCTCTGATTCCTTGATATAAAGACTCTTTAGTAATTTTAATTAGCTTCGTAGCCTTTTCGCTAATTTTTCCAGCTCCGACAGTAATGGCACTATCAGCATGAAATCCATTATACTTAATGCCAAAATCAATACTAACTATATCCCCTTCTTTAATTTCCTTTCCAAATGGAAAGCCATGAACAATTTCATCATTAATCGAAAAACAGATAGCAGATGGGAAAGGGACTCCTCCTTTGTAAATTTGATAATTTTTAAATGATGCTACCACACCATATTTTTTAATTTCTTTGAGAGCTAGCTCCTCAATTTCATCTCCAGAAACTCCTGGCGCAATCTTATCTCCAATCAATTGCAAAATATTCGCCAGAATTTTTCCTGCCTCTTTCATAATTTCAATTTCAGCTTTTGATTTTAGATTTATTTTTTGTCTTGTCATAATTATTTATTATTTTTCATTAATTCCAACTTCATCTTTTTTGGCATTTTTTCAATCGCATATCTCAAAGCCGTTCTCGGCATTTTTTCTTTATTATTATTTACGAAATTATAAACTTCATTTTGATAAACATTACTCACCTCTTTGAGCATCCAACCATATCCCTTTTGAACTAAATCATCAGAATCTTCAAGAAGAATATCAGCAATTAAAAAAGAATTCTTAAGATATTTCTTTTTACGAAGTGAATAAATCAGACAAACCGCAGAAGCTCTTCTTTGCCATCTATTTTTCGATTTTGCCCATTTTTCAATCTCCGGTAAAAGTCCTGAAAACTGATAAATATAATATCCGAAAGCATGAACACAAAAATCATCACATCTTCCCCAGTCAGAAATATATTTTTTTACCCAAGACTCAAATATTTTAAAATCATTCTTTTCGTACTGATTCCTGATTCTATACATCCAATCAAATGCTATTACTGACTCTTCAGTATATCCTGATTTTAGCAATTCATCACACAAAGAAATGATTTCTATTTTCTCTAAATTCTTAATTTCAGAATAATATATCTTACTTATATTTCTGACAATAGGAACTTGAACACCATATAATTTTATCTCTTCCTTAAAAAATCTATAACTTCCTTTTTTATATTCCAAGTCAATACTATCCTTCAACTCTCTTCTGATTTTTGCAATAATATCATTCATATATATTTTTTACAATTTGATATAAATTCAAAAACTACTTTAATAAAATATATTTCTCTAATTTTTCAACAAATCTATACATATTTTTATCAAGCGTATTCGATGGCATGCTCATTATTTCTTCAAGAGTATACCAGCCAAACTTTCCAAATTCTCTTTTAAAATCTTGGCTATCTTCTTTGATTGCTTTCTTCAAATCCCCTTTAAATATATACCATAAATCAACATCAATATGTCCGCCCGTTTTTCCCACAGTTTCAATTTGAGATATAAAAAATGGTAATCTCCAATTTCTTAAAATATATTCTCCTTCAATTCCCAACTCTTCTTGAAGTTCACGTTGAACTGTTTCATAGGGCATTTCTCCCTTCTCTACATGACCACCACTCGGAAGAAATAGTCCTGCATTTTTAAGTTCAAGAAGTAATATTTTATTCTCTATAATATCATATAAAACAGTAAAACAAACAAGATGTTTAATTGGTGTGGCTGGCTTTTCAATTCTATAAATTTCCACATCACTATTAATCCATTTTACAGCATCTTCATTATGTTCTTTTTCTATTATATCATAACATTCGACTGATTGAATCAGTTTTACAATTTTGTTTCTATTATCTCTATCTTCTTTGCTTATCATAGTATTATTTAATATGACTTACAATTTCCCTATTTATATCCTCAACAGGTTTTTCTCCGTCAATTCGCGTTATCATTTTCTTATTTTCGTAAAACTCGATAACTGGCTTAATTTTCTTTTCACTCCACTCTAATCTATTTAAAACTTTCTCAGGAGTATCGTCTTTTCTTCTATAAACTTCACTATCACAAATCGGACATTTTTCATCCTCTTCGCTTAAATCCTTGCCAACGATCAAAGGATGTGCGTTTTTTTTGCATAATTTTCTAATAGAAATTCTTTTTACTGATTCTTTACTGGAAACATCAACATAAAAAATATAGTCAATTTTTCTTCCGACTTCTTTCAATTTATTTTCCCAAAATTCCGCTTCTTCTATGATGCGCGGCGTACCGTCAAAAATAATTCCTCTATCCGCGTCAAGCTCCGCCAGTTTTTGGCCGAGTATTTTTTCTTTCATAAAATCCCATGGTACAATATTCCCTTTGACATTCATAATTTCATTAATCTTCCTACCTGTTTCCGTATCTTGCTTTGCAATCTCTCTTAAAACAGCTCCAGTTTCAAAAATCTGTAAATCATATTTTTCCGCCAGAAATCTTGCTTGTGTCCCCTTACCAGAACCTTGTGGACCCATGATAATAATATTGATGTTTGTTTTCATTTTATTTTTTTGTTATTATATTAGATAAATTTCCATAAAGAATAATTGGTTGCATAGTTTTAATTTCATCTGAATATATCATTTCGGGAACATTGTTCAGTAGATATATTTTCTTATTAAGAATATGAGCAAATCCCATTTCCAAAAAAGTGTTTCCACCTATATAATTTTTAATTCCCCTTTTTTCAAAATTTGCAACAAGAATAACTTCTGAATTCTTAATTATCTCCCAATAAGATTTTATTGAATCAAACTTTATTGCTCTTTTCGAAAACTCTCCCTTATCTTTTTCTTTTAATATCTCTTCTAATAAGACTTCCCCTTTCAATATTTTTTCGCTACTTAAAGGAATAGAAACTTCAAGCTCTTTTTTTTCTAATTTATTTTTTAATTCATTAATTTCATATGTGAAATCTAGACTTCCACAGATTGCTATTTTCATAGTAATATTTAAATAATTTTATTTATCAACTTTTATATAACTAATTATATCATGGAAAACATTATCAATTGACTGATTGCCGTTTATTTCGATTAATTTATCATTATTTCGAACATAATCTAAAACTTCTGAAGTTTTACTGTGATAATCTTTTAATCTTTTATTAATGCTTTCGATATTTTCGTCTTTTCTTCTTCTAATCATTCCGCTACAATCAGGACATACCAATTTATCGACACCTTCTCCAAGTACGACAACTTTTTCACATTTTTCACACGTTCCCCTACTCAACATTCTCTTGATTGCTTCTTCATCACCGATATCTATTAGGAATATATAATCAAGTTTTCTATCAAGATTTGACAAAACTTTATATAAATTCTTTATTTCAGGTAGCATCCTGGAAAAATTTTCAAGCATAAGTCCTTGATTTTCATCAACTTTACTGAATTCTTCTTCTGTCATTTGAAAAATCCATTCCGACGGAACAAAACCTTCGTTCATAGCTGCTTGCACCTTTTTTCCAAATTCTGTTTTCTCTATTGCCCATTTTCGAAGAATCGCACCACTTTGCAATCGCTGAAGATTATATTTTTTCGCCAACATTTCAGCCTGCGTCCCTTTTCCTGAACCAGAGGGTCCAAAAAATAATATGTTAATTGGTTTTTTATTCTGTATCATAATTTTGAACAAATCTTTTTATTTTATTTGAAAATTTATAATTAGATAAATTGTCCTTTGATATCCATTTAAACTCATCATGCTCAAAGCTCAATTTCACATCTTCAGCTTCATATTGACATTTATATGCAATCGTAACCCAAAATTCTTCACTTTCATCAATATGAGATTCTACATCAAAGGGCTTAATATTTCTGCAAATAATACCAGCTTCTTCCTGTATCTCACGAATTATACCACTTGTTGCATCTTCTCCAAAATCCAATTCTCCGCCTGGTAAGTCCCAATAATTGGGACATGATGGTGCCTCAGAAGTTCTATGCAGAATTAATATCCCACCTTCTTTATTATATATGATTGCTTTTTGTGAAACTCCGATTTTACTCATTTTTTTATATTATTAAAATATTTTCTTAAGCTCTCTTTATGACCCTCTCTCATATCCAGTTCTTCAAACTCATTAGCGCCAATCCATTTATATTCTGTATGTTCATCACTTAATTTTATTATATCCTCATCTGTGAAAATTTCAAAATTAAACACGATAAAATGATGACTAATTACCTAATTAACAAAAGATCAGACATTTATTAAATCCCCTATTGTCACATTTTTAAATCCAACTTCTTCCTTCGTCTCCCTTTGAAAAGTATCTTCAATATTTTCTCCGTAATCAACTCGTCCTCCTGACAATTCCCACACATTATCTAGTGTTTTCAAAAATAACACTTTCTCATCTCTATATAAGAAATCATTGATTGAAACTTCTTGTATTTTCATGGTATTCACGTTATAAATATATTTTTCACTATGATAATTCACAATATCCAGTAGACAACTCCATGATAAGAATTATAGCACAGTGTCTTCGTCAATTGCAAAATATTTTTTCTCCGCATCAATCGTTGTCTGGCAACCAATTGGGATAATATAATTTTCAACATTATGACCAATTTCACCAATTTCTAAAATTGGAAAATCATATTCTTTCGTCACTTCCAGGATTACATCTCTTACTGCTCTGCTTTGATTTTTATCTACTGCAGCGCCGAAAAAATATCCTAAAATTAAACCATTAATTTCTTCAAAAATTCTCGTTTGACGAAAATGTGTAAACACTCGATCCAACTCTTTGGCACTAGGCGCAAATGATTCTAGAAACAAAATTGAATTATTGTAATTTGGTCTAAACTGTGTGCTATCAAAGTTCGTAAGGCAAGTGGTATTACCACCAACCAATCTTCCTGTTGCTCGGCCATTCCGTATACATTGCCAACCTTTATATTCTTCATTTTTATTCAGTTCGTCTAAACCACTCCAGTTTGAATTTGGTGCTAATTGACCAACTTTACCGCCAAACCATGTTTTCATTAAATTTTCTTTAACCATTGGTGATATCGGCAGACCGAAACCAAAGATCAAATCTGGGCCATGATAGGTTACGAGACCAGTTTTCGAAAATATCGGATCAAGTAAAGTTGTACCGTCGCTAATACCAGAAAATATTTTTGGATTTTCCTTAATCAAGTCAAAATCCAGCCCATCCAAAAGATGATTTGCAGTATTTCCACCGATTGACATTATAACTGCTTTTATATTGTCATCAGCAAAAGCCTCGTGAATATCACTCAATCTTTCTTCGGTGGTTCCAGAAGAATAATGATATCTTCCCAAGACGTTTTTGCCGATACTTACTGTCAATCCCATATCTTCTAAAGTCTTAATACCATTATCAAATTGACTCTTGAGTATTTTTGGTACTGAATTAGACGGAGAAACAATCATTACCGTATCTCCTTTTTGTAGTTTTTTTGGTTTGATGATTTTCATAATATTATTTCATTGAATAAATAACATTTTTCAAAATGACCCGAATAAAATTCGGGCCATTGAGATATTTATAAACTGTATGTATTTTTATAATTCATCATAATCACGCATTGTCAGTTGTGAATCAATTTGTTTTATTGAATCAAGAACAACACCCACAACAATCAAAACTGAAGCTCCACCGATTGCCATTGTCGTCACATTCGTAACAGCTTGACCTATAAAAGGAATAACAGCTATAATGCCCAAGAAAAATGCACCTAGAAAAGTTATTCTACTTAAAACCTTACTTAGAAACTCAGCAGTATTTCCACCTGGTCTAATTCCTGGAACAAAACCACCGTGTTTTTGCAGATTTTCTGCCACACTTTTCGGATCAAAAACTATCGCCGTATAAAAATATGTGAACAAGAAAACTAAAATAAAATACATAGCGCTATAAAATATCTGATTTTGAAAAGCGTTGTTTATGAAAGTTGCAACACTAGCAATTGTTGGATTTGCGCTGGCAACAAAAAATGAAGCAATAAAACCAGGGAAAATCATCATAGACATTGCAAAAATCAAAGGTATCATTCCTGCAGAATTAACTTTGAGAGGAAGCGAACCAGAGACGCCTCCATAAGTTTTACTACCCCTAACTCTCCTAGCATAAGAAACTGGAATATTTCTTTGAGCCCCGTTAATCACTACTACCCCGAAAATAACTATCAAAGAAACAATTAACAACGAAATAATAGCAGGATATTTATCTGGAGTTAATGTTGAGACAGTTTGACTTACGGTCATAGGAATGCCTGAAACAATTCCCGCAAAAATAATCAAAGAGATTCCATTTCCAATTTTCTTTTCAGAAATAAGCTCTCCAAGCCACATTAAAAATATAGTACCAGCAGTAATTAAAGAAATAGCAGTAATCATTTCAAATCTATCAATATTATCAACAATTCCCTGATTTTTCAAAAGAGTAATCATTCCAAAACTTTGCAAAATTGCAAGTGGAACCGTAGCATACCTCGTCAATTGATTAAATTTCTGCCTACCAGCTTCACCAGATTCTTGATACATTTCTTTGACTTGTGGAAAAATCATTGTCAAAAGTTGCATTATAATTGAAGCGGTAATATAAGGGCCAACACCAAGCATAACTAGTGAAAATTTTTCCATTCCTCCACCAGTAAACGCACTCATAAGACCAAGGAGTTGATTACTACCAAAAAAATTCTCTAATTTTACAGCATCAACGATTGGAATTGGAATATGTGCAGCAATTCGAAAAATAACCAGCATTAAAGCTACGTATATTATTTTTGATCTTAATTCTTTATCTTTAAAAACTCGAATTACTTTTTTAAACATAGCTTTTGTTTATTTTATCAAAATTTAACTATATTAAAACAATTATATCACCTCGAAATAATAGCTCGTTAAAAAATTATTTCACATCTTAAATCTAAATATCTAACCCAATTTCAATCTTACCACCAGCTTTTTTTATCTTTTCTTCTGCAGTTTTGGAAACTATACAATCACTTATAACAAATTTTTTGCTTATATCTCCATTGCCAAGAATTTTCACTCTAGGTTTGATTTTTGAAATTAAGCCAAATTTCAATAAGATCTTTGGGTTAATATTATCACCATCTTGAAATCTACTTTCTAAGGTAGAAACATTGACTATATTATTTTTCAAATAAAAACTTTTAAATCCTCTTAATTTTGGAGTTCTTCGCCACAAAGGTGTCTTTGTTCCTTCAAATGCTCGTCCTTTTCCACCTCCAGATCTTGCTTTTTGACCTTTTGTTCCACGAGTTGCAGTAGTTCCATGTGCTCCTCCACGACCAATCTTTTTTTTGGTTTTTTTCTTACTTGGTTTTAATTGATGTAACTGCATAAAATTATTTTAATATGTAAACTAAAAATACCTCAACTATTTTTTAACTTCAGCTTTTTCAACTATTTTTTTCACTTCTTGTTTTTTTTCAATTTTTACCTTTTCAGCATTTTTAAAAATAATCTCTCTATTTTTCTTAATAGAAAATTGTTTCAAGGCTTCAATTGTCGCCCTAGCATTGTTTAATCGGCTTTTGGATCCAATCATTTTTCCAGATATATCACTAATACCTGCCAAGCTAATTATTATTCTGACAGCACCACCTGCCACGACTCCGTTTCCTTTTGCTGCAGGCTTGAGAATTATCTTTGAACTTCCCAATTTTTGATCAACTCTGTAAGGAATTGTATTTCCAGTAAAACCTATAGTTATAAGATTTTTCTTTGCATCAGCATATGATTTATCAGTTGCAGATCTCATATCAGGACCGCTAGAGACACCTACTCCGACCTTACCCTTTCGATTACCAATAACAACAACAGTTCTAAAACTAAATCTCTTTCCGCCCTTAACAACACGAGTTACACGTGCAATATCAATTACCTTTTGCTCAAACTCAGGTTTGACTTTTTTTCGGCCTTTTGCGAAACTTTTTTTAGGAGGCGTTTTCTGTCTTGAATCTTCTTTTGTAAGCATGATTATATTATAATGTTTATAAATTAAAATAAAATATTAGAATATGAGACCTATTTCACGAGCACCTTCTGCAACAGCCTTGATTCTTCCATGATATTTATATCCACCTCTATCAAAAACAATTTTACTGATATTTTTTTCTTGAGCTTTTTGCGCAATTAATTTACCAATTTCTTTTGCTGTATCAATCTTTGTCTTACTATCCTTTACGCCTTTCTCACTTACACTTGCCAAAGTAATTCCCAAATCATCATTAATAATTTGAGCAAACATTCCCTTGTTGCTTCTGAAAACACTCAATCGAGGTATTTCAGCTGTACCAAAAATTTTTGAACGAACTCTTTTATGTCTTCTTGCCTGAGATTGTTTTTTTAGTATTTCCTGATTTTTCATATATAATAAAATTAATAATTTTTTCTTATGCTAAAGTTCCAGCAACCTTTTTACCAACTTTTCTCCGAACAACCTCTCCTTGATATCTGATTCCTTTTCCTTTATAAGGTTCTGGTTTTTTCTTACTTCTTATATTTGCTGCAACTTGACCAACTAGTTGCTTATCTATTCCTGAAACAGTTATTATGTTTTTTTCAACTTGGAAATCTATTCCTTTTGGTGCTTCAAAAAACACTACGTGAGAGAAACCAAGACTAAGATTTAAATCCTTTCCTTTTTGAATTACTTTATAACCAACTCCTTGAATTTCAAGCTTCTTATCATAACCATTTAACACCCCTTCAATCATATTAGCAATTAACATTCTTGAAAGACCCCAAAGAGCAAAATTCTTCTTTGAATTACCCTTAGGAGATAATGAAATTTGGTTTTCTTTTTGCTCAATAATTATTCTTGAATCAAACTTGTCAGAAAGCTCTCCCCTAGATCCTTTGACAACAACTTCATTTTTTTCACTTATAGAAATTGTAATTCCTGCTGGTATATCTATTGATTTTTTTCCAATTTTACTCATAAATATATACTTACCTTAATATATTAACTATATCTTAAATTAACAAACTTCTAAAACCACTTCACCTCCAAGACCCTTGTCTCTTGCTTGTATGTTAGTCATAATTCCCTGTGAAGTAGAAATAATTGAAATACCATAACCGCCAAGAACTTTTTTTATTTCGCTCTTATTAACATACTTTCTTTGTCCTGGTTTACTAATTCTTTGAATTTTAGATATTGCATAATTTTCTCCATTTTTTTTCAATACAACTTCTAGTGTTATAAGAAAACCTTTTTTATGCTGCACGACGTCATTAATATAACCCTCTTTTTTGAGAATTTTCGCTAATTCCAATTTAAATTTGGAAGAAGGCATCTGGACAACTTTATGATTTGCCCTTTGTGCATTTCTTATTCTTGTTAGCATATCCGCTATTGGATCAGTCATTGTCATAATGAAATATTAAACATTAATAGTAAAATATATATTTTACTTAAAATAAAATTATAAATTAAACTTCGCGCATTTTGGAGTCTGTCTCTGATATTTCAGATGCAGAATCCAAAATGTGCATATTTTTACTTTTGCGATAGATTAACTTATATCAATCTACCAACTGCTTTTCTTTAAACCAGGTATTTCTCCAGTACTAACCAATTCTCGAACACAAATCCTACACAGGTCAAACTTCCTCATATACCCATTCTTTCTACCACACTTCCAACATCTTCTCACAATGCGAGTTGAATACTTTGGTTTTTTTTGAGCTTTTGCTATTAGCGCGACTCTTGCCATATTGATTTATTTATACTTAATTAACATCTAAATTATCTATTATTTTTTTCCACGATTGGGAGTCCAATATTTTTCAATAAACTATAAGCTTCCTTATCTGTTTGCGCAGAAGTGTTTATATTAATTTCCAATCCAAAAATGGTTTTGATATCGTCTTTTGCGACTTCAGGAAAGATAAGATGTTCCTTTAGCCCAATATTATAATTACCGTTACCATCAAAAGACTTTTTACTAAGACCCCTGAAATCTCTAACTTGTGGTAGGGTTACATTGGCCAGTCTATCCAAAAACTCATACATTTTTGCTCCTCTCAGAGTTACCGTCAAACCTACAGGCATTCCAATTCTTGTTTTAAAATTTGAGATTGCTTTTTTTGCTTTCGTAACAACAGGTTTTTGTCCTACAATATTTTCGATATCATTTGATATCTTTTTCAAATTATCTTTACTGTCTCGAATAATTCTTCCTAAACCGACATTCACGACAATTTTTGTTATCTTCGGAACCGACATAATATTAGTATAGCCAAATTCCTCTTTCATCTTTGGAACAACCTCGCTAATATATTTTTCTTTTAGCCTTACTTTATACATACTTTATAAATAATTAAATTATTTTTTAACTTGAATTGCTATGTCTTGTTTACATTTTTTACAAATTCTATGTTTTTCTCCATTTTCAAGGACTAAATATCCCACTCTTGTTGGCTTAGTACATTTTGGACAAATCAACGAAACATTTGATATATTAATCGGAGACGCTACTGTTATTTTCTGACCTTGCTCACCCTGTTTTTTTCCCTTAACGTGCTTTTTAACAAGATTCGCATTCTCAACAATAATTTTTCCCGTTTCAAAAATTACTTTTGTAACCTTTCCGCTCTTCCCTTTATCTTTTCCGGAAATTATTTTTACTTTGTCATTACTTTTAATTTTCATATATATTAATATAATTTATAACACTTCTGGAGCTAAAGAAACTATTTTCATAAATCCATTAGATCTCAATTCTCTTGCTACTGGACCAAAAACACGAGTTGCCTTCGGTGACACATTGTCCTTATCAACAATAACAACAGCATTGTCATCAAAATATATATATGAACCATCTTGTCTCCTGAATCTCTTTTTTTGTCTAACAATCACTGCCTTAACAATTTCTTTTTTCTTTACCTGTCCTCGTGGATCAGATAATTTTACCGAAACTACAATAACATCACCAATATAAGCATATCTTTTTCTTGTTCCACCAAGAACTTTGATACATTTTACTAATTTTGCCCCTGAATTGTCTGCAACTATAAGTTTAGTTCCTTGTTGAATCATAAAATTTATTTAATCTTTTTTTAAGTTTAACGTTTTTCTGCAATCCATTTCTTATCTTTACTTATTGGCTTTGTTTCTGTAAGCACTACCTTATCGCCTTCTTGTAAAATATTTTCTTCGTCATGGGCTTTATAACTCTTGCTTACTCTATATTTTTTCTTGTATTTGGCATGGACTTTCAACCTTTCAACCTTAACCACAACGGTTTTATCCATTTTATTACTTATCACAATCCCAATTTTTCCTTTTTTATTAACTTGTTCTTTATTGTCTTTGGTCATATATTTAATATATTACTTTTCGTTATTATCAGAAATTATCTTTTTTTCTTTTAAAATAGATTTAGCTCTCGCAATATTTTTTCTCGTTTTCTTAATTTCACTATAATTTTTTAATTGTCTATTCGCAAGAGAAAATCTTAAATTTTTTAGCTGTTCTTTGCTCTCTTTTATTAAAACTTGTAATTGATTATCTGATTTTTCTCTAATCTCGTTAGCTTTCATATTTTCAACTTAATTATTTTATTTAAGACTAATCTTCTTTGGAAATAAATTTCGTTTTAATCGGAAGCTTGTGGCTTGCCCTTCGCATTGCTTCCTTAGCAACTTCTATATCGACGCCATCAATTTCGAAAATTACTCTTCCTGGTTTAACCACAGCCACAAAATGATCTAAACTTCCTTTTCCACTACCCATAGGAACCTCAGCTGCCTTTCTGGTAATTGGTTTATCTGGAAAAATTCTAATCCAAATTTTACCACCCCTTTGTACATATCTTGTCATCGCTCTTCGAGCTGCTTCGATTTGGCGACTTGTAACCCAAGAAGTTCCAAGAGATTTTAAAGCAAAAGATCCAAAAGAAATTTTATTGCCTCTCTGCGCTTTACCACGCATTCTCCCCTTCTGATATTTTCTGTATTTTACCTTTTTCGGCATCAACATAGTTTTGAATTAGTCTATTAAAATTATATGTTAGTTCTCCATGTTATTGAAGATTTCTCCTTTATATATCCAGACTTTCACTCCAACTTTTCCATAAGTCGTATCTGCTTCATATTTTGCAAAATCAATATCAGCTCTGATTGTTTGAAGTGGAATTTTACCCTCGCTTAACCATTCAGTTCTTGCCATTTCTGCTCCGTTTAGTCTACCCGAAACCTGAACTTTAATTCCTTGAGCTTTTTTATTTTGCATTGTTTTTTCAATCGCCTGCTTCAAAACCCTTCTAAATGCCGATCTCTTTTCAATTTGTTCTGCAATTCCCTGTGCAACCAATTTAGCACTCATCTCATAATTTCTAATCTCAACTATATTAACCTTAACTTCGATTTTTTCGTTAATCATCTTTATAATCTCTTTTTTCAATTCCTCAACACCAGTTCCTCCTCTTCCAATTATAATACCAGGACGAGCAGAATGAATATTAACAGTTACACTATTAGAAGATCGTTCAATTATAATATCTTCTACGGATGCTTTTTTCAAACTTTTATTCAAAAAAGCTCTTAATTCTATATCTTTACGCAAATATTCTTTATACTTATTCGCATTGAACCATTTTGATTTCCAATCTCTTACAACTCCAAGTCTGTGCAGAAACGGATTTATTTTTTTTCCCATATAAGTTAACTAATCATTATTTAAAATTTATCTTTACTATTTACTTTCTTTTTTGTCAATTTTTTCTTCTTTTATACTTTCTTTGACAAGCTTTTTTGGTTCAATCTGTTTGTCTTGAACCTTCTCGCTTTGAACAGTTTTATCTTTATTTAAATCTTCTTTCTTGTCTTGAATTTCATCTTTTCTAGAATCAATTTTAGTTTCACTCTTTAATTCATCTAAAATAATTGTGATATGGCTTGACCTCTTTCTTATCGCTGAAGCTCTTCCCATAGCCCTAGGAATCCATCTTTTCAAAACCATTCCATCATTTACAAAAATGCTAGAAATATATAAACTATTTTCATTAATATTAAAATTATTACTCGCATTGGCAACTGCTGAATTAAGCAACTTTAATACAGGTTCAGCGGACTTTTTGTTCAAAAAGCTAAGCTGAATTCTTGCATCATTAATGCTCATATTTCTGATTAAATTAACAACCAGCCTTACTTTTCTTGAAGAAATTCTTAAATTTCTTAAATGTGCTTTAACTTCCATATAATATTAAATTAAAATTTTTATATAACTTATTTATAACTACTATCCACAATATTTCTATTAATCTTTTTTATCAATGGTTTTCTGCATCTTTCCTCCATGTCTAATAAATTTCTTTGTTGGTGAAAATTCACCCAGCTTATGACCAACCATATCTTCCGTGACAATAACATCAATATGTTGTTTTCCATTATGAACTCCAAAAACAAAACCTACCATTTCTGGAAAAATTACAGAACCTCTTGCCCATGTTTTGATAACAGTCTTATCTCCAGTTTTTAAGTTTTTTACCTTTTTGAGTAATTTTTCATCTATAAAAGGTCCTTTTTTTAGTGATCTTGACATATTGAAATAAATTTAATTAATAACTTCTTCTTCAAATTTCACTATTCTCTTTTTGAAATTATTTAAACGCTTTCCTTTCTTTCGTGTCTTAAAACCAAGAGCAGGCTTTCCCCAAGGAGTTTTTGGATGCTTCAATCCAATCGGTTGGCAACCCTCTCCTCCACCGTGTGGATGATCAACAGGATTCATAGCACTTCCTCTGACATGTGGCCTTCTTCCTAACCATCTTGATCTTCCAGCCTTCCCGATAACAACTTTATTATAAGTTGTATTACTAATTTGTCCTATAGTTGCAAAACAATTATCAGGAAGAAGACGAACTTGTCCAGAAGATAATTTCACGTGAGCATAACCACTTTCTACCGCCATTAACTTAGCTGAAGAACCTGCAGATCTTGCAATTTGACCACCTTTTCCTGAAAACATCTCGACATTATTTACAATAGTACCAGAAGGAATATTTTTCAACATCATCCTATTACCAGTTTGAATTGAGGCGCTTTCAGAAACTATGATATTATCATCTTTTTTCAAACCATCGATAGCCAAAATATATCTTTTTTCTCCGTCAGCATAAGCAACCAAGGCAATAAATGAAGTTCGATTTGGATCATATTCAATAGATTGGACTTTTGCTGGGATATCAAACTTGTTCATCTTGAAATCGATAATTCTGAATCTTCTTTTGACTCCTCCTCCTCGATGCCTTGTAGTTATCTTTCCAGCACTTCCCCGTCCAACTTTTCTTGTCATTTTTGCCAACAAGCTTTTCTCAGGAGCTTTCTTATCTAATGTGGAAAAATCATAGCCCATCATGCCTCTTCTTCCTGGAGATGTTGGTTTATATTTTTTCAATGCCATATATTCAATATTAAATCACAATTAAAATTATTATTTTGTTTCTTTTACTAAATCAATTTTACTACCCTTTGCCAATCTTACAATTGCTTTCCTATATCCACTTCTTGTACCAGCTCTGCCTTTAACTCTTTTTGGCTTTGTAGGAACATTAATAATATTAACACTTAGGACTGAAACACCGTATAAGCTCTTTATCGCTTTTTTAATTTCTGACTTATTAGCCTTGGCAGAAACAACAAAAATGTGTTGATTATTTTCAGAAAGATTAAAAGCTTTTTCCGAAACATGAGGCCTAACTATAATGTCATAATAATGACTAGGCATTTTTTCTAAAGTACTTTTCTTTACTTTCGACACATTCTTTTTTGTCTTTACAACTTTATCTTTCTTGACATCAACTTCACCTTTTTCTTTTTTAGTCATTTTATTTAAAATTCCCATAATTTTATATTATTAACTCTGTAATTCAAATTTATACTGATAAATATGTTTCTTTGATTTTATCAATCCCCTTTTTATTGATTATTAGATTTTTATTCTTCAAAAGATCGGCGACATTCAAGGAATTACTAGCAATCATTCTTGTATTAGGAATATTTTTAATTGATTTGGAAATATTATTATCTTTTTTATCAAATGAAAATAGAATTTTTCCCTTTACTAATAGCTTATCTATAACACTGCTCATTGATTTTGTAGAAACCTTACCTAATTTTACATCATCCATAACAATCAATTCATTGTCTCTTAGCTTTGAAGACAAAACCATAAAAAGAGCTTTTGTTTTCATCTTCTTATTTATCTTTTTACTGAAATTTCGATCGTTCGTAGGTCCAAATGTCACTCCTCCACCTTTCCAAATTGGAGATCTACTTGATCCATGTCTTGCTCTTCCTGTTCCTTTTTGCTTCCAAGGCTTCTTCCCGCCACCTCTGACCTCACCCCTGTCTTTGGTATCAGCCAACACTTGTCTTGAATTTGAAATATGAGCTACATAAACCTGATGAACTAAATCATCGTTAACTTTCAGTCCAAAAATTTCTTCTGGAAGATCCATTTTTCCCGACTCTTTCCCTTCAATATTATATACTTTAACTTTTGTCATATATTTTATAAAACTTATTTTACATTCTTATTTAAATTGCAGAAACTTTTACTAACGAACCTATACTTCCTGGTACTGAGCCCTTAACTAACAATAAATTTCTTTCTTTGTCAACTTCAACGATTTTTAGTCCCTGTTGAGTAACTTGATATCCACCCATTCTTCCTGCCATTTTTTTCCCTTTAATAACATGTTCTGGAAATGCACATCCGATTGAACCACCTTTTCTATTGCTGTGTTTTTGTCCATGAGATGCTGGTCCACCTTTGAAATTATGTCTCTTCATAACTCCTTGAAAACCTTTTGACTTGGAAACTCCAATAACGCTTACTGCGTCTCCTTGCTCAAACACAGAAACATCAACCTTGTCGCCAGCTACATATTCCTCTTTGTCATCTTCTGTTCTGAGTTCTTTGAGGTATCGACATTTTCCTAAATCTTTCAAATGACCACTAAGAGGTTTGTTAATTTTCTTCTTTTCTAAAAATCCAACTTGAACGCCACTATATCCATCTTTTTCAATTGTCTTTATCTGAGTAATCGTACATGGCCCTGCTTCAATCAATGTCACAGGAATTACTTCCCTCTTGTTCTCACTATCTATAAAGACTTGGCTCATTCCTATCTTTTTTCCTAATATAAACTTCATATCTTTAAAATATTTATAAATTTAACAAACAAAAAACCAGATAATTCAACCAATCATAATCGTTTTATCCGATTTATAAATTGGCTAATTCAGTATGTTTAGTACTTCTTACTAGAAATCCGCAAACAAGAGGAAATTTAGTATTAAACACTTAAACTAGCTAAAACGCTTTATTACTGTATCGTTTTATCATTAAATCTTTTAATAATAAAACGATACAGTAATATAATTTTACATTTTTATTTCAATGAAAACTCCTGCTGGTAAGTTCAAGTTTGTTAAAGCTTCAATAATCTTTGGGTTAAGATCAAGAATATCAACTAATCTCTTGTGGATCCTCATTTCATACTGATCTCTAGCATCTTTATGTACAAATGTTGAACTGTTCACCGTAAACTTGTTGATTTCAGTTGGTAAAGGAACGGGTCCTCTCACTGAAGCTCCATTTCGAAGAGCAGTTTCAACGATTTGTTTTGCTGATTGATCAATAATCTTATGATCATATGCTTTAATTTTGACACGAATTCTTGGCTTAGAATCGCTTTCTTCAATATTAGTTTTTTCTGACATTCGGATTAAAGTAAAATTTAATTATTGATACATTTAAAAATACTTTGCTAAACTTACAAAAAATAAGAAGATAAATCTCCTTATTTTACGATTTTTGTAACAACTCCCGCGCCAACCGTTCTTCCACCTTCTCTAATAGCAAATCTCATTCCATCTTCCATAGCAACTTTTGACATAAGTTTCACTACAAGCTTTACTGTATCACCCGGCATAACCATTTCTGTTCCTTCTGGCAAAATTACATCACCTGTTACATCAGTTGTTCTGATATAAAATTGTGGTTTATAGCCAGAAAAGAATGGGGTGTGCCTTCCACCTTCTTCTTTAGTTAAAATATAAACTTCACATTCAAACTCTTCATGAGGAGTAATTGACCCAGTCGCTGCAAGAACTTGACCTCTTTCAACTTCTTCCTTCTTGATACCTCTCAATAAAATTCCAGCATTATCTCCAGATTGACCTCTGTCTAATTGTTTATTAAACATTTCAATTCCGATAACAACAACTTTTCTTGTATTCTGAATTCCAACAAGTTCAACTTCTTGATTAAGATTAACGATTCCTCTTTCAATTCTTCCTGTCACAACAGTTCCTCTTCCTTCAATTGAAAAAATGTCTTCAAGGGGCATCAAGAATGGTTTATCCACATCTCTTTTCGGCTCTGGAATTTTTTCATCAAGCGCTTTCACAATTTCTGTAATTGAATTACAATTTTCGCAATCTTCTTTTCCACAAGCACACTCAAGAGCCTTCAATGCAGATCCTCTGACGATAGCAGTGTTTGCTCCATCAAATTCATATTTTGTTAGTAATTCTCTTATTTCTTCTTCTACAAGATCAACTAATTCCAAATCATCTACTTGATCAACTTTGTTAATATAAACAACAATTTCAGGTACACCAACTTGACGAGCAAGTAAAATATGTTCTCTTGTTTGAGGCATCGGACCATCAGTCGCAGCAACCACAAGAATAGCACCATCCATTTGAG
>JAGLID010000024.1 GCA_023143145.1 Minisyncoccota bacterium | reverse complement strand
TGACCAGGACAATCCACATGAGCATAATGCCTTGTAGCTGATTCATATTCTTGATGAGATGTAGCAATTGTGATTCCTCGTTCTTTTTCTTCAGGTGCGCCATCGATTTCTCCAACACCTTTTTTTGACGCACTAAATCCTCTTGCACCCAAGCAAGCCAATAAAGCAGCCGTCAAAGTTGTTTTTCCATGATCAACATGACCAATTGTACCAACGTTAACATGAACTTTTGATCTATCAAATATTTCTGCCATTTTTGTGATTCTCCTTTTAAAAAACCGAAGTGAAGTTATTAAAAACATAGACTTTAAAACTTCAGTTTTATAAGATTAATTTTTAAAATAAATAGTAAAATTATTTCTAAGCAATGTTTTAATGTTATCACACATAAATAATATTGACAATAGCCAGTATCTATTTCTGTGACTTGTGAAGTATAACACGCACTTAATACTTTTGTCAACTATTTAACCTAGAGTGTTTCAATCGTAATTTCATTTACATTTTTCTCTTTATCTGAGCCACTTTTCACCTCTAACTGCTTTAGCTTTCTTTCATCTTGTTTCATCTTCCAAATATCTATATCTTTGTTTATTTTCTCCCTAGAATTTCTCAAATCTTCAAGAGCATGTTTTTCTACATCTTTAAAGTCAGAATATTCGTCAACATTTATAATTACAAAAGCTGGTTTATCATTCTCAATAATAATTGCTTTACCACCAACAATCTTCATGAGTTTTTTGATTTTATCAAAACTAGTTTCGGTCATATTCTAAATTTTTACGAATAAATTTAATTACTTGATAAGATTAACATAAATATATTTTTTGTCAACACGCTATCCCTAGTTTCAGCTTCAATATACAATTTAATAAAATAAACTTCAAATCTAATTAAAATTATTTTTGGAAAACGACATATTGTACTTTAATCTATAAAAATATTACATCACATTCTCAAATCTCTCTAATGTCATCTCCCTTGCAAAATGGACAAACATAAATTCTTCTATTAGTTTTATCTTTTTTGAATCTGATATAATTTACTACTTTTATTTTTATTTTTTTGAACACCGATTTTTTTGCAAAATAATAAAAAGCCTCATGTTCACTGATAAGCATACTCTCCCTTTCGCAATTAGAATTTTGACATTGCACAGCATCATTCTTATATCTATAAGGATGTTTTATTCCCGAAGGAGGATTAAAATTATCCCAATTTTTATATGACTTAAAATGATTTTTGAACAACTCTCTTCTATACCAAATTTTATGTTGCTTCACAATAAATGGAAATTTTTTTAATATTTGCAATGTAATTATAACATCACAATGATGTTAAATCAAATATAAAATACAGATGCCAATTACGACATCTGTATTAAATGCTATAAAAACATATCTATTTATTTCTTGTCTTTTTCTCCAATAATCTCTGCGGCAATATTCTTAGGAACTTCTTGATAATGATCAAATTCCATAGAATAATTTCCACGACCTTGAGTCATAGACCTAATTTGCGTTGCGTAACCGAACATAGCTGAAAGCGGAACTAAGGCAGTAATAACCTTCACCTGACCTCTCGCTCCCATATTCTCAATTTGGCCTCTCTTGGAACTCAAATCTCCTACAACATCTCCCATAAATTGTTCAGGAGTTGTCGATTCTACTTTCATAATTGGTTCAAGAATAATTGGATTTGCATTTCGGAAAGCTTCCTTAAAGGCCATTGAACCTGCAATTTTGAAAGATCCTTCCGAAGAGTCAACTTCATGATAAGAACCATCATAAAGAGTTGCTTTCACATCAATAACTGGATACCCAGCAATAACTCCTCTGACTAATGCCTCTTCAATACCTTTTTGAGTAGGTTTGATATATTCTTGAGGAACAACTCCTCCTTTAATTTCATTCACAAATTCAAATCCTGCTCCAGTTTCCTGTGCTTCAAGTTTAATCCAAACATGACCATATTGTCCTCTTCCTCCTGATTGCTTGACATATTTTCCTTCAGCATTCGCATTACCCTTGATTGTTTCTCTGTAAGCAACTCTTGGTTGGCCGATATTAGCCTCAACTCCCATTTCACGCATCATTCTATCAATCAAAACTTCCAAGTGAAGTTCTCCCATACCTGAAAGTATAGTCTGCCCTGTTTCATCATCTGTGTGTACCCTGAAAGTTGGATCTTCGTCAGATAATTTTTTTAAAGCCATGCCCATTTTTTCCTGATCAGCTTTTGTCTTTGGCTCTACGGCAATTGAAATAACAGGCTCAGGGAAAGTAATCTTCTCTAACATTACTTGCTTCTTTTCATCACATAAAGTACTGCCAGTTCCCGTATCTTTAAGTCCAATGGTCGCCGCGATTTCACCAGCAAAAACTTCATCAACCTCTTCACGATGGTTTGCGTGCATTCTGAGAATTCTACTGATTCTTTCTTTTTTTCCATTAGCTGGATTAATTACATAAG
This sequence comes from Minisyncoccota bacterium, assembly GCA_023143145.1. Taxonomy (GTDB): domain Bacteria; phylum Patescibacteriota; class Minisyncoccia; order JAHIHE01; family JAGLIN01; genus JAGLLA01. The sequence continues at coordinate 2,874 of JAGLID010000024.1, read as the reverse complement.
TACCAGCTTTCAAAACACCAGAATATACTCTAAAAAATGCCAACTGACCAACAAATGGGTCCGTCGCTACTTTAAAAACAAGTATTGACAAGGCCTCATTCTCATCTGCCTTAATCGCAACTTCTGCTTCTGTTTCCGGATTAATGCCTATAAGAGGCGGTACATCAACTGGAGAAGGAAGATAATCTATCACAGCATTAAGCACCAATTGGACTCCTTTGTTCTTCAAAGCTGTTCCAGTCATTACTGGGAATATTTTATTTTCAATTGTGGCCTTTCGAATTCCCTGCTCTAATTCTTCTTCTGAGATTTTCTCACTTGCTAAATATTTTTCCATTAATTTATCATCATGTTCAACAACTTTTTCAACCATTTCAGCTCTCCAATCTTCAACTTTTTCTTTCATATCTTCTGGAATTTCTTTTTCAATGATAATCTCACCATGAATTCCGTCAAAATAATATGCTTTTCTATTTAGCAAATTTATAACTCCTTCAAATTTTTCTTCTGCTCCGATTGGAAGTTGAATTGCAACTGCGTTCTTATTCAATCTTTCAAGAATAGAATCAAATCCTTTGTAAAAATCAGCTCCGGTTCTGTCCATCTTGTTTATAAAACAAATTCTTGGTACAGTATATTTGTCAGCTTGATGCCAAACTGTCTCGCTTTGAGATTCAACTCCAGCCACTCCATCAAACACAACCACACCACCATCAAGAACCCTGAGACTTCTCTCAACTTCTGCAGTAAAATCAACATGACCAGGAGTATCAATGATATTAACTTGGTGTTCTTTCCAAATACAAGTAGTCGCAGCCGATGTAATTGTAATTCCTCTTTCTTGCTCTTGTTCCATCCAATCCATCGTAGCTTCACCGTTATGTACTTCTCCAATCTTATGACTCATTCCGGTATAAAACAAAATTCGCTCGGAAACTGTTGTTTTTCCAGCATCTATGTGCGCAATAATTCCTATATTACGAACCTTATTAATGGGATACTTTCTGGGCATATTTTTTATTTAATTTATTTAATTTATATATTAAAATAACACAAACAAAGTCCCCATGGACTTTATTTATTTATAAAGTATTATAATATTTTTATTACTTTGACAGTATATTATTTATTTAAGTATATGTCAATGAATAAAAAAATAAAAAAAGAAGCGATAGAGGTTTACGTCTCCGTCGCTTATCTTGAGATTTTTTTAAGATTTTCATAACCTCCTATTGAATGCTCTATTTTTTCGCATTCAAGTATTAACAGTCCAATTCCTGAACCGAAGATTGTGCTTGCTCCCCTTATCAGAGATTCCTGAGGAATAAGATCCTCCTTGCCTCCCGGAATAGTCCAGCTTTTCCTTCCTGACTCAAAACTTTTTTTTCCAATTGTATGAAATAATACTGAAACACCTACTTTTTCAAATTTTTCAAGATCTCCTATAATCATTTTTTCTATGTTACATATGCTACCTATTTCTTCACCACTAAAATATCTAGGAAAATCCACAACAGCTCCGATTCTTTCCGAATTTTCTAAAACAAATTCAACGAATTTATCATGATTTAGTAATTCAGATTTCTTCGAAATTCCTCGATGATAATTTTCGATATATACAGTAATTCCTTCTTTATTAAAAGCTTCGATTACGCTTTCTTTAAGATTATCATCGAAATGAATCACTGCTATCTTCTTTTCTTGATTCCAAAGAACCAAAGAATGTTTTCTTGCTATTTCGTCTAAATCTTCGCCTTTCAAATCTTCGGAAATATGACTTGTTAGTTTAATTTTAAGCATACTTGCCAGCCTAGAAATTTCCAAAAGATATTCATCACCTTTTTGTAGATCCGCAAGATTTAGATAAATCTGAAGAAACTCGATTCCATTGTCAGATGCAAATTGTATTGCATCACTGTGATTTTTTTGACAAATAGCACTTGTAATACCAATTTGCATTTTGACTGCCTCCTATTTTTATTATTATACATTAATATAGTATTACAAATCAAAAATGTCAATACTAAGAAAATAATAAAAGAACTTCTGAAAAACGAAGTTCTTTTATTCTAATACTAAACCAAGCTCAGCACAAAATTTGGCGTAAATTTTAGACTTACCTTTTGAATAAAATCTAAAATTCTATTTTTATAGTTTGCCAGAGCTTGTACTACAAAAAAATATATTTATTATAATAATTCAAAATATTGACAAAAATGAATTTGTTTTTTATTATGTAAAAGCTTTTGAATCGACGGAGACTGTATAAATGGAAAACAAAAATAACTACACAATCATAGGGATTTTTGCAATAACAACAAAAAATCTCATAGTAACGATAAGAACTGAAAATGCAAAATTCGAAAAGACAGAGAAGCTTCGCATTTCTGCAGAATTTGAAATGACAGTTTATGAAACAAATTTAAAATCATTCAAAATTAAATTTGATAAGAAAGAAGACCCTAACGAAATCGTTACTAGTCTTCACACTACACTAATGGAGGAGGTTGAAATTACAACAAAAACCGAGGATGGTTCAATCGAAATTATGATAGAATAAATATTTATGTTGGAGAACCTTCCAACATTTTTTTTAATTTTCAAAACAGCATTAACGACGCATATTTATCACAGGAGCGGGCTGAAACCCAGTCTTTTTGCTTTTTAGTTTTACCTAATTTGCTCTCATGCATAATCTCTAAATACAATTTAAAAACATATAAATATTTGAAACTGGTTGCAAACCATTTACCGCAAATGAACCCATGTTTATTCGATGATTCTATAGTGGCAATAGCCCTGTTAAACCAAAGATAGAACCCTCAAAGTTTCAGCTATATTTTTTTATTCCAAAATTGCCTTAATCCTTCTCAC
>JAGLID010000023.1 GCA_023143145.1 Minisyncoccota bacterium | reverse complement strand
ATCTTTTTAGAAAAGATTTAGATGGTTTGAAAAATGCTGAGAAAATAATTTTACTTTTACCAGCTGGGACGTCAGCGCATATTGAAGCGGGGATTGCGTATGGTCTAGAAAAACCACTTGTTTTGATTGGTGAGCCTGAAAAACCGGAAAGTTTATATTTAATATTCCAAGAACGATATAAAACGATTGAAGAGTTTTTGAAAACGGTTTAGTATTAAAGTATTCGTAAAAATAATTAAGAGTTGAGTCTCTTTTTTTATTGGCAAAAATTAAAATTTACGATAAACTAAAGTTATATTAAATAACTGAATTTAGATATATATAATGGTGAAAATATTGAAAAGGTGGTTAACGTTGCTGCTGAGGTTTACAAAGTGGTGGCGTTATTATTTATTCGACAGACACGATCTATGGTATAGGAGCGAATGTATTAGTGAAGAGGTGATTTTGAAAGTAATGAAGATGAAAAGTTGCAATAAATAATTTTTTAATATTACATCTTTTTTGAAAAAATCATTGGCAGAGAAAATACTAAGGAATTTGATTTATACGAACGCAAATGGCTCTTCGTAGATTAATCTTTTTGAAAAAATTACATATACATAAGCTAGAGCTAATAATTAAATAATACTGAATGTCTATGATATGGTTATTTTTTGCGATTTTAACAGCAATTTCAAATTCACTTAAAGGAGTTTTTGGTAAAAAATGTGCTACAAATGTTGACGTATATATAGTCTCATGGTGTTTGAGATTCTTTGGTGTTATTTTTTTGTTGCCAGTTTTATTTTTTTTAGAAGTTCCTATTCTTGGAGATAATTATTGGATAGCTTTGTTGATTGGTGGAAGTTTGAATACAATTACAACTATACTTTTTATAAAGGCACTGAAATATTCAGACCTTTCGATTGTGTCTCCGATTGCTGCATTTACTCCTTTGTTTCTTTTGGTAACATCGCCATTAATCACTGGAGAATTTCCAACTTTAGTTGGCTTAATCGGAGTAATGTTAATAATTTTTGGATCATATTTGCTAAATATTATTGAGATAAAAAATGGATATTTAGAGCCACTTAGAGCTCTTTTCAAGGAAAGGGGTGCAAAACTAATGTTTATAGTTGCGTTTATTTGGAGTATAACTTCTAATATTGATAAAATTGGAGTTCAAAACTCATCGCCAATATTTTGGGTATTTTCAATAAATGCATTCATTGCAATTGTTCTCCTGCCTATAGCAATATTAAAATTTTCTGGTCAAAGAAAAAAAATTAGTAAAAATATACACAATCTAGTGTTAATTGGTTTTTTGACGACATTAACACTAGTGTTTCAAATGATTGCAATTTCCCTTGCATTGGTTATTTATGTAATTGCAATTAAAAGGACTAGTGCAATATTTAGTGTTTTCTGGGGTCATTATATTTTCAAAGAAAAAAATATGAAAAATAGATTGCTTGGTTCCATTATAATGGTTATTGGAGTTATTTTAATTGTTTTCACATAAAAATTCAAAAAAATAAACCTGTTGTGAGATAATCAATCTTATTGAAGATTATCCACGCTAGGTTTTTTGTTATTTATTCTTTAATTTCGCAGGAAAACACTAACTTCATTACATCCTTAAATGATTTGTCTGGGTATATTTCTTTAGCCCAAATTTTCATCACGGCAAGTTGTCTGGACTCTCTCCTTACCTGAAGAAGTAATCTCTCTCCTTTAAAATCTTTATCTAGATTTACCTCTTTCTCAAGCATACCCCATTTAAAATTAGGATTATTTTTCATGCTTGTTAATAGGGTGTGGAAGTGATCTGCTCCTGCAACAGCTACTTCTCCAAGCCCTTCAATTAGAATTTTCATACCAGTGCCATTACATCGAGGCGAAAATCCTTCTGTATATCTTATTAGGTCACTGAATAAGTATAGTGCTCCCGTATTCTGTGGGACCATATACTGAGTCAGATTAGTTGGATTTGGTCTCTTATAACCTACAATAGAAAGATCGTTCTTCTCTGCAAAGTCAATTCCCTTTTTGATTTTCTCACCATCAAGATCAAATTCAGGAGACCAGATAACTAAGTATTTGCAATTGCATTCCTCAATGATGTTTATTATATCATTGATTGCTGTTGCGCTTCCTGCGTTATTACCCCATTTGAAGCAATAATGAATGACAATTTTTCCACTTTTAATTTCTTTCGGAAATGATTCTTCGATCGCTCTTCCTGTTGGTGTTTTATTGTCTGCACCAATATGTTCAGCAAGTGTATTTCCTGCCTCTGCATTTATTGAAATATACATTGCTCCAATAAAATTCTTACCAGAACTCAGCATTTTTTCTAGCGGAGTTTCTACTTTTTCTTTATAGAGGTTTAGGTCGAATATGTTTCCATTTTCTCCCACGCCTGCTTGAAAAAGCCTTACAACCACGTTTATATTATTTGGCTTCATTTTTTATCACCTTATATAGAATATCATAATTTAACAATGATGTCAATGCAACAACGCTAGGTAATTGGCAAAACATGAGAAATATTGTAAAATAGAGCTATGGAACAACTTAATTTAGATATAAAAAATAGCGAAAATATTGAAAAAGTGGCTGATGCTGTTGCTGAGGTTTTACAAAGTGGAGGTGTTATTATATATCCAACAGACACAATCTATGGTATAGGAGCGAATGCTTTTAATGAAGAGGCGATTGAGAAAGTAATGAATATTAAAAATCGTGATAATAAAAAACCTCTATCGGTGTTTGTGAAAGATATAAAATCAGCTCGGAGAATCGCTTGTATAGATTCGAAAGTGGAAAAAATGTTAGAAAATATTTGGCCTGGACCTATTACGGTTATTTTGAGAAAAAAAGATATTGTGCCATATTTATTAACTGGAAATAGAGAAACCATTGCAGTGCGAATTCCTCAAAATAAATTTATTTTGCATTTATTAGAAAAAGTTGAATTTCCAATTATAGCAACAAGCGCTAATATTTCAGGCGAAAATAATTTGTTTGATGCAGAAGAAATTATGAAAACATTTGGTAATAAAAAAAATCAAATTGATTTATTCGTCAATATTGGTAATATAAAAAAGACTCAGGCTTCAACAATCGTTGATCTCACAACTACAATACCACGAATTGTTAGAATGGGAATTGTAGGCAAGGAAGAGATGGATAATTTTTTTAAAAAATTTATCTAAATATAATGTCTAATTTTTTTCTCAATCATTATTTAAAACACACTTTAAGACATGAGCTTACAGAATTATATGCTTCAGTCGCAATCAAGAACTTTGCGTTTTCGATGATTGTAATTTTTGAGCCGATATATCTTTATACTTTGTACGATTCATTGGCAATTGTTTTTATGTACTATGCAGTTGCATATACTCTTTATTTTTTTACAGTTTCTATTGGAGCAAAAGCTGCTGCAAAATATGGCTTTGAGCATTGTATATTTTACAGTATCCCGTTTGGGATTTTATATTTTTTATCTTTATCTCAGCTTCCAAATTATCCTTGGCTTATATTTGTGGCCATTATTTTAATGGTAATATATAAATCACTGTTTTGGCCCTCTTATCATACAGATTTTGCTCACTACGGAGTTTCTGGGTTCAAGGGTAGAGAAATTAGTGCACTTGCTTTCATTCTTACAATTGCAACGATTTTAGGGCCGATAATCGGAGGAATTATTCTGGTGAATTTTAGTTTTCAAGTTTTATTTATTGTTGTTTCAACCATAAGCTTAATCTCTGCGATACCTCTGTTTGCGACTCGTGAACAATTTATTCCGCATCATTTTTCATATAAAGACTCTTTTAAGAGGTTTCTGAAACCTTATGGAAATTATAAGAGAAATGATTCTATTGCTTATTTTGGTTTTGGAGAAGAAGTCATCGCTGCAGTTGGATGGCCAATTTTCGTTTATCTTATTATTGAAAAGTTCGATCTTATGGGCGTTATAATGAGCGTTGTTATTTTTTCAATTGCAATTATATCGTTATACATGGGAAAGCTGTCAGATGTTTTGAGAAAAAGAGATAAAAAGAAATTAGTTACCTACGGTACTATGATATACGTGATTGCTTGGATATTGAGACCGTTTTCGGCAAATTGGCTTGGAGTTTTATTGGTCGATATTATGTCAAAAGGTTCGAAGACGGCTATTAATAATCCTTTATTAACTTACATCTATAGTGCCGGAAAAAATCATAAAGGTTTCTTAAAATATAATATATTTTGTGAAATGTCTTTGTCGGCTGGAAAAGCATTGGCAGCGTGGGGCGTAGCTTTGATTGCAATTATTTGGGGTTATTATGGAAATTTTGATTTTTGGTTTGTATCTTTTGCATTTGCAGGAGTTTGGTCTCTCTTCTATCTTTTTAAATTTTATGAATCTTAATGGAAATAATTCAATCAATCATTTTAGGAATCGTTCAGGGGCTTGCTGAATTTTTGCCAATTTCAAGTTCAGGCCATTTAGTTTTGATTTCTAGTTTATTTCACTGGCAGGATCAAGGGTTGGCTTTTGATGTTGCTTTGCATCTCGGAACCTTAATTGCAGTTCTGATATATTTTAGAAAAGATTGGAAATTGATAATCAAAAATTCTTATTTAATCAAAAATTTACGAATTTTAAATTTCAAATTAAAGACGAAAGAACTGAAATCTGATATGCTTTTTATAATTATAATTGCCACAATTCCTGGTGTTTTTGTGGGACTTATTTTGGGAGATTATGCAGAGACTGTTTTTCGTAATCCGATATTGGTTGCATCAACTTTATTCATTGGAGCATTGCTTCTTTTTTATGCAGATAAAATTGGCAGGAAAAACGGAGATATATTGAAATTAACTTTAAAGATGGGGATTATTATTGGGTTATTCCAAGCTTTTGCAATTATTCCAGGCGTCTCTCGTAGTGGAATCACAATCACAGCCGCACTTTTGCTTGGATTTTCAAGAACATCATCAGCAAGATTTTCATTTCTGCTATCTACTCCTATAATTATTGGAGCAGGAATTATGGAATTCCCGAATTTACTGGCAGGTGGTTTAGACATAAATATTTTTATAGGAATTTTAACTGCCACTATAAGTGGATACATGGCAATCAAGTATATGCTGAAATATTTGGAAAATCGAAATTATAATATTTTTGTTGGGTATAGATTGGTTTTAGCTTTAGTAATATTTTGTTTGTTGAGATAAAAAGACTTTAAAGTGTTTTAGAAAAATTACAATTAAATATATATGTTTGATTTATAGAGTATAAATGAATATGTTGCCAATGTAATAGGATTGTTCGTTTCTATAATGGAAATTATTATGTCTTCTTTCGTACATAGATTAAATAAGTTATAATTTCACAGGAAGTTCAGGGTTTATAACTTTTCCAATAGCGACCACAATCAATTGCATTTATGGTGCGCTTATATGTTATATGTTGAAACAAAAAAAGACTGCTCTCTTTTTGTATGCGAAGTGGTTGGAGTTGTACTAGGAATCACTGTAACAATCACAGCAATAGTATAATTTCTTTGAATTAAGAAATGCAAGGCCTCAAGCAAAAAAATCTTGTTTAGGGGATTTTTCAATTGCAAGAGTTTATGCTAAATTTATTTTGCTGTTTCAACGATTACAAAAAAAGTTATTTCTTAATTTCAAAACTTGATTTAAGGAAACGATTAATTGCTACCCCAAAAAATAGAAATTAATCTATAAGATGACTTATTGTCATCACAGTTTTTCTATTTTATGCCAATTGACATATTCATACATCCCAGACCATAAAAAACTTAGTTAAGCCGCAAATAGAAGTTCTTCAAAAGGAACTCCATATAATAGGATACCTGTTAAGTTCGACAGACTATAATATTTTTCTATAAATTCAGGAAATGTAATTATAAATATCTTAAAATTTACAAGATA
>JAGLID010000022.1 GCA_023143145.1 Minisyncoccota bacterium | reverse complement strand
TTATTATTCCGCCCAAAAACATTGATAGCGCAGATGATTGGCTTGGGTGAACTTCTGTAAAAAGTAGGAGTCCCGCAAAAAGAACTAATGCAAAAAGAAGCGCGTCTATTCTGATGCCTTTTTTTGTTTCAATCTTTGCACTTTTTAATTTGAATGCAAAATAATAGATTGAAGTGACTAGTCCACCTATTGCAAATGAAAAAATAAAGCTCTCAATATCAAAACTCGTTTTATTTGCAAGATCAAAGAGCGTTGGCGGACTCCACCACTCAGGAACATAAAGTGGTTCCATAAACGCAAAAAGCATAACAACAAAGCTTGTCCACAGAATTTGTTTCTGCATATCTTTTCTTTCGAATAAACAATTATCCAAATGAAAGTAGCGAAAGAGACCCAATTAAATATTTATATATAGGATTAGTGCCAAGAAAATTATTAAAATTTATTCTATATCTTTTATTCTAATGTTTCAAGTTTATTATCTTTTAGCTTCTTTTTATTGCAAGTATTTTATACATTAAGCTAGGAAGATTTAATTCGGTTTTAGTTTGTGAGACCAATATCTTTTGTTTTATTTTCAAAAATATATTACTAATTGCGTGATTAAGTTCAGTAGAACCAATATGCGCGTTCTTTATTTCCCCATTTTTTTCATAAATTTATAATAATCATTTTTATGATTTTCTAGTATCACAAATTAATATTCTTTTACAAATTTTCCCAGATTGAAGATTCAACATTGACATCAATTTTCGCTTTGTTGTCTTTAATTATTCTTCTGATTTTACCATTGAATATAAAACCATCTGCCATATCTGTACTTTCAATAAAGGCTCCAGAAAACTTGAAGCTTGCCATTTCTTGTCCACCAAGAATCGCAATGGGGTCAAATTTCTTTTTCAATTCCATTCTTTCAGCGTACTTTTCATATAATTCCCACATCAATTTTTCCATATTTTGTTCAGGTTCAATCATTTTCAACCCCAAAGATTCTGCTTCGTCTCTCGTAATTGGGTAGCCGTGGATGCAGATGTCTCCTGTGATTTCGTTGGTAATCTTCTCAATTGTTTCTTTGTCGTGATCTTTATTAAAATGCATCAACAAGAGTTTTCCAACAATTTGTTTTGCCATTCTGGTTGCCCGATATGCATTGCCAAGTGAGAGAGGATGAATCTTGGCGGTAAGGTCTTCAAAAATATTTACCATTTGATCGTCTTTAACTCCTGCTTTTTCTTTGGCAAGAAGGAAATATGAATTCAAATCTTCTACGCTAATTTCCATTTTTTGGCTTGGATTTGCTGGATTTTCAGGATTAAATGGATGTCCAGTAGAAGGATCAACTGGGCTTAATTCACCAAGTCTTCCCATTACAATTTTGTCAGCACCTATTGAGATTAATGTCCCAGCGCTATGGGCACGATATGGAATCAGCATTTCGACTTCATTGGCATAACTTCTGATAAGTTTGATAAGTCTGATTGGTGTAATCATATCTCCACCTCTGGTGTATAAAAACAAACTTATCTTATTTTGCTTGCCAATCTTTTCTAGATGCTTAGCAAATATCGGAATAATATCATCTGCAACTTTCGTCACAAACGGCTGTCTATCGCCAGTTACATAAGTAATAACTTTTGAATTTCTTTCCTTTTCAATTTTTTTGATTAGATTTTGAGTCATAGATTTTTATTAGTAAATTATTTTTTAATTTTTAAAATTATAAAAGACTCTGCCTTTAATATCATCCACAGAAACAGGACCAAAAGATCTTGAATCTGAACTTTCATTTCTATTGTCACCAAGAACAAAGTATTGATTGTTATTAAGAGTTATATCAATATTACCATTTGTTTTCTCTGTAATGTATTCTTCATTTAAAACTTCACCATTAATGAAAACATTTCCATTTTTTATTTTCACTTTTTCATTTGGCAAACCAATAATTCTTTTAATGAGAAATTGATTTTGTTCTTTTGGATTGTGAGCAACAATGACATCACTGCGATCAAATTTATTTGATAGTTTATTTATCAATAGATAATCACCATTATTATATGTCGGATTCATAGTTTCACTACTAACAAGAAAAGGCTCAGCTATATATTTGCGAATAGGTATGTCTGTTATAAATATTAAAATTATAAAAATTGCTGAAGAAATAGCATATATTCCTAATGATTTCTCCCAGTTGCTTTGATAATATTTTTTCAAAAAATAATGAAAAACTAAAAGCGCAGCAATGATTCCTAAAAGTTCAGAAAAAATTCCGACTACAAAACTTACAATGCTTGAAATAATTATAATTTTAATTGATTTTTTGTAAGTAGGATTTTTTAGTTTAAAAACTTTTTTTAACCAAAGTAGAATCCCAGAATCTATAAAAAGAGCTATGATTAAAAAAAATAAAACTATTAAGATAAACAGATACATAATTCTAGTGTTAATAATAAAAGTTATTAAATCCTAAACCACTCTCAACCTCTTTTTTTAATTTCATAAACCAATGTTTCAATTTTTTTGATTAGATTTTGAGCTATAGGTTTTTGTTATTTTATTAAATAAATCGTTATTATTATAATCTGGAGAAGATAATTAATTATCTTTTTTGTCATTATTTGACATAAATTTAGTTTACAGCAATTAACTTCCTATTCTTAATAATTTAACATTTTTATATATAAATAGCAATGATTTGATTGTTTTGAAAACGGAAATTTTGGAAAACACAGTTTTTGTCATGCTGAACTTGTTTGAGGATCTTTGAGGTGTTTCACTTAAACATTTATTGTTGTGTTCTAATTATCATTAGGACTGAAAACACAAATAACTATGAATATATCCAAAATTCAGATTCTAATTTTTGATGATTTATGGAAATATTTATCGCAATATATGAATGATATTGAATCAAGTTCAGGATGATAAATATAATGAATAAAGTTGAATTACAGGAAGAATTAGTAGTTATATCGCAATTGATGATATTGAATCGATTTATAAACTTTCGGTTTTCAAAATGACAAAATATTTCGGATAATAAAAAACTGGCCTTGATGCCGTTTTGATTTATGAGTTTAGAAAAGTAAAGAGAGCGAGTGGTTTCGTTTAAATTCATTCTGAATTTATTCTCCATCTCGCACTCGCATATTACATTGTCATTTTTATAACCTCCGTTATTTATTTTCTGCATTTTGTGCGCACTTACTGCGTGCGCATCTGCAGTCAGGGACTGGGATCATTAGGCAATTATAATTTTCGTTTCTTGTTTTGAAAAAATTTCATATCTCATTTCTCTACTTATCCTCTTGAATCTACTACATTATTTCGTGCAATTGTAGATTCTTTATATTTAAAGCTCTGTATTCCCAATTAATTATTGGAAATTAACTTTACTGAACATTCTATCATATTAAATATATTTTGTCAAGGCCCAATTCCAAAAACTTATACACACCTAAGACTTTACATAATACATAAATGTACTAGAATAAACAATATAGAGAACTTTGATAAACTAATAGATTAAACTTTAGAATATATTTTTTGAGCTAAATCATAGATTCTCGCTGGAGTTTATGCTGAATTTAATTCAGTGCAGGAATGACGAAAATTGAGTTTTTCAGGGGTTTTTATAATTATAAATGAAAAAATTATGATTGAAATTGAGACAATTTTTGAGATTTTTGGAGGTTTGGCGATTTTGTTGTATGGAATTCACCTTTCGGGTGTTAGTTTGCAGAAAATCATTGGGTATAAACTGGAAGAATTATTAACAAAAACAAGTAACAATCCTGTCAAAGGATTAGCGATAGGTGCAGGGATTACGACTGTAATTCAGAGTAGCGGAACAACTATTACAATGCTTGCTGGTTTTATATGCGCTGGTCTTTTGACTTTTGGTTCTGCTATACCAGTAATGCTCGGGGCGAATATTGGAACTACAATAACGACTCAGTTAGCATCTTTGAATATCGGTGTATACGCCTTACCATTCCTTACTATTGGGGTTGCGATTCATATTTTTTCAGTAAAAAAAATAAAAAAGAATTTTGGAGAAGCTCTTGTAGGCTTCAGTTTTTTGTTTCTTGGTATGAATTATATTTTTTCTAGTGCACAATCTTTATCTCATGATGACTTGGCTGTAAATTTTATAAATTCGTTTTCTTCGTCTCCATTTTTATATATAATTATTTTTGCAATTTTAACATTATTGCTGCAAAGCAGTACCGCTATTTCTGTAATTATAGTCGCCTTGGGAGTGGCGCAAATCGTAGATCTTCAAACTGCGCTATTTATGATTCTGGGAGTAAATTTAGGCTCTAGTTTTAAGGTTGTATACATAGGTATAAAGAGAAAGGGATTCTTGAGTGATCTTGCCGTGACTCACGTATTACTTAATTCGGTAGGAATAATTATTTTTGTAATATTTTTTGAGTATTTTATTTATATTTCAAGCATTACTTCGTCAGATACGGGTAGACAAATTGCAAATGCTCATACATTATATAATATTATTACAGCTTTGATTGTTCTTCCTTTTATACCACTTGTCGTAAGATTTATAAATAAATATGTTTCAAGGGGTGAAATAAAAGAATCTAAATTATCTTATCTCAGTAGAAAACTACTCTATACTCCTTCAGTTGCTTTGAGACAAGCTAATCGAGGTGTTGTTGAGATGGCGGAGGAAGTGGCTGAAATGCTTGAGGTTTCAAGAATAATATTTTTTGAAAATAAAGTAGAATTGCTTGAGGAAGTTGAAAGATATGAGAATGATATGGATGAAATGACTGGAAAAATATCAGAATATATGTCTCAGATTTCACAACAAAGGTTGAGCAAAAAAGATTTGATGAAGCTTTATAGTCTAATGCATTCAGTGACCGACCTAGAACATTTATCTGACCATATTTTGACGGTTTCTGAAGTATTTGTAGAATTAAAATATGAGAAAATTGAATTCTCAGAAAAGGCAAACCATGAGCTTACTGCAATATTCGGAAAATTAAAAATTATGCAGAATTTAGTTATTAAAGCCTTAAAAGAAGACAATCTACATCTTGCTCATGAGATTATCAAGCATGAGAATAAGGTGGATGAAATTGTGAAAAAAGCTTATAATAAACATTTGGAAAGAATGAATCTTGAAACATGTTCTCTTCAGAAAGGAAAATATTTTGCTGATATTCTGATGAATTTAGAAAGAATTGGAGATCATGCTGATAATATTGCTTATGCAGTTGTTGATAGATTTCGATACAAGTAAAACATTGCAGGATAAAAATTAATGAAAGGCGTTTAGACCTTTTGTTTTTTTTGTGATAAAATGAAATTATAATTCATTAATATATATATGATTGGAAATTGGTTAGATTTGTTGATTATTTTTTATCTTATTGTCCATTTTATGGACGGAGCGAAAAGAGGCCTTTATTCTATCATTGTTAATATGATTAGTTTTGTTTTTGCATTGATAATTTCATATTTTACATACTCATATACAGCATACATATTTATATCAAGTTTTGGTCTGGAAATTGTTTATGCAAATATAATTGGATTTTTCTTAAATATGTTTGTTGTTAAATTTATTGTATTGGTAGTGTCTAGAAAAAAACTTCCAGATTCACTTTTTGTAATTGATAAATGCTTTAAAAGAAGGGCGACTTGTGGATTTACTTCGTTATTTTATAGTTGTATCGTTGTTTTTTTGTTATTATCAATCACTCTTTCATTTTCTTTACCGTATATATTTCGAAATCAGATAGAGTTATCGTCATTTGGAAAAGTTGCTGTTTCTGATCCTCTGAGAATTAACAATGGTCTTGAAAATATTTTTGGAGATGTTTTAAGCGCTACAATGAGCAAATTTGATTTTTTGACTGTGGCAGACGGGAAGGATGAAATTATTTATTTGGGTTATACAACATCAGATGTGAAAGTTGATGAAAAAGATGAAGTAGATATGTTATTACTTATAAATGAGGAAAGGGTGTCAAGGAATTTGTTGCCATTAGTTGAAGATGAACAAGCAAAATTGACTGCAAGAAAGCACGGAATTGATATGTTTCAAAAAGGATATTTTTCTCATATTAATCTTGAAAATCAAGCACCTTCAAATCGTATGAAGCAGGGAGGTGTAGTATTTAATTTTTCGGGTGAAAATCTTGCACTTTCAAAAGACCTATTTTCGGCTCATGATGGTTTGATGAATAGTATCGGTCATAAAGAAAATATTCTTCATCTGATATATCATAGAGTAGGTATTGGTGTTATTGACGGAGGAGTATACGGAAAAATATTTGTGCAAAATTTTGCGGATTAAAAGAAATCTATTGTTTTTCTAATTCATTATTTCATTGATAATCCAGCGATTGATAATTTAACTTGTAATAGAATTATAAATGTCAGAAGAGAATAAAATAAAAGTAATTTTTCGAAGAATTTTTATTTTGCAAAAGTTTTTATTCAGTGGTGTTAAATTATTATTTTCTAAGCCGTACTGGAAAAATAAATTAATTGTAAACCTAACAATTTCCAGTCTATTTGTAAATTTATCATTATTGGTCTTTCTTTTATATAACAAGAAAGAAGGAAGTTATCCAGTCATATTGCATTATAATTTTATTTTTGGTGATGACTATCGAGGAGATTATGAAAAGATTTATTTAATTGTTTCAATAGGATTGATTGTTATTATCATTAATTCTATTTTGGGTTATTTTCTATATTTAAGAGAAAAATTAGCTTCTTATTTACTTATCATTACGGCTATACTAGTGCAAGTATTTTTATTCGTGGCGGGATATTTTATTGTGGCTATTAATTCGTAATTGCATAAGATAGAAATTTATTTTCTTGTTTGATTTTAGATTTAATATGTACAAAATTAAATATTATAAAAATAATTCCTTTTTGGGAATATTTTTTATTTGTTTAGACAAAAAAACAAAAGTAGATTAGAATTATAAAACAATACGTATAAATGATTTATTGATATGAATAAGATAATTATAAAAGGTGCTCGGGAGCATAATTTGAAAAATATTGATCTTGAGTTTCCGCGTGATAAATTTATTGTTTTTACGGGAATATCTGGATCTGGAAAATCTACGTTGGCTTTTGATACAATTTTTGCTGAAGGACAAAGAAGATATCTGGAAAGTCTTTCGAGTTATGCTCGTCAGTTTTTAGGGCAAATGGAGAAACCAGACGTCGATCATATTGAAGGACTTTCTCCAACTATTTCGATTAGTCAAAAAGCAGCCTCGCATAATCCTCGTTCGACGGTGGGAACGATTACGGAAATTTATGATTATATGCGTCTTTTTTTTGCAAAAATTGGAGTTCCGCATTGTATAAATTGTCAAAAACCAATTTCAGTAATGACAGTTGAGCAAATGGTTGATAATATCCTAGATAAATCTGACGGAAAAAAAATCAAAATTTTCTCTCCTATAATTCGTGGTAAGAAAGGTGAACACTATCAACTTCTAAATGATATTTATAAAAAGGGCTATCATAAGGCAAGAATTGATGGAAATCTTGTAGAATTGGACGAGAAGATTGATTTGGAGCGTTATAAAATGCATAACATTGATATATTTATCGATGAAATTGAGGTTAATGAAAATATTTTAAGCCGAATATTTGAAGATGTTGAACAAGCTGTGAACTTGTCTGAGGGTTTAATTTTGATTGTTTCTGGTAAAAAGGAATCGATAATGAATAGAAGTCTTTCCTGCTTTGATTGTGGGATTGCTTTTGTGGAGATTGAACCACGATTATTTTCTTTTAATAGTCCTTATGGTGCTTGCACTGATTGTAACGGCCTTGGTAATAAAATGGAAATTGATTCAAAACTTGTTATTCCTGATTATAATAAAACAATCAGTGAAGGAGCTGTTTTGCCTTGGAGTTATAAACCAAATAATTATTATGGTTCACTTTTGGATGCTATTGCACAACAATTTCGTATTCCTTTGAATGTTCGACTCAAAGATATTCCAAAAGAAAAGTTAGATATTATCTTGTATGGCGGGAAAGAAGAAGAGCAATTAGAGGTTCGATATTATACGAAGAAAGGAAGTACAGTTTTTCATTTGAAATTTAATGGTCTTATAAATGACTTAGAGAGAAGATATTTTAAAACTGATTCTCCATCTGTTAGAAAAGAAATTGAAAAATATATGAGCATCAGTTCATGTAAAACTTGTTTAGGTTTGAGATTGAATAAGGAAGCTCTCTCAGTGAAAGTTTACAAAAAAAATATTGCTGAAATTTCTGCTATGTCAATTAATGGTTCTTTGAATTATTTTCACAATTTAAAACTTACCAAAAGAGAGGAATTGACCGTTGGAAAAGTAGTAGTTGAGATTAAGAATCGATTAGGATTTTTAGTGGATGTCGGTTTGAATTATCTCACTCTTGATCGAACAGGGACTACTCTTGCGGGAGGAGAGGCCCAGAGAATTCGTTTGGCATCTCAAATTGGTAGCGCTCTTGTCGGGGTTCTTTATGTCCTTGATGAGCCTTCAATTGGTCTTCATGCGAGAGACAATAAGAAGCTTTTAGATACATTGAAACATTTACGAGAAATCGGGAATACATTGATTGTTATTGAACATGACGAAGAAACAATGAGAGAGGCGGAATTTTTAGTTGATATTGGACCAGGCGCTGGGGTGCACGGTGGTGAAATCGTTTTTGCTGGAAATTATAGTGGAATTTTGAAATGTAAGAATTCAATCACAGGGCAGTATCTTTCGGGCAAGAAAAAGATTGAAGCACCAATAGCTAAAAGAAAAATTGGCAAGAATTTTTTGACTGTTTATAAAGCGACAGAAAATAATTTGAAAAACATTGACGTAAGTTTTCCTCTTCGGTCTTTTGTTTGTGTGACGGGAGTTTCTGGAAGTGGTAAATCAAGCCTGGTAAATGAAATTCTTTATAAATCTTTGGCTAGAAAACTTCATCATTCGATGCAGAAACCAGGTGCTCATCAAAAGATTGATGGTATTGAAAATGTTGATAAGGTTATTCAGATTGACCAATCCCCGATTGGGAGAACTCCTCGTAGTAATTCAGCGACTTATACTGGACTTTTCACGCCAATTCGAGAAATTTTCACTTTAACAAAAGAAGCTAAAGAACGTGGTTATCAACCGGGTAGATTTAGCTTCAATGTTGCTGGTGGTAGATGCGAGGTTTGTAAGGGCGAAGGATTTATAAAAGTAGAGATGCAATTTCTTCCAGATGTTTATCTTCCTTGTGAAGTTTGTATGGGAAAAAGATATAATCAGGAAAGTTTGAAAATAAAATATAAAGGAAAAAATATTGCTGAAGTTTTGGCTATGACAGTAGAGGAAGCAGAAAAATTTTGGAAAGATGTTCCTCAAATTTATGATGTTTTGAAAATTTTGAAAGAAGTCGGTTTGGGTTATATCCATCTCGGACAGTCCGC
>JAGLID010000021.1 GCA_023143145.1 Minisyncoccota bacterium | reverse complement strand
GAATTTGTTGTTGAAGAAGCGGGCAATTTTTCGGGTGAGCTCCACATGTTGAATTTGGTCTTGTCCGACTGGAACGCCATAAGTCTTATACATCAAAATATCGGCTGCTTGCAAAACTGGATAATCAAGCAATCCCATATTAATATTCTTGTCTTGTTGCTGTGACTTGTCTTTAAACTGTGTCATTCTCTGTAATTCGACAAGGGGAGTAATAGTGTTAAAAATCCAAGCCAACTCAGTGTGCTCTGGAACTTGCGATTGCACAGCAATGGTGCATTTTTGGGGATTAAGCCCAATCGCTAAAAAATCAAGTGCTAAATTCATAATCTGTTTTTTCTTTTCTGCTGGATTATATTCTCCTGAAATGGAATGATAATCAGCAATGAAAAAATAGCAGTCATATTCATCCTGGAGTTCAACGAAATTCTTGAGAGCTCCAAGATAGTTTCCAATATGCGATTCCCCTGAAGGTTGAATCGCGCTGAAGATTGTTTGTTTTTTAGTCATAGTTATTGAATGTTAAAAATAAATTGAAGAAATTTTATTAGTTAGAAATAGGAAATATTGTATTATTTATTTTTTGTTGCTTTTTTAAGTTGACGGATGTAATTTTTTAATTCTTTAAGCATTTTTGGTTTATCTGATAAATTTTTGTTTATCAGATTTATTATCGCTGAGCAAATAACTACACCATCCACTTTGCATTTTTTAAGCATCTCAATTTGCTCAGGTTTGTTAATTCCGAAACCAACTATTATAGGTAAATTGACAGTTGCCTTTAGGTTTTTTAAATACTTGATAGTTTCTGGTTTTATTGTTTTTCTTGCGCCAGTTACTCCAGTTACAGAAACTGCGTAGATAAAATCTTTAGACGATTTCGTTATTTTATTTATGCGCACTGGCGGACTTATTGGAGATATTATTAAAGCTGGATTGACTTGATTATTATAAGCTGCTTTGTTGAATAGTTCCATTTCTTCTAATGATACATCGGGAATAACAATATTATTAATGCTAGATTTATTTAATAAGAGAAAATATTTTTCAGGTCCAATTTTATAAATGATATTGGCATACTCAATGATAAACGCTGGCATATCAATTTGATTGCTTACTTTTTTATAAAAATCAAACATTTGATATTTATCTATTCCCTGACTTAAGAATTTTTGATGCGCCTCTGTGAGTGTTGGACCGTCGGCAACTGGATCAGAAAACGAAGCACTGATTTCTAAAATATCAGCTCCACCTTCTTTAATTGCTTTTATAATTTCGAAACTAGTTTCAAGGTCGGGATATCCAGGCACTGTCCCAATGATTAAAGCAATTTCATTTTTATCAGATAGTTCCTTGAATTTTCTTTGGATTTTGTTATTGAATATATTGTGAGATATTTTTTGTTGATGCTTGGTCATGTTATTAGTCGTAAGTTTTATTAAATGCATGGAGTCTGAAAGGGGTTAATAATATTCTTTCATTGTCTCCAAGTCCTTATCTCCTCTGCCTGATAAGTTTATGACAACAATGTCACTTTTTTTGAATTGTTTCGCATTTTTTATGATATAGGCGATTGCGTGGGATGATTCAAGCGCGGGAATTATACCTTCGCTTTCACTTAAGAGCTTGAAAGCATTTATTGCTTCTTTGTCAGTTGCATAATCATAATGCACTCTTTTGATTTCAGATAAGTGGGAATGTTCTGGTCCGATTCCCGGGTAATCTAGTCCAGCGGAGATGCTATATGCTTCACAAATTTGACCATCTTTGGTCTGGAGGACTTTTGAAAGCGAGCCGTGAAGAATCCCATTAGACCCTTTATTGATTGTCGCGCCCGTTTCCTTGCTATGAATTCCTTTGCCAGCGGCTTCTATGCCAATCAGTTTTATACTTTTATTATTTATAAACTCGTGAAAAGCACCAATCGCATTGCTTCCTCCTCCGACGCAAGCGATTATTGCGTTGGGCAGTTTTCTCTCTTTTTTCATTAACTGCTTTTTGATTTCCTGACCGATTATTTTTTGAAAATCACGTACAAGCAGGGGATAGGGATGTGGTCCAACAGCAGAGCCGATTAGATAATAAGTAGTATCAATGTTAGTTATCCAATCTTTAAGTGCCTCATTAACTGCGTCTTTTAGGGTTCCGATTCCTGGCCTAATTTCAACGGGATGAATTTTTGCTCCGCAGGCTTTGATTCGTAAGACATTCATCTGTTGGCGCTTAATATCTTCAACGCCCATAAAAATTTCAGTTGGTATTCCAAGCAAAGCTCCTATCATTGCTGTCGCAAATCCGTGCTGACCAGCACCAGTTTCCGCGATTATTCTTTTTTTCCCCATATGTTTTGCAAGCAGTCCTTGCCCTAGGGCATTGTTTGTTTTGTGTGCGCCACCGTGCAGAAGATCCTCTCTTTTTAAATATATTTTAAAGCCGAGAGTTTTGGATAAATTTTTTGCATAATAGAGCGGGGTTGGTCTACCGGCATAATTTGCGAGCAAGTCTTTCAATTCTGAAATAAATTTTTTATTTTTTATATTATAAAGATATGCCTCCTCCAACTCTTCTAAAGCTGGAATTAATGTTTCTGGTGCAAATACACCACCGTATTTTCCAAATTTTCCTGAGGTTTTCATAGATTGTTTTGTTAGATTATTATTAATTAATGATGTAGCATATTATGATTAAGATGTTTTTTATTAGATATTATAGTTGTTTCGTCGGCACGTGTTTTGATATCTGAATTAATTCTATTGTTATTGAATTGTTCCTTATAATATTGATTTACTAAACATTGAAACTGTCCGTCCTCGTGATTATCTTTATTGGTCGCTCCGCGTGTCATTGTTGTTTTCTTTCTGAGATAGATGTATGGTGGAAGTCCTATGCTTTTTGCTAGTTGACGTAAGGGAATTTTTGAAAATTGTTTACCTTCAAATATACCAATTAATTCTGAAGTTTTATATTGTTGAGCTAGCACGACAAGCTCTTGGTCTAAAAAAGGAACTCTTCCTTCGATTTGTTTTTGAGCAAAGACGCGATCATAGCGTTGTAGTAATGTACTAGGAAATACGGTCTTGAAAAACAAATGGAATGAATCTCGGATTTCATTTGGCAACATACCATCAATAAAGCGCGGATAACCAAAAAATAATTCATCAGCTCCTTCACCACTTAATACTACGTTAATATTCATTTTTTGTATACTCTTTGCGAGTGCATCTTGAAGAAGGGCAACTCGAATAACTCTTGAAAAACATGACTCAGCTTTATAGACCATTTTGGATAGGATGAGATTAGCTTGTGCGGAGGTGTATGGCGGAACTTTTACTAATTGAAAGCCAAGAAGATTTGTAAGGCGTTTTGCGATTAAAATATCACTTGAATGAGTATTGCCTGTGCAAAAAGTGATGATTCGTTTTCGATAAGTTTTCGAAAGATTATTGTATAGTATCTGAAGTATAATAGAGCTATCCAACCCACCACTTATCAGTAAAGCAATATTTTTTTCGGATTGCTGAAGATATCTCTTAGCAGATGGTACTAGTGATTCTTCGAGACATTTTTGGATATCCGTCTCAGCATGTTTTAGAGGTTTATATATAAAACTGTCTTTTCTAATTTGATGTAGTTTTCGGTTATATGAAAGTATTTCTCCGGGGAGCAGTTCATAAATTTTGGCATTATTACAATTTAGGAGACCTTTTATTTCAGAACAGAATCCGAATAATTCTTTATCATAAATATAGTAAAGTGGTTTTATACCGATTGTGTCGCGAGCAAGAGTAATTGTATTTTTATTAACATAAGCAAATGCAAACATCCCTCGGCACTGCTCTAAAAAATATTTGCCATATTGTTTAAAGCCACAGTGAAGAGTGACGGTGTCTGAATGTCTTGCGGCGGATTTGAGAGAAAAGATTCTATTAAGGTCAGAAATGTTAGTGAGAAGACCGTTATAAAGTAATCGGTCTTTATTTTCTCCAATTGTATTTAGTTCGGTATTTTTTACGGCGTCAGTTGGCAATCGTATATATCCATAAGCCTCGTTACTGTGAATTTGGCTATGGAAGAAAACACCACGATTTTTAATAGATTCGTAGTTTGCACGAAATATCTTATTAATTTGATTTTTTCCAACAAAACCTATAATTCCACACATAGTATTTAATAACAATTTATATTTTTGAGAAATAAAAAAACTTCTCGTCTTTGAATACATAAAAAGAATTATGTATGCAAGGACGAGAAGTTATCCCGTGGTCCACCTTGATTGTTTTAAGTTTCTACTAACGAAAAAATCCGCTAGTAAAACGGACCTAAAACCACTTTACCGACTCTGACTCTTGTAAAAGCAAGACGACATCAGTTTATCCCATGATTACGGGGGAGACCGGATTTCCACTTTAGGGTCTAAGGAAAAAATAATTCATTCACTTCACATTGAAATTTGTGTCAACTCAACTTTTAAAAAATTTGAAAAATAGCTGAGTTATTTTGAAATTTTTTAAAAATTGAGATAATATGAATTTCAATGCGTATTAAATAACTTATTTATTCATAGACCTTCTGCAGAAATCATCCTTTCGCAAATTTCAGCCCTCTTATCAGGGGGAGAAGTTGGAGCGAAGAAACTAGACCCAACCCCGAGATATAAATTCGGGATCTAGTTTATGGATTTTATGATTATGCAAAGGACATTATTTCTGAAATAAAGATAACATATATAATTTTTTTGTCAAGTGAATATTTCAGAAAATAAAAATGAGGAATCGATTGTATTCCTCATTTGTTTTTTTCTACCTTTTTTTGGCAGTTATTTTTGTTTGAACATGTTCTGCAATATCCATTACAGTTATTGAGTTTTTGGTTGTGTTGAGTCGAAGATATGAGCCTCTCTAATTTCTTTTCAGCCAATGAAAACAATGCGTGTTTCTCTTGAAATAGTAAAGATGTTTCTCTAATTTCTTCACTAAGAAATGAAATCTTTTTTCTTATTTTGCTTGGGATTAGAGAGTCTTCTTTTTGAAGGGCTTTATATTTTTCAGAAAGTAATCGTTTTA
This sequence comes from Minisyncoccota bacterium, assembly GCA_023143145.1. Taxonomy (GTDB): domain Bacteria; phylum Patescibacteriota; class Minisyncoccia; order JAHIHE01; family JAGLIN01; genus JAGLLA01. The sequence continues at coordinate 1,946 of JAGLID010000021.1, read as the reverse complement.
CTTGCCTAAATTCTTCTTCTCTCAAAAAGAGCTCTTGTTGTAACTTATCAATCTCTTCTGAATCCATTTTTTTCCCTCCATAAAAAAACTGCTTTTAGCAGTCTTTTTTAAATTCACTTTATAAATAAACTAAAAACAAACTACTAAGGCAGTAATTCCATCATCATTCCCATGCTTGCTATTGTTTGTTGTTGTAAATTGTAATTTTGCATAAGTTTTATTATTTCTGAGATAAGGATAGCATACATATTTTTGTGTCAAGAAGAAGAGTAAAGGTATCTATTGAGAATAGATACCTTGTCGTGCTGCTATTGTACAGGTTGGGTGATCACAGGGATATTTTATCCTAGTTGTTTTGTGTCTTGCATTGCCAGATCCTTTACATCGTGGACAAATTTCTTTAGCAGAGCTATCTTTCTTTTTTGGTATCGTTATCATCCTCCAACAATATGATATACAATATATAATGTATATCAAGAAAAGGAAATTTACACTTCAATTATAACAGGTAAAATCATTGGTCTTCTTTCGGTTTTGGTAAACAAAAATTGTCCGATTTGATCTCTGATATTATCTTTGACATAAGTCCAGTTTGTACTATGTTCTGGTGCGGCTTTTTTATTTACAATATCGACCACTTTATTTTTCGTTTCTTGAATTAGCCCAGTTGATCCTTTCATATAAATAAATCCTCGAGAAATAATGTCAGGTGAACCGACAATTTTTCCAGTTTTACTATCTACAATAATAATTATAGTGAACATTCCATCTTCACTCATTTGTTGCCGGTCTCGAAGAACAACATTTCCGACATCTCCTACTCCAAGTCCATCAACCATAACATAGTTTGCTGGAACTTTTTCTTTAGAAATAATAGCTGAATCTTTAGTTAGTTCTCCCACAGAACCATTTCCTAAGACAAGTGTGTTTCCTTTTGGAATTCCAACACTTTCGGCAATCAGGCAATGCAATTTAAGCATATAATAATTTCCGTGAATTGGAATGAAGAATTTTGGTTTGATAAGATTAATCATCATTTTCAAATCTTCAATTTGGGCATGTCCTCCAGCATGTACGTCCATCATTTTATAATGAACAACATTGGCGCCTAATCTATATAGCTGATCTTTGAGGTTTTGCACAGTTCTTTCGTTTCCTGGAACGACCGAGGAAGAGAAAATTACGGTGTCGTCTTTTTTAATTTGCACTGATTTATGCTCTTTGTTCACAATTCTCATTAGCACCGCGTTTCCTTCTCCTTGCGCTCCTGTACACATTAAAGAAACCTTGTCGTCAGAATAGCTTTTCATCTGCTCTGGTTTAATCATTGTTCCTTTTCTAATTTTCAAATATCCAAGTTTGTTCGCAATCTCAATATTTGTTCGCATGCTATATCCATCAACAGCAACCTTTCTGCCATATTTTTCGGAAATAGTAATAATTTGTTGAATTCTGCTTATTAGAGAAGAGAAGGTCGCCGCAATCACCCTTCCTTTTGCTTTCATAATCACATCATCCAGGGTTTTATTAATTTCTTGTTCACTAATAGAATAGCCAGGATTTTCTGCTCCTGTACTATCTGACATTAGGAGCAAAACATTTTGTGATCCAAGCTGGGCAATTCTGCCAATGTCAGCTGGCTTATCGGTAATTGGACTGTGGTCAAATTTAAAATCTCCTGTATGGATTATAAGTCCTTCAGGTGTATAAATGGCTAATCCCAAAACATCTGGAATATTATGATTTACATGGAAAAATTCAACACGAAATTTTCCTAGATTAACTTTGCTTTCGAAAGTAATCACATGCATATTAAGCGGATTAATATTCGGATAATCTTCTTGTTTTTTCTTGATAATTCCAGCAGTCAACGCTGCGGTATAAAGAGGTGGGTTGCCAATTCTGGGCATAATGTGGGGGATGGCACCAATGTGATCCATATGTCC
>JAGLID010000020.1 GCA_023143145.1 Minisyncoccota bacterium | reverse complement strand
CTGGTTTTAGCTTCTGTGGGATTAAATGAGAAAACAACAGTTGAAGAAAATGTCGCAGTTGTTGTCGGCGCGAGCAAAGCGCCAAATCATCATCCGGGGACTTTGCCTAATACGGAAATAATTAAAGTAAAACTTGTTTTTGAAAAATCGTCAAAAATATTAATCGGTGGGCAAGTTGGCGGGCCGGAGAATATCGCGGAGATGATAAATTTGATTGCCGTAGCTATTCAGAAAAAAATGACCGCGCGGGAACTTGCTAATTTACAAGTTGCTACCCATCCTTTGATCACTGCTCCGCCTACGGCTTATCCGATTATTAAAGCGGCAGAGATGGTTTTGTAAATGTAAAATCAAAAACTTTTATGCAAAAAAACATCATTACAATCTGTAAAAAAGAATTGAAAGACACGGTCCGTGATCGGCGGACTTTGGTGGCGATGGTTTTGATGCCGCTGCTTCTGATGCCGGTGATGACTATCGGGATGTTTAAGTTTATGGAGAAAATAATGGAAGATCAGAAAAATCAAACTGTAAAAATTGTTTTGTCGGGAGAAGAAAATTCTTCGCAGTTGTCGGGAATGATCAGATCGCGGGAAAAGTTGGAAATAGTTCAAATTGACAAAGATGCGAGAGAGGCTGTGATTGATGAGGAGATTGACGCGGTGATTGTTATTCCAGAAGGATTTCAAGAAAAAATTGAAAACGAGGAAGCCGTTAATCTCGAGCTTATAAGAAAATCAACAAACACAAAATCTGAAAATGTTATTTTTATAATTAGCGCTATTACGGAAGTATACAATTCTCAAATTTTGCAAGAAAGATTTTCTGATCAAAGCATAAATCCAGCGGTTTTGTCTAAAGTAACAGTTGTGCCAGAAGATGTGGCCACGGAAAAAGAAACAGGTGGCTTTGTGCTGGGATTTTTAATTCCTCTTTTCATTGTAATGTGGTCCATTATGGGCGGGCAATATACCGCGATTGATGTGTCAGCCGGAGAGAAGGAAAGGAAAACATTGGAATCGTTATTACTTACACCCGTTAAAAGAGCGGAAATTGTTATTGGGAAATTCTTGGCTGTGAGCGCAGTTGCCCTTGTTTCCGTTGTAATTGCAATTGGAAGCTTTTATGTCGCTCTTCTTTATGCTGGCGGATTAGGACCAATGAATACGACTGGAAATGCTGGAGTCGGAGATGTTGCTGTCAGTTTTTCCATTGATCCTCAGGCATTGGCAATTCTTTTTGTGGTAAGTATTTTTTTGATTCTGATGTTTTCAGCGATAATCCTTTCTATTTCTATTTTTGCAAAAAGCTTCAAGGAAGCGCAGAACTATATTGGTCCTTCTTATCTTGTCGTTATTCTGCCTGTCGTGCTCGTCAATTCAATTCCTGGATTTGAGCCGACTTTCTGGTATTTTGCCATTCCGGCGGTCAATGCGGTTTTGCTTTTCAAGGAGATTCTAATTGGGACTTATGACTGGGGGCATATTTTGCTGACATTGGGATCTCTTATAATATATTCCGCCGTGGCTATCATTATCGCTACAAAAATCTATTCCAAAGAAAGTGTTCTGTTTCGTGATTAAAAAAGATATATTGCTAAATTGGTATGATTTTGATTATGATGGCGGTGGCTTTGCCACATTTAGTGGAGATTTATAAGCTAAGGTTTAATAAATCTGTTTGATTTCATCATAAAAAAATTAATTCATTAGAATGAAACTCAAAACAATAATATTTATAGTATTTTTGCTTTTTCTTGTAAATTCAATTATTTTCAAGTATTTTTATTATTACAATAAACAAAATAATTGTTCTATAAAAATTTCACCTTCTTTTGAATTTAGCGGTGGTACTATTATTCGTGCAATTGCTGTTTTGAAAAATTCTTCTTTCGATGATTATCAAGATTTATGTCAAAATGTTAATACTATTAACACTCGTATAGGTTGTGGAGGATTTGGAGGGGGTTGTTTTTATCAAAATAGTCCAAATTCAATCACTGTTAGTGCTTCTGGTAGAGATTTGACTTATGCAGTGTCCATAATAGTACATGAAACCTGTCATGCAATACAGTTTAGTGAAAATAGAGATATCAGTGAACCGGAATGTTACGCTGCTGGTCGTAGAATTTTAAAAGAAATAATTCAGTTTTAAACTATGAATATTTTTCAAAATATAAAAGATGCATTTTTTCAAGTCACTTTTTTTATTATGTTTATTTTTTGTATTTATTCTGTTATAAATATATTTTCTTACTATGATCCAATCAACTCATGCTATATAAGAGTTGAGGGTGATGTCGTAAGTGGGAATAGGAAGACTGTTTATGATGCTATTAAACTAATAAAAAAAGAAGATAAAAAAACTTATAAAGTCCTTTGTCAAAATGTGGAAAGGATTAGCGAGAATGAGTGTAGCACTGCTCATGGGGAATTTACAGAAGATGATAAAATTGCTTGGGAACAGGACGGGTGTTATGTAAGAGGGTCAAAAGTAATTTTAATAAAACCAGAAAAGATTGATTCAGAATCAATTATCAGAAAAAGGGTTGAAACAATAAAAAAGTATGCGCTTTATAGTGAAAAATTTTGGAAAGAAAATTAGACTTCTGAAGTTGGCATAGTAGATTCGATAATAAATAAATTAAGATAGATTCTACGAAAAGTAAATAAATATGGTTTGTAATAAGTAGTTTGTAATTTCCAATAAAAAGCGTGTATTTACTTGAAATATTCATTTTTTTAGTGTATACTGGTAGGGTGATAATAAACGATAAACATATAGCTTTATGGCAAAAGAAAACGATAAAAACAAGAATAAAAACGCTGAATATGGTGCTGGGCAGATTCAGGTTTTGGAGGGGTTAGCACCAGTTAGAAAAAGACCGGGAATGTACATTGGAGGAACAGGGTTAGAAGGACTTCATCATTTAGTTTGGGAAATCGTGGACAATTCGATTGATGAAGCAATGGCGGGATATTGTGATAAAATTGAAATTGAATTTATGCCAGATAATAAAGTTCAAGTTTCTGATAATGGTCGGGGGATTCCAGTTGAGAAGCATAAACAAACAAAAAAATCTACCTTGGAAACAGTTTTGACAGTACTCCATGCTGGAGGAAAATTTGAAGGGCAGGGATATAAAGTTTCTGGAGGACTTCATGGGGTTGGTGTGAGTGTTGTTAATGCTCTTTCTGTTTATTTGCGGGCGGAAGTAAGAAGAGACGGAAAACTTTGGGCACAAGAATATAAACAAGGAAATCCTAAATCTAATATTAAGGCTATCGGATTTTCGAAAGAGACCGGAACAACAATAACCTTTCAGCCAGATCCTGAAATATTCTCAGAGATAGATTTTGATTGGACAAAAGTTGTTTCCAGAATGAGACAGCAGGCATATTTGACAAAAGGAGTTAAAATCAAAATTACTGATTCTCGAAATAGCGAGAAAAAGAAGTCTTATGCATTTTTCTTTGATGGTGGAGTGATTTCTTATGTGAAGCATTTGAATGCTGGCAAAGATGTGAAAAATGTCATTCCCTTTTATGTTGATAAAGAAAAGGATGAGGTTTCAGTTGAGGTTGCTTTACAATATAATGATACTTACAAGGAACATATTTTTGCTTTTGCGAATAATATTCATACCATTGATGGTGGAACTCATGTTGTGGGATTTAAGTCGGCAATCACGAGAAATTTAAATTCTTTTGCTAGGAGAAAAGGATATCTCAAAGAGAAGGAAGAAAATTTGACTGGAGATGATATGATGGAAGGCTTGACTGCGGTGATTAATATCAAACTTAGGGAGCCTCAATTTGAAGGACAGACGAAAGCAAAACTTGGAAATGCTAATATTAAATCAATTGTAGCAAGTGTAATGTCTACTGCGTTGGATGAATATCTTGAAGAAAATCCAAATGATGCCAAAGCAATTTTGGGAAAATGTATTTTGTCTGCCAAGGCAAGACTAGCTGCTCGAGCTGCTCGAGATACAATTATTCGAAAAGGAGCACTTGAAGGAATGACTCTTCCAGGAAAATTGGCAGATTGCTCCGAGCGAAAAGCAGAAAATTGTGAAATTTATATTGTTGAGGGAGACAGTGCAGGCGGAAGTGCAAAGCAGGGAAGGGATAGGTCTTTTCAAGCGATATTGCCGCTTCGTGGAAAAATTTTGAATGTTGAAAGAGCAAGGCTTGATCGAATGCTTGGTAATACAGAAATCAAAAATTTAGTAATTGCAATGGGTACAAGTGTGGGTGAGCAGTTTGATATTACAAAATTGAGATATAATCGGATTATAATTATGACGGATGCTGATGTTGATGGAGCACATATTCGAACACTCCTTTTGACATTATTCTATAGATATTTTGAAGATCTTATTATTGGTGGTCATATTTATATTGCTCAACCTCCTTTATTTCGAATTCAAGCGGGCAAGGAATTTAAATATGTTTTTTCGGAAGAAGAAAAGGATGTGGTGGTGCAAGAATTTCGATTGAAACTTAATCAGAAAAAAGAAAATAATAAGGCAAAAAAATTAAAAACTCAAGAAGAAACAGGAGAAGAAGGAGAAGCTGAATTTGTGGCAGATGGTGCAGCGACTGAAGGCGAAATGAAAGGTATTAATATTCAAAGATATAAAGGTCTCGGAGAAATGAATCCGACTCAGCTTTGGGAAACGACTATGGATCCGAAAACAAGAACAATGAAAAAAGTAACAGTTGAAGATGCGGAAGAAGCAGACAGGGTGTTTGATACTTTGATGGGAAGTGAAGTTGAGCCAAGAAAAAGATTTATCCAAACTCATGCCAGAAATGTGAAAAATTTGGATATATAGAATATTTGATAATATAATCTAAGATAATTTGAATGAATAGAAAAAAGAAAATACTTGTGGTTGGAACTGGAGGAACGATTGCATCCGTGAAGACAAAGGGGGGTTTGCGACCAGCGTATAAAACTGACGAATTGATTGCGTTTTTTCCTGAAGCAAAAGAAATTGCTGAAATTGAAGGAAAAATGCTTTTCAATCTTGATAGTACAAACATTCAACCATATCATTGGTCAGAACTTGCGCAAGAGATTGCAAAGCAATATGATAAATATGATGGTTTTGTAATAACTCACGGAACTGATACGATGCATTATACTGCTCCGGCGCTTTCTTTCATGCTACAGAATTTGAATAAGCCAGTTATTTTGACTGGCAGTGTGAAAACAATTGGCAAAGACAGTGATGCAAAGCAAAATTTCATTGACGCGGTTTTGGTAGCATGTTCAAATATCAACGAGGTAAACATCGTTTTTCACGGCAAAATAATCAAGGGAAGTAGAGCTAAGAAGGTAACAAATGAGGCTACAAGAATTGTCGAAAAAGATGTCGGAGTTTACTCAAGCATTAATTGCCATTTGGCTGGAGAGCTTGTTGCAAAATTAGAGGGAGTTTATGATAGAAAGATTGTGATGAATAAAAATTATAAAGCTGAAAAAACGAATAAGAAATTTAAAGTGTTGGAGAAGATAAGTAATAAAGTAATTTTATTTAAAATTTATCCTGGATTTAGTCCTAAAATTCTTGATAAATTTGATAATCTCGAGTGTGTTATTCTGGAAGCATTTGGTCCTGGAAATGTTCCATTTATGGATAATTCTTTGATAGAAAAAATTAAAGAACTGGTCGAAAAAAATATTGCTGTTTTGATTACTACACAGAATCCTTTTGGAGAGGTGGATATGACACTATATGAAGTTGGACAAAAGGCAGCGAAGGCTGGGGCAATATCTTGTAAGGATATGACGAGTGAAACTGCGATTGTCAAAGCGATGTGGATTTTGGGTAATTTTGGTCAAAAAGATATGAAAAAGTTGATGGTTAAGAGTTTTGTCGGTGAAATCAAAATGTAGAAATATTTACGAATTTACGCAAAAAAATAAATCAGAGAATTTGATATATTTTTTTATATTATTTAAAAATGCTATACTAGAATTGCGTTAGGCAAAAATAGGTAAGATTAGAACGAGTATCATGCTGAAAAGTATCATACTAACAGCGATGAATTTTATTGCTTTTTTGACTTTTTTGATTTTCATAGGTGATATTTGAATTATAAATTAAGATATTGCTTTAATTCTTTTACGAAAGAAAGTTTATTATTGTCTTCATCATATCACTTATTTTATATATAGTCTATATCTCAGCTTAGATTAAAGAGTTAATTTGAATTTTATGGTTATCAGAAAAAGAAAAAAAAGTTTTCGAAAAAAAGTTTTTTCTTTTAAGCTATTTGTTACAATAAGTGTTTTTGTTGTAATTTTTTTAGGCATAAAATTGGGAGGTATCTATTATATTGAATATCAAATTCAAAAAGAAATTAATTCTTTGCAAAATGATATAGATTCTGTAAAGAAAAATAATTATAAACTTTCGCAGTTAATTGAATATAGTAAAACTGATGAATTTAAAGAGGCTGAAGCGAGAAAAAGGTTGAATGTGCAAGGAGAGGGAGAAAAGATGGTTATTATTAAACCTAGTCCTGACAGCACAGAAGATTATGACTTGCAAAAAAAGTTAGATGAAAATGATAATCTAGCAAATTATATTAAATGGTGGAATTATTTTTTTGATAACAAGTAGGAATATATGACAGAAGTTAAACTTTTTTTGAATTCAAAAATTGATCTTTATTACATGCAAACTTATATGTAAATGATTTTGAAAAGTATGTTTCTGAAGAAAATATTCAAAGATAAAATTGAATGAGAACTTGAAAATTGGAAATAAAAAGATGTATGGCTTCCCGGAAATGGAAGTTTCTGTTTTGTCAGATTTGGTATTTGATTCAAGATACTACACAATTACGGATGATGAAAAATATTTTTTGCGGGTATCATATATCGGTATTATGTGACCTTCCCAAGGTCGAAAGACGGGTTCGACTCCCGTTACCCGCTCATAAAGGATTTTTTTAATAAAGAAAGAATAAATTTGTCGGATATGAAATCATATCTTAATTAATAAATAGAGTTGACCTGACCATAAATAATATTGTATTATGAATATGCAAGACAATTTTTTTTGTATATTGATTTTTGCCATCTTAGCTCAATTGGTAGAGCAACGGTATCGTAAATCGTAGGTTGTCGGTTCAAGTCCGACAGATGGCTCAACAAATATAAATATAAATATAAATATAAAATATTTATCAATAGGTGGATAAATTCCACGCGCAGGTCGTCAGTTCAAATCTAGCGGGTAGATTAGGAATTATTAAACATATTAGAATTTTATAAAATATAAATTTAAAAAATATTAATATCAATAAAAAATACCTTTATGGAAAGGTATTAAGAAAAACGGCTGATTAATTCTATTTTTAAACTACTTTCTTTTTTCAGCCATCTATTATAAATTTCGAATAATTTTCTTGTAGTCATGTATTTTCCCCTCGCAACACATTTTTCTTCATAGAAAGCTGTTCTTCCCCGTTTTGTTTTTGTTTCAATTTTTATAAAATAGCCAGAGGAGAAAAGATTTATATCAGTATTTCCATAAAAAATATCATCATCTGGCAATATATTGGGGATAAAATGTTCCCTAATACTGATCTTTATAGAATTATGGTTTGCAGTAACAATTCTAAAAAGATCTTCCTCATTTTCTGTTTTCAGTGGAAAAAGAGAAATGAAAAAACGCAATATTATATTTATTATGTTTATCATGCAATCAACTCCTTTGTTTAAGACTGCTGATATAATTACATGCAATTTTTTTTGTCAATGAGATGCAAACATTTCACAATTTTAAAAATGTCTGCTATAATGTTCCTATGAAAGAAACGATAGAAAAAATTCAAGATTTAAAAAAGAGGACCCTTCTCGTGAGGGACTGTCTTTGACTTAAATCGCAAGAAAGCAGAGATTATTGGACTGGAATCGGAAGTTAATGAAACTGGATTTTGGAATGATACCAGAACAGCTAAGCAGGTTATGCAGAAATTGGATAATTATCGCGTAGTGGTGAATTTTTGGGATGATATTGAAAAGAGAATATTTGACTTGGACGAGATTTTGAATATAATTGATGAAAAAAAGGATAAAGAGGTTTTTCAAGATGCAAAAGAAAGACTTCAGATTCTTGAAAAAACATTTATTGAGCACGAATTTGAGGCTTTGATGAGTGGGAAATATGATAGTGCGAGTGCAATCATGGCAATTCACAGTGGAGCGGGAGGGGTTGATGCGCAAGATTGGTCTGAAATGGTTTTACGAATGTACTTACGATATGCTGAAAATCATAAATACAAAGTCGAGGTTGTGAATATGTCAAAGGGGGAAGAAGCTGGAATCAAGAGTGTAACATTTTCGGTGAGTGGAACGTTTGCTTATGGACATTTAAAAAATGAGGCTGGAGTTCATAGACTAGTTAGGCTTTCACCATTCAACTCTGATAATCTTCGTCAAACTTCATTTGCTCTCGTGGAAGTTTTACCAGAAATCGAATCTGATGATGAGGTGAAAATAAGTGATGATGATTTGAAAATTGATACATTTCGCGCAAGTGGAGCAGGGGGGCAGCATGTCAACAAAACTGATTCAGCTGTACGTATCACACATCTTTCAACAAAGACAGTCGTGGAATGTCAAAACGAAAGAAGCCAATCGCAGAACAAAGAAAGTGCTATGAAAGTTTTGAAAGCAAAATTGTATAAATTGCAACAAGAAAAAGAAGATGCAGAAAAGAAAGAGCTTCGCGGAGAATATACTTCGGCAGAGTGGGGGAATCAAATCAGATCTTATGTTCTCCATCCTTACAAGCTTGTCAAAGACCATCGCACTGGAGTTGAAACAGTTGATCCAGAAAAAGTCCTTGAAGGAGACATCGATAGATTTATAGAAGCGAGGTTAAAAGGGGTTGTGAGTAGAGAGGATCGGAAATAAATTCAAAAAGTTTTTTTTATTTTAATTCAAATAATATGGTAGAATTAAACAAAGAAGTTAAAATGGAATCTATCGAAAATCAAAAAAAATTAAATACAGCATTGCAGTTAACAGATTTATTTCATCCGAAAAGTTCTTTGCAATTGTTTTAGGATTTGTGGTAGACATATTAATTACGATGTTGATTTTAGGATTAATTTGAAATGATTTTATTAAAAACTAACTTTTAAATATATGACAAAAAAAACAATCAAGAAGGTGAACAAGATGGAAATCAAAAAAGATATTCCACAAGACCATTATTATACAAATTCAACACAATTGCCAGTGGGTTATACTGATGATTTGTTTGAGGCTGTTGATTTGCAAAATCCTTTACAGGTAAAATATACAGGTGGAACTGTGATGCATGCTTTTTTGGGCGAGAGATTACCAAGCGGAAAAGAAGCAAAGACATTGGTGAAAAAAATATTTGAAAAATCCCAAATGCCATATCTTTCGATTACTCCGACATTCAGTGTTTGCCCAAATCACGGTTATCTTTCTGGTGAGCATTTTACTTGTCCAAAATGTTTAATTGAACAACCTTGTGAAGTTTATTCACGAGTTGTGGGATATTTACGTCCTGTTCAACAATGGAACAAAGGAAAGGTTTCGGAATATGCTAGAAGAAAAGTTTATAAATCTAAGTAAAAGAATGTTTTGGAATTGGTGAGTATTTTAATTTGTTGATAAAAAATCAATTGAATAAAAATACTGTATATTAAAATATTAAAATGAAAAATATAATGATAGCTTTTGAAAATGTTTCTAAAATTTATGATAATAGCGGTGTTGCTTTAAAGGACATTAATTTTGAAATAGAAAAAGGAGAATTTGTTTCAATTGTTGGACAGAGTGGGGCAGGAAAGTCAACCCTGTTGAAATTGATTTTTGCCGAAGAAAACCCAACAGATGGCGAAATTTGTATTAAAGGTAGAAATATTAGTCAGCTGAAAAAAAGTAAACTTCCAGTCCTGAGAAGACATATTGGAGTTGTTTTTCAGGATTTTAAATTACTAGATCGAAAAACTGTTTTTGAAAATGTTGCTTTCGCAATGGAGGTTTCTGGTCGATCTGATTCAGAAATTAAAGAAGATGTTCCTCAGGTTCTGGAAATTGTTGGTCTTGCTGATAAAGTAAAAAGTTATATTGATGAGCTTTCAGGTGGTGAGAGACAAAGAGTTTCAATTGCTAGAGCTTTAGTGCATAGACCTGATATCATTATTGCCGACGAACCGACAGGAAACTTAGACTTTGTAAACACTTGGGATATAGTTCAGCTTTTAATGAAAATAAATCAATATGGGACGACAATCGTCTTGGCTACTCATAATAGGGAAATAGTTAATTTGATAAATAAGAGAGTCATCACTATAGACAAAGGGTTGATAACAAAAGATCAACATGATAAGGGAAAATATCTTATTTAACTTTCTACTAATAAAATCAACAAATGAAAAAATTATTTATTATAAATTCTAAAAGAGTTACGGTCACAGCTTTTAAAGATTTGGTTAGGAATGTATGGTTAAATCTTGCGACAATTATTATTATTGTTATTGCTCTTTTTACTATTACAACAATGTTGGCGATTGACAAAGTGGGGAATCATGCTTTGCTTTCTCTGCAAAATCAGATTGATATCTCAGTTCAGTTTAAAGGAGACGCTAATGAAGAAAAAATTTTAGAATTTAAAAAAGATTTAGAACAGCGAGAGGAAATTAATGCTGTTGAATATATTTCAAAAGAACAGGCTTTAATAACATTTCAAGATGCTCATCGGGAAGAAGGATTTATCGAAGAATCTATTGAAGAGCTTGGGGAGAATCCTTTGTTTGCGATTTTGAACATAAAAGCAAATGAAATAAGTCAATATGGCATAATCAACGAGTATATAATTAATAATAACAATTATAAGGACATCGTTGAAAAGGTGAATTATAAAAAAAATGAGAAAGCATTGAATACTCTTTCTGGTATGCTTAAATCAGTAAAAGACGGGATAATGGTCTTGACCATACTTTTTGTTTTGATTAGTATTTTGATTGTTTTTAATACGATTCGTTTGGCAATGTATTCTCATAAGAAAGAGATTGAAATTATGAGATTAGTAGGTGCTAGCAATTGGTATATCAGAATGCCATTTATTATTGAAGGTGCAATTTTGGGACTAGTTGGATGCGTCTTGACTCTGGCAATTATTTCTCCGGCAGCAGTTTATATTTCTCCAAGGATTATGGTGATTCTTCCGGAATTTGATCTTTACTGGTACTTTATGAATAATTTTGTTAATGTGTCATTGTTGCTTTTGCTTGTTGCTTCTGGGATGGGAATATTTGGAAGTTTTGTCGCGATTAGGAGATATCTAAAAGGTTAAAATTCACATAGTTTATAACAATGGATAGAATAAGTTGTCTCTGAGTTAGACAATTTATTTTTTATGAAGAAATCATTGATTAATTGTAATATATATGATATAAATGAGATATTGTCTAGATATTCGGAGGTCGTCTAATGGTAGGACAGCAGGTTCTGGTCCTGCTAATCGGGGTTCGAATCCCTGCCTTCGAACAAGTAAAATATCCGCTAATTATAGCGGTTATTTTTATAATTGCACTTGGGAGCAGAATGTAGATAACTAGGCTTGACAGTATATTAAAAATAGTATATAATTTTCAGTTAAACTTAATCGTTCGTTCGAATAATATGCTAAAAGAAGAAAATACCTTTAGGGCTATAAGTTGATTATAGATATTATATTGTTATTAACTTAAAGCTCTAAAATATATTTTAGAGTGAATATGATAAATATGGAGGAACTGCATAATGCATTTTGAAGACGGATACAGAGGCTTGATGAATATAATCAAGGTACTCATTGAAGAAATAAACAAAGAGATCAAAAAGTTGAATGAGCTTCAAAGTGATTTCTCGGTCCTAAAGGTTGAAATTGACTATTTAGATAATAATATATCTGAAACGGTCGAAAAAGGAGAAATTATTTCTGTCCTAAAGTTAAGGAAGATAGACAGAGAACTCTTAGAATATGAAATTTCAGAGCAGGAAGAGTTAATTAAGGGAAAACGCTTCAATCTAAGTGCTCTAACTGAAGCAAATCGTCAGTTAAATTGGGGAGGTTTAAATGTGCCTTATCCCGATTGTCCAAGATGAAATATTCTTGGATTATTTTTTTATACTCAAAAAGGTTCCAACATCGTCCCAGGACCCAAACAAGCAAAATAATCGCTAATTTTAGTGGTTATTTTTATACCAGAAAATAAAGTTCGAACCTTTTTGTTATTTGTGATAAAATATAGACATAGTAAATTAAGATAAATTTATAATATGCTAAGAAAATTTGTAATTTATTTAAATGTAATTGTACTTGGTTTATTTATTGTGCAATTTTTAACTACACCTGGTATTGTTTTCTTTTTAACTATAAATGAAATTAGTTTGATGGGTAAAATCTCAGATTTATTCTATATGGCACTGCTCTTCTTTACTCCGTTGTTAACTGTTGTTATTCTTCTTGAAAAAAATAATATTTAGTAGTTGTAAAAAGCTTAGATGGCGTCGTGTTCCCAATAGTCTTTTGGTTAATTGTTAATATTTATCGCGATGTCAGTATTTGAAATATTATTTATGCCGGGAGCATTTATTGGTTTATGTATACTACGAATAAGTTGTAAATTGGGTATAGATATAAATAGTATGTGCCTGTTTGATCGTGGTTCTGCGACATCAACAGGTGAACATCTTTTTGTGAGATTAGGAAATGTAATTTTCTATGGAGTAGTTATAATTTTGATAGCAGTTTGTATTATAAAAAAAGTAAAAAATGTATCGCTTTTGAAAAATAGGATTATTTTCACAATTTGTTTCGGAACAACATTATGCTGGTTTAGCTTGTTTTTGTCATTCAAAAAAATACTAAACCATCAAGATATATATAAGCCCTACGCAACTGGTGGGTTCCCACTAAAAGCATTCGAATATCCCTATCCTCCGATGGGTGGTAATTGGCCACCTGCTGATAGTTGGCCACCTTTTTTTATAAATTTCTTGTTTTGGCTTTTTTTTGGTTTTGTGGTCTCGTTATTCCTTAGAAAAAAACTGGAGGATAAGAAGGTCATCAATTTTCTGCTTATTTCGGCAAGTTTTTTCTTTTTGCTTGGTGTATTTTATGTCAGATTAATATTTGATTAGAGAATAGATTAAATATATATTTGTATTCTTCTACTGCTATTCTTTCCTCAAAAAGGTTCCAACATCGTCCCAGGACCCGAACAAACAAAATATCCGCTA
>JAGLID010000002.1 GCA_023143145.1 Minisyncoccota bacterium | reverse complement strand
TTGATATGTTTGATAATCTTTGGGGTTTGTGTTGTCTTGATATCAAAACCAGCCAGACCAGATCCAATTTTTCCCTCAGTTTTCACAGGGGCATAATCAGCAACTGCGGCAGAATGGATAACAGCTGCAAATTCTTTTGTGGATATATAGCGTTCCATCAAATCCATGAGTTCTTGGAAATAGTTATATTGTACAATTTCCAGACTTCCTCCCGCTGCGATAATCTCCTCTTTATCGAGCATGTTTTTTTTGACCTTATCCATAACAATTTCGGTAGGATCATCAGCAAAGATTGTCGTGTCTTCGATATTGTGTGGTCCCAGCAAAAGAGTTACATTTGCTCCCATACTTGCAGCCAGAATTGCAATTCTGTATCCTGTCGTCCCTCCAAAGACGTTTGTGATAACGCGAACATTGTCAATCTCAACCCAAGTTGTTCCAGCAGTTACGATAATTTTTCTTCCTTTCAGTATCTGATTTTCCATTATTCAACCTCCTTATATTCCAAGTACTTTCAATATGTTTTTGGATAGTATTTGTGCTTTCTCTTCTTTGTTGAGCTCAAGAATTTCTTCTAGAGAGTCAACAAGCCTGAGAGACGATTCATATGAAGAGATTGGCCAATCGGTTCCGAAAATAAATTTTTCAGTCCCCATCAAATCGGTCATCGCTTCTGCTACAGTTTTGACTATCATATCTTCATTTTTTCTCTTCCATTTATCCTCTTTGATTGTGCTTTTAGTTGTGTTGCTGATAAGTCCGGAAAAGTCCAAATAGACATTCGGATTTTTATGAGCCACAGCCACAGCTTCTTTTGTGTTTGGGTCTCCAAGATGGCTGATAATTATCCTGAGCTCTGGAAATTTTCCTGCCACATCATCAAAATGAATCGGGCGGGAATATTTTATTCCCCCAGGACTTTTATAGGCAAGTCCGCTATGAAACATAACTGGCACATTAAATTCAAGCGCCAGTTCATAGACGGCATCAATTTTCTGGTCGCTAGGATAGAAAAATTGATATCCCGGATAGAGCTTGATGCCAAAAATTTTCTCATCTTCCAGAAGTCTTCTCAATTCCGCAACTCCTTGGTCGAGATTATTCTCGATATCTAAGCTACCAAAGACAATGATGTTGTCATAATCTTTAGTAGCAGAAAGCACTTGCTCATTTGAGATGCTTCCAGTTTTGCGGGGAAAATATGCTGCTAGAGTAATGGCAAAATCAATTTTGTTGTTTGCCATATCTGCCTGCAAATTTTGCATATTCGCCCGGCTTTGGGGATACATACTCAGGTGAGCATGATTATCAATGATCTTTGCACGTGTAAGTTTCTTTTTAATTTCTTTTCTAATTTTATCACCTCATCTTATATTCAATTGTCAATGAACGCAGGAATTATAATTTCCTGTTTTTTGCAAATGAAATTATTTTCAACTTGCAAAAAATAGGAGATTAACAGATCTAGATTGTGTATAAAGGTTATGTGTCATTCCGAGAGATAGACGAATAATTATTAATTAATATTTTCTTGAATTAATCTCCGAAAGACAAACTCGGTAGAAGTGAATAAAGTAAAATAAGGGAGAACTAGTCAAAATAAAACGACCTATTTTGTAGGCCGAATCTTTTTGTTAGTTTTAAGATATTTTTATTTGAGCATAATAAAAAGCTTCGGCCATTTGCGTATATTATTGATAAGTGATAAACACATTGAATTTTGAGTTATAGTTTTGAACATATTTTTAAATTATTTTTATAATTAGGATTGTCAACGCTGTATAAACATATTATAATGTAATTAGAATTTTTACTTTGAATCTATTGTAATTATTTTAAGCTAAGTTAATTTTAAGCTAAGATAAGATGAAAATCATATTATCTCGTGTCTGACATATCCGACAACAGTTGAATAAATTTTTATATAAAATATGAAAAAACTAATCTATATTTTATTGATTGTAATTATTATTGTAATTTATTTGTTTCCGCAAAATGGTGTGAATAACGTAGGGACAGGTTTGAAACCCATCTCTACCATGGTATGTATCGAAAGTAATTGTTTTGATGTAGAAATCGCAGATACTCCACAAAAAAGAGAAATCGGATTAATGAACAGAAAAAACATGCTGGCTGATGATGGGATGTTTTTTATATTTGAAAAAGAAGGGATTCATAATTTTTGGATGAAGAACACATTGATTCCTCTCGATATCATTTGGATTAATACGAATGATAAAATTATTTTTATTCAAAAAAATGCCCAGCCCTGTAAGGTTGAACAATGTGAATCTTTTGGACCAAATCAAAAAGCAAAATATGTTTTGGAAATAAATAGTGGATTAGCGGAGGAGATGGGAATTGAGGCTGGGAATAAAATAATATTGAAATAATAAATCAAAGCTAATTATTTTGAATTACGAAATAGCTAAATTTGTCATAGTGAGTTTGTCGAACTACGCTAAATTTTGCGTGTTTACCAACTTTCGACAAGCTCAGGATGACAAATTATAACATACATTAAACTTGTGGATAATTAACTTGTTTAATTTTTAAATAGGATTATTCTTGTAGTAGGTGTTAATTATTAAGTTAAATATATGAAAAAAGAAATTACAATAAAAATTGCTTTTATTATGGCGATTTTTCTTTTTGTTGGCGCAGGAACAATTTTTGCTTCTGGGCGAACTGATTTTCAAGAAAAGGAAGTTTTTTTGTCTGAAAGCGAGACAGTAGATGGAGATTATTTAGGTGCTGCAGGGGTTGTTGATGTAGCGGGAACTGTTGACGGAGATGTGATGGTCGCAGGAGGAATGATTAATTTTTCAGGAAAATCATTTGGTGATGTTTTGGTTGCAGGAGGGGAGATAAAAATTGGTGGAGAAAAAGAAGGTAATGTAAGGGCAGTTGGTAGTAACATTTCAGTTGAAGGAAGTGTGACTAAGAATGCTACTCTCGCTGGAGCAAGTATTGCGATAGAAAAAGATAGTATTGTTGACGGAAATGTTTATATTGCAGGGGGAAACATTGAGGTACGAGGTGATGTCAAAGGTGATATTAAAGCTGCAGGTGGACGAGTGCTCTTATCAGGTAGAACCGATGGTGATGTGGAAATTTGGGCAGAAGAAATTTCGATTAGACCAGATGCAAAAATCGGGGGGAATTTAATTTACCACAGTGATAGAAATCTTTCTATTAACGAAAATATTGTCGCAGGAGAAATTATCAAAAAATCCTTGCCAGTCAGTAAAAATGAAAAAAGTGGCTTTTTGGGATTTCTTTTAGGATTTGAGCTGTTAAGGTTCCTCGGACTTTTGATTTTAGGGCTTGTCTTGTATAAAATATTTTATAGAAACGGGAGAGACATTTATAATTCTATGGAAAAAGAGCCATGGAAAAATTTGGCAGTTGGTGTTCTTGCTATGATTTTAATTCCAGTGTTTTTGATTATTCTTTTGGTTTCTTTGATAGGGATGCCTCTTATGATGGTTATTCTATTTAGCTTTATAACTGCGATGATGATTTCTAAGATTATCGCCATAATTGCCGTAGGACATTTAATCAATAAACAATTTCGAGAAAGAGAATTGACAAGAAAATTTCCGTGGATGAATTTCATTTTGGGATATTTAGTCCTGATGGTTTTATGGATTATTCCTGTTGTTGGCTGGCTGGCTGTATGTTTGATTTCTGTATGGGCTTTTGGAGGAGTAGTTTGGTATGTTTATAAAAGATTGGAAGCTAGGAAATAGAGAGATTATATTTCTTTCATATAACTTTTTGGCTCATCAGAGTTCAAGTTGGCTTCATGTTCCCGTATGGAGCTTTTGTGTAAGTCGGAAAATATTTTTTGAAATCACAAAAGGATCCAGTCAGGAGACTGGAGCCAACAGAAGACTTTATATTTTTCAAAAAATGTTTATGCGAGAATTGGAAAATATCGTTTTTAATGCGAGAGTGGATTTGCAATCTGTTCTTGATATTTTGAGATTGGAAGGAATTGAGTTGTGGGGTTTGACTGTAAAAACAAAAACAAAAATGAAATTTCAAAACAAAAGAAACTGGTTTCAAACCAGTTCCCGCGATAATATTATTTTGTTATTGACCAAACATTTCTTTTCTACTATACTTAAAACAAGCTAGAGTGTTGTTAGTGATACTCTTTTTTTATTGGAAATAAGGCAACTTTATGTCTGGACATAATAAATGGTCAAAAATTAAAAGGCAAAAGGGAGTTGCTGATGTGAAGAAGGGGAAGATTTTTTCTCAACTTTCAAAGCAAATTACATTAGAGGCAAAAAATGGCGGAGATACTGCAATGAACCCAGCATTAAAACTTGCAGTTGAAAAAGCGAAACAGGTTAATATGCCTTCTGACAATGTTGAGAAAGCAATTAAAAAAGGAACAGGAGAACTTGAAGGTGGTGCAATTGAAGAAGTTTTATATGAGGCTTATGGGCCAGAAGGAATTGCTTTAATCATTGAAGGAACTACAGATAGCACAAATAGGACGGTAGCGGAGATTAAGCACATTCTTTCTCGAAATAGTGGTAGACTCGGAGAGGTTGGAAGTGTAAAGTGGATGTTTGATAGATTTGGATATATTGAGATTGAGAAAAAAGATTTGCAAACCAATGAAGAGGAAACAGAAATGATAATTATAGATTCTGGGGCGGAAGATTTTAGTGTTGTTCCTGCAGAAGAAGATCATCAAGTAATCGTAGTTTATACTAAACCAGCTGATTTATATAAAGTAAAAGAAAATTTAGAGAAAAAAAATTTTACGATTGCTGATGTTGGTTTTGAATGGAAAGCAAAAAATACAATCAAAATTGAAGATGAAAAAATTCATAACAGAATTGAAAAACTTTTTGAAGCTCTTGACGAGCAAGAGGATGTAAATGATGTTAGTTCGAATTTGGAAGAATGATAGCATTTATTCAAAGAGTATTTATTTTTAAATTTATTATATGATTATCCTTGGTGTTGATCCTGGGACTGCAACTACTGGATTTGGAGTGATTGAGAGCCAAATAAATAAATTAAAAGTTTTAGATTTCGGTTGTATAGAAACTGATAAAAATTTAGATATGCCCGAAAGGCTTAATCTGATTGCAAAAGAATTGCAGCAAGTCATAAAAAAACATAAACCCCAAGTAATGGCCGTTGAAGAGTTATTCTTTTTTAAGAATAACAAAACGATTATAACTGTCGGCCAAGCTCGCGGGGTTATTTTATTTATCGGGAAAAATCAAGGTTTAGAAATTTGTGAATATACCCCTTTACAGGTTAAGCAGGCGGTGGTAGGATATGGTCGCGCTGAGAAAAAGCAAGTTCAGCAGATGGTGAAGTCGATTCTTGGTTTAAAAGAGATTCCTAAGCCAGATGATGCAGCGGATGCTCTGGCAGTGGCTGTGTGTTGTGAAAGTAGTATAAAATTTGCAAAAGCAGTGCAGGGTGGTGCAAAATAAGAATCGACATAATTTTCAAGTTTATAGATGCGTGAAATCAAAAATGAGAGGAAAGGAGCAAGACACAAAAGCCAAAAATAAAGTATTTAATATTGAGTGTCAGGCATAAAGCTTAATACTTAATAATTAATACTTAATATTTAATACAATTTTATGTCAGAAATAATAAATGTTATAATTTCTCAGGGAGTAGATGTTGAAACTGTATATTTGATTCTTGCTCTTCCTTTTGTTGCAACATTGATTGTCATTTTCAGACAAATCATTGGAGTAAAGTCTTTTGGAGTATATACTCCACTTGTTCTAACATTTGCTTTTTGGGCGATAGGATTAAAATATGGCCTTGCCATTTTTGTTGTCGTTTTGATTTCTGGAACTGCAATGAGATATTTTTTGAAAAAATTTAGATTGTTATATCTTCCGCGAATTGCCATTGTGCTCACCGTGATTAGTATTGCGATTTTAGGGTTGTTAACTTTGGCGGGCTCATTTGGAAAAATTGGACTTGCCTCAACTTCAATTTTGCCAATTTTGATTATGATAACATTGATTGAAAAATTCATCTCTACTCAAGTTGAAAAAGGAATAAGAACGGCGACAATTTTATCAATAGAAACAATAATCATCTCAAGCGCTGGATATTATTTTATTGTTTGGGATAGCTTTCGAAATTTAATTCTTAACCATCCAGAATACATAATCCTGCTTCTCGTCATTAATATTATTTTAGGAAAATGGACTGGATTAAGGTTAAGAGAATATTTTAGATTTAAAGATGTTATAAAACATGTTGACAACAATTAAAAAAAGTAGAGGTCTTTTGGGAATGAATTCCAGAAACCTAACATATATTAGACCAAGTAATCTTCAAGATGCGATTCGCCTTGCAGACAATAAGTTGAGAAGCAAGGAATTACTTTTCAACAACGGAATACCTGTCCCGAAGGTTTTTGGTGTTATAAAAAATAGAAAAGATCTGGAAATGTTTAAATGGGCAGACTTGCCAAAAAGTTTTGTTCTCAAGCCGAATCATGGAAGAGGCGGAGAAGGAATAAAAATAATATTTGGTCAGAAAAAAGATCAAAGCTGGGTTTCGACAGAAGGGAGAAGAATTACGATAAAAGATTTGCGAAATCATATAATGGATGTTTTTGAAGGATTTTATTCTCTTTCTGGAGTTTCAGACATTGCTTTTTTTGAAGAAAGAATTCAAATTTCAAAAACTTTAAAGCCTTATGCATATAAAGGTATCCCCGACATCAGAGTTATTGTTTATAACAATGTTCCTGTGATGGCCATGCTTCGTCTTCCTACGAAAGAGTCGGACGGGAAGGCCAATCTTCATCTTGGTGGTATTGGACTTGGAATCGATATTACCAATGGGATCTCTACTCACGCCGTTCAAAGAGATCAGCTGATTGAAAAACATCCGGATTCAAAACTAAAATTAAGTGGAATCAGGATTCCTTATTGGAGGAAAATTTTGGAAATTGCAATTAAATGTCAGCAAGTTTCAAAGCTTGGTTATATTGGAGTTGATGTCGCAATTGACAAGGAAAGAGGACCAGTTGTGCTTGAGATTAATGCACACTCTGGACTTTCGATTCAAATTGCTAATTTGGCACCACTGAAATATAGATTGCAAAAAGTTCAAGGAATCAAAGTTCAAGACGAGGCTCACGGCATCAGAATTGCGCAAGATCTTTTTGGAGGAGAAATTGAAGAGGAAATTGAAGAAATCTCTGGAAAACAGGTTTTGGGAATTATTGAGTCTATAAAAATCAAACATAAAATAAAAGAAATTGCGGAGGTTGATGATGGAGGAAATGATAAAGTAATCACAGAAAAGAATGAGAGTAAACTAGAGGAAATGGAGCTAAAAGCAAAAATTGATACTGGAGCAGGTGTATCTTCAATAGACAAAGAAATAGCGAGAAAGCTTGGTTATGGTGATGTGATAGACGAATTCGATGAAGTTGTTAAAGATTTAGAAATTACTCAGAGTTCCAAAGCCGATGACCTCGATGAGGAAATCAAAGACAAATTATTGAAATGGGGAGAAAACTTTAGTACAGTTTTAATAAGATCAAGTCATGGTATATCTTATAGGCTGATGGTTAATATGGAAATTATTTTGTCTGGTGTTGAGGTTTTTTCAAGAATGTCAGTAATTGACCGAAGCCATTTAGAATTTCCAGTAATTATAGGGAAGAAGGATTTGCTCAAGTTTATTATAGACCCAAGTAAAAAAGCACAAACAATTATGAGCAGCGTAGAATAAAAAATTTATAAAAATAAATATGTCCGACATCAATCTTATAATTGAAGATATTAAAAAAGCAGAAAAAGGAGTGAGAAATAAGAAAATAGACCCGCTATTAAAAGAAAGATTTCTTTTTTATGCTAAAGAAATTTATAGTATAGGAAAAAATTATGAAATGATTTATTATTATTTTGAGCCAAGCAAAAAGAATGACAGAAGTTTTCAAAATGAATTAGAAAAGTATTTAGAAAATAAAGAAAAGGGATTAGAATATCACATAAAAGCAGAACTTCCAAAACTTAAGGGAATAGACATTAAAATCCTTGAAAAAAAAGTTGATGATTTAGAGACAATCAAGAAAAAGGCAGAAAAAGAAAATAAATATATCCGGAATATAATTATTGATACGGCCTCATCGTTTCAAGCAAAGATAAATATCTTAATTGAATTAAAAAAGGAAAATAAAAGAAAGGCGTTTGAATGTGCCAAAAAAGCATATGGAGATATTGATGAAGATTTACAAAAAGAGGCTTTGAAATATTATAAGAAAAGAATTGCTTTTTTAAATGAAAGAAAGAAAAAAGGGCTTGCTACTAGCATAGTAAAAAATAGCATTAAGCGGGAAAAATTTGATGCTGAATATATTAAGAAATATTTTGATTTATCTTTGGAAAAGAGTGAGTTAGATAAATACGGTTTTAAAACAGTTATTGATAGTAGTGTTACTTCAATAGATGTAAGATATAGCTCACCCGGGTATAGCTCACCTGTAATATTTATTCCGAAAGAAAGAAGAGCTGGTAAGAGAAAAATGTTTCAGCTTATAGCCCATGAAATAGGGTGTCATGCATTAGCAAATATGGGAAACAAAGAACTCGGTATAGACGGACTGAGTATAGGTCGAGACTGGGAAATCGTTCATGAGGGAATGGCTCTTGTCAGTGAGGAGAATATGAAGAGAAAAATCATGGGAGATTCATTTCCAGAATTTAAGTTAAGATTGGGTGTTTATTATATTTTAGCTATTTATAAGGCTAAAGAACTAATAGAAGAAAATAAACAGGATGATATAGAAAATATTTATAATTATATTTTTAATTTATATCAAAAAGAAATGTTAGTCACGGGGTACAATAAAGAGACAAGTGAAATAAAGGCAAAAGAATCAACAAAAAGAGTGCTAGTGAGAATTTATAGAGGCCTCTTCCCTTATTATTTCTCCAAAGATAAGACATATTTTGAGGGAGTTTTTATTGCTGAAAAAATGAAAAAAAATGAAGTAGATATATATCCTTTAATATCCAAAGTAGACCCAAAATTGATTTCCGATTTAATAAAGATAGGATTCTATAAAGAGTCTGAGATTCTGCAAAAAAGGGCAAGAAAGATTGAAAAGATAGCTGAGACGATGTGGGATAATTTATAAAATATTTAATCATTAATTTTAAAAAAATGAAAAGAGTATTATATTTTACACCTGTTATAGGCTCATATGCAATGAAAAGATTTCAGAAAGAATCCAAAAAAATGGGATTTGGTTTTAAAGCTATACAATATAAACACATATCTCTAGAGTTTAATAAAAAAGCAGAATTCAAGTATAAGGGAAAAAAAATCAATTTTGAAAAGAATGACATGGCAGTTCTCAGGAATCCAAAATTTAAGGACAGTAAAGACCATGTTTTTTTTGATATATTGCTAAATCACTTAAATTCTTTGACGATAAAAACAATTAATCTCAATCTTTTTCTAAATTTAGGTTCTGCAAGAGATAAGTTGTTTCAATATTATTTATTGGAAAAAAATAATTTTCCAATTATCAAGCCAACATATTTTTTAAATTCTAATTATTTATTATCTAAAAAATTAGAAAGTATAAATAGTTCTTTTATTGTTAAGCCAAGAAGTGGGTCCAGAGGAGTTGATATATTTAAAATAGAGAATGAAATGGATTTTATAGAGAGGGGAAAAGATTATTCTGCTAGTGACATACTAATTCAAAAGTTTGTTCCTAATAGTTTTGATTTAAGAATAATTTGTACTAGAAAAAAAATTATTGGAGCAATGAGCAGGAGCGCAAAAGAAGGGAGTGTTGTTAATAATTTTTCAGCAGGGGGCAGTATTGAAAATTTTGGATTGAATGATAAAAAAATTATCAAAGACTGTTTAGAGATTTGCAAGCTTTTTCAATGTGACTATTTGGGTATAGATATAATTTTGACAGGTAAAAAATATTTAATTTTAGAGGTTAATTTCTTTTGTGATTTTAAGGGATTTGAAGAAGCCACGGGAGCAAATTTCCCAAAAGAAATTATTAATCTTTTAAAATAGTCTTTATGAAATATAGTGAATTAAAAAATATAAAATATATAAGCCAGAGGCTGTTAATAGAGGAATCTCTTGCAAGAGGAATAAATGTGGATTATTTAAACAAGAAGCAGGGTGATATGGCGTTTTTTGAATTATCATATAAAAATCATTTTGAGTATATTTCTGGTGGCATTATTTCAAAAATGACTGCTATAACACATCATTGTGTTACGAATAAATATTTAACAAAAATTTTTCTAGAGAGAAAAAAAATTAATGTGTCAAAAGGAATGCTTTTTAGCAAGAAAAATATAGCTGAAGCTTTTATGTTTATAAAAAAAATAGGATATCCAATTGTAGTTAAAAAAAATGACGGTAGCCGTGGAAATTTGGTTTTTGTTGGAATTAAAAATCAAAAAGATTGTAACTTGGCAATTGAAAAAATTTTGAAGAAAAATAATTATATTTTGGTTGAAAAAGAATTTAAAGGAAAAGAATTTAGGTTTGTAGTAAGTCGTGATAAAGTTTTTGCTGTGACCAATAGAGAACCAGCAAATGTTATTGGTGATGGGATTTATAATATTAAGGAATTAATTAAAGCTAAGAATAGCGATCCAAAAAGAGGAGAACATTATAGAAGTCCACTCGTAAAAATTAAAATAGATAAAACTATAAAACAAAATTTATTTGAACAAGGTATAAATATTAATTATATTCCGAATAAAGGAGAAAAAATTTATTTGAGAAAAGAAGCTGCTATTTCAACGGGTGGAGACAGTATTGATGTAACAGATCGAGTCCATTCAGATATTAAAAAAATTGCTATTAAAACAATAAAAGCAATTCCTGGACTTGCCTATGCTGGTGTTGATTTTATGACTAATCAAGATATTTCTAAAAAACCGACAAAAAATAGCTACGTAATAATTGAAATAAACTCATACCCCGGAATATTTATGCATTATTCTCCCTATCAAGGGAAATCAAGAAATGTGGCAAAAGGAATAATTGATATTTTATTTTCAGAGACAAGAGGCAAATATATTAAAAAATAATAAGCATAAACCAAAATAGCTAAAACGCGAATGTAGATGTTTGTATTTTTTATAATGTTTTAGTTTTGACGTTTTGTTGACCATTCTTTGCCCCCTCCTCATTTGAGTAGGGGATTTTTAGTCGAAAGTATATTATATAGGAAACATATTTTGTGAAATTTCTGTTGTTTTTTAGTTGAAAGTAGGGTAATATAAAAATAGATAATAATTTCTTCACGCTTTAGAAGTATTATTAAAAATATAAATAAATATAAAAAAATAAAATTAATAAAAATGAATTTAGATAATCAAAACTCAAATGCGCCAATTTCCGGTCCTGCTGGTGTTAAGCCTGCGCAAAAGCATTCTTTTAAAAAAATAATGTTGGTTGCAATTGTGATTTCTGTTGTTTTTTTAATTGCAATTATTTTGAAGATAATTACTCCTGTTTCTACCGAAAATCCAGTGGCTGTTCTTGAAAGAAGCTGGAATAATCTTTTGCAGTCGGAATCTTTCGTTGCAAAATTTACAGGTGTAGAAAATGAAGAAGTTGATAAGTTTGAAATTGTGCTTAACTATCATAAAAATTCTGAGAAAATGTCTGAAGTTGAATTGGTCGTAGAGGATCTAGTAGAATCAGAAAACAATATTATAAAAATGGTATCTCGGTGGAATAAAGAAAATCTTTTTCTTTTGTTTGATTATAATAATTCTGATAATCTAACAAGGGAAATAAATCGTATTTATCCACAACTATTGTTTTTGGAAACTTATAAAATATTACAGCCAGTAATTGCAGGCGATAGGTGGCTTCATATTTCTATTCCTCCAGGAAGCGAAGAAAATATGATGCAGTCTGCAAATCAATTAAGTGATGAGGATGTAAATAAAATTATTAAGAGTGCAAAGAATGCTATCGTTATTAGGTCTTATGATAAAAATTATAAAGTAAATGATAAAAAATATCACAGAATTATAGTTGGGTTAAGCAAAGAAAAGTTGATTTCATTTTTTGAAAGTCTGAAAGACTATAATTTAGATATAAAATTGTCGGATATAAATTCGATAATAGATTCAATAGAAGAAACCGATAACTGGGATGTTGATATGGCAGAAATTTTAATTGATAATAATTCTGGTAATTTTTATAAAATCTCTTTCATGCTGCCAGAATTTCAGGAAAATACAAAAAAAGAAGTAGACAAAGGTTTTTCTCTTGGAACGTTAACAAGACTATTCTTTGAAGTTGAAGGTGAGATAAAAAATGTAACAAGCGAAGATGTATATTATGAGGTGGGAGATATAATCTTTTCAAGATATAATGGGGCCTCGAGTATAATCGAACCAAAGAATTCGGTTGAATTTCAAGATGTTTTTGATGTGGCGTCAAAAGAGGTTTATCAAATATTAAATTTATTAATTTCTTTTAGTATTAATGAGGACGGTGCATCAGGTAATTATTCATTTAATATGTTGTATTCAAAACAATTTTATGCAGATGGAAATTACAATGAAGCTATTGTGCAAGCAGAAATAGCTCTCGACGCATCCGAAAATAGCGAAGAAGCGGTTGAGGCACATTATTGGATTGGTCTTCCAAATTATAAATTGGGCAATGTTGAAGTTGCAAAATCAGAATACGAAAAGGCTCTGTTTATAAATCCTGAACATGTTCCGTCTTTGAGCTCAATGGCATCTGTTTATATGCGATATAATGAATTTGATAAAGCAATTGCATCTGCAAAAAAAGCGATTAGTTTAGATTCTACTTATGCATGGGCGTATTCAAATTTAGGAATAGCTTATTCAAGGACAGAAAGGTTTTTTGAAGCAATTAAAGAAACTCAAACTGCAATTGAAATAGCTCCTGAAGTTCCTGATTTTCATCTTAATCTAGGGAGTGCACATGCTCAAATTGGTGACGTAGACAAGGCTATAGAGGAATATAAAAAAGCTATTGAATTAGATTCAAAATTTGAAAAGGCATATTATGGTTTGGGGCTTATGTATGGTTATCAAGGAAAATTAGCTGAGAAAGTTGAACTCTTTGAATATGGTATAAATAATATTCCAGAATCTTCTGTTTTTCATTATGAACTTGCACTAGTTTATAACGAATTAGGAAAGTTAGATATCTATGAGAAAGAAATGAAATTTGCAATTGAAATTAACAAGCAATATTCTGATGCATATTTTTCGCTTTTTAGTTTTTATGTCAAGTTCGATCGTCTAGATGATTTTGAAGAAATAGTCGAAGAATATTTTACTGTGACAGGTAAATCGAAAGAAGAGTTAAAAAGGGAAATAAATATGACGGAGTGGATGCCAGACGACGCAAAAGAAAAAGTTCAAGTAATAATAGATGAGATAATTTAGTTTTTATAAAATATAATAAGCAACAAAGTGGTTAATATAGTTGTAGATATTTTATAAATTAAATCTAAATATATGAAAAATCAAAAAACAATATTTTTGGGAATTGTGGCAGTTTTGTTTATTATTGGAGTCATTCTCTATCCTTCAATGCCTGAGCAAATGGCTTCTCATTGGAATGAAAAGGGAGAAGTTAACGGCTATATGTCAAAATTTTGGGGAGTGTTTTTTACTCCTTTTTTGTCTCTTGGGTTAATAGGTATATTTTTACTTATTCCGAAAATCGATCCCTTGAAATCAAATATTGAAAAATTTAGAAGATATTATGATGAATTTATAGTACTAGTCCTTTTGTTTTTGTCCTATGTTCATTTGCTGACCATATTTTGGAATCTTGGTTATAGATTTAATATGACTACAATGATTTTTTTGATGATTGCTCCGCTATTTTATTATAGTGGAATTTTAATGGAGAATGCCAAGAGAAATTGGTTTATCGGAATTCGAACTCCTTGGACTTTGAGTAGCGAAACGGTTTGGGATAAAACTCACAAGATTGGTGGAAAATTATTCAAGCTTTGTGGTGCGCTTGTTATCCCGGGAATATTATTTGAAAAGCATGCTTTGTTGTTTATTATATTTCCTATTATTTTGACATCGATTTACTTGTTTGCTTATTCATATTTTGAATATCAAAAAGAAAGCAGAACGAAATAAATTGTATTTAATCCAGAACGAATAACCTTTTTTGAATGTAAGAAATAATAAGAAAAATGAATTCAAACCACAAAGAAATCAAACTTTTCTTTCTCAACTTTAGTATTTTTCAATTTTCAAATTCAATTGCGTAGATTTTTATAAGATATCAATAGTAATACAGAATATAGTTATTAAAGAATATTTTAACCATTATGTTTAAAATTTTTCAAAATTTCAAAAAAGAATATCTTATTGTTTTTTTGATGTCTATTTCCGTTGTTTTTTCGGGGAGTTTAATTGCTCCGATTGAGCAAAGATTTATTTCCAGCTTGACGGAGAACAGCGTTTTGATGGGGCTTACTTTTGCTCTTGGAACTCTGAGCTTGTCTTTAATCGCTCTGATTTTCGCGCGGCTTTCCAGAATTTATGGGAAAAACAAATTTATAATTGCAGGCGCGGCGTTAGGAATTGTTTATCCGTTGATTTACGCGACTTCCACAAATATTTTGCAGTATATGGGAGGCAAGATGATTTTTGGTTTTGCTGGCGCGGCGATGGGACCGCTTTTGATCGCGTATCTTCAGAATCATCTTTCAACGGAAAAAAATCAAGGTAAGCTCTTGGGGTATTTATATTCAGCCCAGTCAATTGCAGGAAGTTTTGGGGCAATATTTGGTGGGTTTGTAGCTGACAGATATTTTTTAGGCGCGCCTTATTATCTGCAGTTTGCAGTTCTTTTAATCCCATTTTTTCTTGCTCTGAAATTTTTTGGCAGAGAAAAAGAGGAAATCAAAAAATCAGAAGAAAAACATAATTACCTTTTTGGGATTAAATATATTTTATCAAAACCATATCTCGTTTATCGCTTTCTTTTTGAAATTCCATTTAGAATGATGTGGTCTGTGGAAATTATTTTATATCCTCTAATTATTATTTCTTTTATTAATTCAAGTACTGTGATAGGGAGCGTGTTTGCGACTCAGGGAATTGTGGCAATGATTGTCCTTCCCTTTGCGGGAAAATTAGTTGACAAAAGATCATATATGACCGGAATGAGATGGGCTTTTTTTATAATGGGAATCTCGACCTTTGTGATGGCTTTTTCTGTAAGTTTATCTATGTTTTGGATATTAGCGGGGCTGTTCTCTGTTGGACTTGCGATAGGCGGTCCAGCAAGAGGAGTTTTGGAGATTAAAAATATTGAAAGCGAATATAGAGCGGAAATTATTGCTATTCTAACCATATTTGGCTATTTGCTTGAAGCATTATCTCCATTTTTGGCAGGGATACTTTTGACCATGCTGGCTCCTCAAATGGTTTTATTATTTTATGCTGTTTTGATATGGGTATTTTTTGGAATTGCGACAGTAGTTTTGAAAATAAAGCTGAAAAACGAAAAACTTAACAGGGGCTAAGCCTCTGAATCTCATAAATTAAATTATGAATCACAAAGAAATAAAACTTTTTTATGCTAGTAATAGCTTTTTTAATTTTGCTAATTCAATAGTTGGCATTTTTATACCCATATATTTATTTGAAAAAGGGTATTCTTTGTCTGCTATTATATTATTTTTTGTTCTAGTCCAATTAAGTCGTTTGATCTTTCTGCCAATCAGCGCCTGGCTTTCAAGCGTTATTGGAGCGAAAAAAATGATTGGTTTCTCGTTCATTGCATCAATAATATTTTATTTAACATTGGATAAAATTGATTCTTTGTCAAACGGTTTTTATCTAAGCGCTTTGATATATGGAGCGGTTATTGCGTTTTATATTTTACCATTTCTTGTTCATTTATCAAAGATGTCTCCAAACAATAACCGTGGTAAAATTCTTGGAAAACTGAATATATATTCAGCAGTTGCAGGGGCATCGGGGCCTATTTTGGGAGGAATAATAATAAGCAGTTATGGATTTAGCGCGGGATTTGTAGCAGTTATTCTTTTTATTATTCCCGCCATTTTGTTACTGTTGTTAACTCCTGAAATATCAAAGATCAGAAAAATAAATTTTGGGCTTATTAATATTAAAAAGATTTATCCAGATTTAATTGCCAATGGGTTTTTAAATTTCCAAATTTATTTAGGATACATGGTTTGGTCTATTTTTATCTTTTTAATTGTTTTAGAATATGATAAAGTTGGATTAATTCAAACGATTTCTTTATTTGTGTCTATTATAGTTTTTTATATTTTGGGCATTTTGGTGGATAAATTCAATAGAAAGAAAGTATTGATGTGGGGGAGTTTGATTAGTGTTTTTACTGATTTAATCAGAGTGTTTGCCAGTTCATTTGCTAGTGTTCTTCTTTTAAACACTTCTTCAGTGGCTTTTGAAAAAGCAAAAAGAATGGCATGGGATGTTAAAATTCAGGAACATATGGACAAAGAGCCTCGTACAGAATATGTTTGCTTTTTTGAAATGGGCGGAGCATTCGTGTCGTTGGTACTTCTTGCTCTTTTTATGTTGATAATTCAATCCCTTTCGTTGCAAGACGCGTTATTTTGCGGAATTATTATAAGTTCATTATCAGGCGTTTTTATAAATTTAATTAGAAAGTAATTTTTAATAATAAATATATGAGAACAGAAGGATTCAACCAAAATTTAGATGAAGAACAAGAACAAAAAGCGAAAACTTATGCAGAAATGTCGAAAGATGAGAGGCAAGAATTTAGAGAAAAAAAAGAAGGTGAACTTGAAGAATTAAAAAAATCTTTTATGAAATATGGTATTCCCGTGAAAGGAACAGAAACTGAAATCACGACAGAAGGAAAAGTTATGGGCGTAGAGTTTAGCGATAGAGAGAAAGAAAGATTCGAGCAATTTATGCCATTTTTAATGGCGTTCGGTGTTCCTGTAAAAGGAACGGAAACTGAAATCATAATAGAAGGAAAAACTGTAGGTGTAGACTTTAGCCTTAAAGAAGGAAAAGAAGGATTAAAGCTAATTATTGAGCAGAAATATGGCGAAGAAAGAATAAATGGTTTGGGGCGTGATAAAAAAGAAAAAAGCAATTGGATGTGTTTGAATCAAGAATGGGTTGAACTTACAGAAGAACAAAAAGAAATCGCTGAAAGCGCAGAAGTTTATATAAAAGAAGTTGAAGATGAAAAAGGAGATAATAAATATTTATCAAAATTTGTGAAAGAAAATGGTAGATGGGATGCAAATCAAGTATTGGCCCTTGGAATAGATTTTCATGGAATAGAGATTGAAGAAGCTGAAGGAGGGGAAAATACAGTAAAAATACGAATACTTCCAGGTCATCCAGTAATAGAATTGGCTAAGTTTTTAGGAAAAATTGACAAAGTTGACTTGAGAGGAGATTTCAACAGTTGGTGCGAAAAAGAGAAAGAAGAAAGAAATAAAGGAAAAGAGATTAAAGGAAATCTTAAAGAAGTTAATGGCGGATTAGAATGTGAAATAGAATGGGACGGTAGTCCAGCTCAGTGTAAAATTGCAATTTTGGATATTGAAGGAGGCTGGGTTGATAATGAATGGGCAGATGGCTTGCAAAGAATGGAAATTGATTTAGAATCGGAATAAGGACTAAATGGAAAAAAATATGTTAATTAAGAAAAAGAAATATAAGTACAGAGATGGAGCTATAATTCAAATAAACTAAATCGTTTACATAATTAAAACTGTTCCAAAATTTCAATATTTAAGCTATAATGTAATCAGATGTGCGTTTTCTGGTTAATTTATTATGCAAATAATTTGTCTTAGAATATATAGGAGTGATATTCTAAATTTTCGTATTATTTTGAGCTTAACTTAGAATTGCGAGCTTAATAATTAAAAGTAATATTTTTATATAAAATCAATTTTATGCCACAACCGCTCAAAATACTTTTTGTGACTACAGACCTGTCTCCTTTTTCAAAAGCGGGCGGTCTTGGTGATGTTTCAAGGTCTTTACCTAAAGCGCTTTCAAAAGTGGGCCATGATGTCAGAATTATTATGCCAAGGCACGGAGTTATAGATGAGAAAAAACATAACATAAAACTTGTAAAAGATGATTTAAAAGTAAAAATTACAAAAAACAATAATATAAATTTCAGGATAAAAAAAGGTAATTTGACCAAGGAACTGCCAGTTTGTTTTATAGACAAATTTAAATATTTTGGAGGAAGAAACAAGATATATGGATATAAAGACGAGAACCAGCGTTTTATGTTTTTTAATTACGCAGTTTTTGAAGCGATTAGAAATATGAATGGTTGGGTTCCCGATATAATACATTGCAATGACTGGCACAATGGATTGATTCCGTATTTGCTTAAAACCAAATTTAGCAAAGAAGAACTTTTTAAAAAAACGAAAACTCTTTTTACGATCCATAATCTCACTTTTCAGTTCGGAAAGAATTGGTGGGAAATTGACAAGAAAGAGCAGGATGATGGCGTGAGCGAGTTGCCTGGCTTCAAGGATAAATATAAAATTGACAGAGTTAATTTTACAAAAAGAGGAATATTGAGTGCGGACATAATAAACACTGTCAGCGAAAAATATGCTGAAGAAGTAATTCAAAAAAAGTTTGGGCAGGATCTTTATGATATCCTGGCAATAAAGCATCAAGAGAAAAGTTTTTTTGGGATAATAAATGGCATTGATTATAAAGAATATAATCCACAAGCTGATCCTGGTCTTTGGAAAAATTATGATTACAATTCTCTTGAAAAAAAAGTTATCAACAAAATGAAACTTCAGGAAGAGTTCGGTCTTGAAGTTGATGATGATATTCCTTTGATTGCAATGGCAACAAGGATAACGGAACAGAAAGGATTTGATTTGATTTTAGAGATTATAGATTCTCTTTTAAGGCTTAATATGCAATTGATTTTAATTGGCAGTGCAGACCCTTATTATAAAAAAATATTTAAAAAATTAAGTAAAAAGAATCCGAAAAAAGTTGTAGCTCATTTGAAATTTGAAACTAAAATGATAACAAGAGTTTATGCTGGTTCAGATATGTTTTTAATGCCATCTCGTTTTGAGCCTTGCGGATTAGGTCAAATGATAAGTCTCAGATATGGATCAATTCCAATTGTTCGGGAGACTGGAGGATTGTCAGATACAATTATAAATTATAATCCACAAACAAAAAATGGAAACGGATTCGTGTTTAAAACTTATGATCCCAATGATCTTCTTGTCGCGATTGTCAGAGCGCTGGAAACATATAAATATAAAGATCAGTGGCGAGACTTGATTAAAAAAGGGATGCAAGAATCTTTTTCTTGGGAGGTTCCAGCTAAAAAATATGCAATACTTTATAAAAAAGCGATAAATTCTAAAAGGGGAAAAAATTTTATGTACAATACAATTAAGGACATTAATGAAAAAATAAAAAAGCTTGCTGTGAAAAGAGGTTTCAAAATTACGAAACCAGTTAGCCATTTTGTTAAAAAGCAAAAAAACTATTATGCTCATAGTGTTATGAAAGGTGATCAGAAAATATTTTTGAAAGCGAGAATTACAGCGAATAAAGGTTATATTTCTGGGATTGAAAAGGGAATGGAAATTTCAAGAATAATGACTGAAAACAAAAAAATATCAAGCAAAGTTAATTTTACAGGATTTCTAGGAGGGTCTTTAAATGATATTCCAGAATGGTATTCTTATAAATATATTGAAGGAGATATTCTGGGAGACTTTTATGATATGCCCAAAAAACATGAAAAAGATATCTACGTCAAAGGCTCTGTTGAAAATTTGAGAAATTTGCAAAGCGTGTCTGACGAGTTTATAAAAGAAGTGGAAAAAAACGGGGTAATAAAATATATAGTAAAAAGAGGATATGCGGATTATTTCAATACGGTTGAATATTACCAAAAGCAAAAAGTTGGAAGTGGAAAAATAGATTTCGAGAGTGTTTATGAGTTACTTCTGAAAAACAAAAAAACATTAGACGAAGATTTTGTAATTGCTCAAGGTGATTTTACCCTTGCTAATCAAATCGTTTCTGGAAAAAATGGAAAAATTTATCTTTCTGATTGGGACTCAGTTCGTATTGATAATATCGCGGCAGATTTGACGCATCTTTGGGTTCAAACTTGGAGATATCCAGAATGGCGTTCAAAATTATTGAAAGAATTTCTGGAAAGTCTTTCCGCAAAAGAAAAGAATAGGTTTATGGAAATTTTCAGAATTACCGTAATTGAACAAGCGATGGCAGAAATAAAATGGAACGCGGTTGCGTGTAAGAAAATTTATAAAAAAGGCGTGATTGATGTTTCTTTGAAAACCATAAAAACTGCGTTAGAAGGATTTGAAGGGTTGGTGAGGATGTAATTTTTCAAAATATTACAAAATAATTATGATAAAAAATATAATCTTTGACTGGTCGGGAACGTTGAATGATGATTTTACTTTGGTTTATGATGCTGTCGCTATTGTGTTTGAAAAACTTGGGAGAAAACCAATCTCTAAAAATGAATTTAGAAAAGAGTTTGTTTTGCCGTATATGAATTTTTATAAAAAGTATTCTATAAATCTTTCTAAGCAAGAAGTCGATAAGCTATATAGTATCGCTTATCAAGAAACAGTGAATACAAAACTTTATCCTAGTGTAAAAAGAATTATTAAGTCTTTTTATAAGCAAGAGTTAAATATGATAATAGTTAGTTCTTGCAGTAAAAAGAATATTGTAATAGAAGCAAGTGATTATGGTATTGTTGATTATTTTGGAGAAATATATGCTGATGTTCACGATAAGACAAAAGTCATAAAGAAAATATTGAAGATAAATAAGTTTGAATTAGATGAAACAATTTATGTAGGTGATATGGTTCATGACATAGAAGCTGGAAAGGTTGCTGGAATAAAAATAATTGTTTTGACCTATGGCTATCAATCAAGAGAAGAATTGAAAAAATATAATCCGGATTATATCATTGATAATATTCTGGATTTAAAAAAAATAATTAAAAATAATTAAATTATATATAGAAGATTAAGAATACCACAAAGCGATAAATGAAACTTTTGGACAGAATTCGTCTAGAAGTGAAAGAAAATTAGGCGGTGTTCTAGTATTTATGCAAAAAATCGAAAAATGTAGCATTTGCCTTATTTTTAAATTAAAAAACACCCCGTATGAAAAATTAAAGGGGTATTTTTTGTTGTCGAATTAAGTTAGATTTTAGAATAAAATAATTTTAATTATTTCGTTTTGAGGGAAGGGCAGAAGGGAATCAAAGAGTATCTGCGCTCCTAAGCTGAAGGCGAAGGTGGAAGCGTCATTTTTCAAAACGTATTACTTCTTTACTTTATCTATAATCCGAACAACTCCTTGGTTAGCGTCTACTTCTACTTCCATGCCATCTTTTAATAGTCGTGTTGCAATTTTTGTTCCGATTATACACGGGATTTTTAATTCTCTACTTACAATTGCAGCGTGACAAGTTATTCCTCCTTCGTCAGTAATTATTCCTGCTGATTTTTTTATAGCTATCATAAAATCAGGTCCGGTCATTGAGGAGACAATTATATCTCCTTTTTGCACCTTAAACAAATCATCCATTGTAAATACTATTTTTACTTTTCCTTTTGCAATACCATTTCGCGCAACATTCCCCTTGATTTCGTGTATATTTTCGAGATTTTCTATTATTTTTTCTTTTTTGAGAATGATATTATTTTTTAATAAAAAATCTTCGATTTTATTGCCTGTGTATAATTTTTTACCCTCAAGCAATATCCACGATTTTTTTCTTTTGTTAATTTCTTTAAGTGATATAGGTTTGGATGCCAAGGATTCTTTTATCGTTATATAATCAGCTTTATCACAATTTTGAGACCAAGAAAATTTTGTATTTATCAATTCAAAAATTTTTAGTCCAACTTCGTACAAAATTTTGTCATTCCAATATCTAATCTTCTTTGCTATATGGGCAACCCCTTTTATTTCTTTGTCAAATTCTTCACGACCAATAAGTATCAGGATAGTCATCATGGGACTGATATAGTTAGCATTAAGATTAAAAAGCTTTTTAATATCCTTAACTTTGGCATTTTTAATAAAATCAAAATTAGCCTCACAAATCTTTTTGTAATCATCGCTTATTTTTTTCATTTCCTGAGGATTTCCTTTAAAATATTCAAGTGCCCTCTTTGAGCTCAATTCATACATTTCTTCATCATAATATACATCATTACCTTTGCCGGGAATATTTATATAAAGTGGTGGGAAGTTTGCGCTGCCTCCCGTTATTTTTTTAATTGTTTCGGTTTTTCCGATATAATTATATTCCGCGGCATAAATTGGTAAATAACGATTGAATATTTTTTTATATACTTTTTGCTGATTTTTTGGTTTTTTCTCTCGTAGAGTTGTAATTGGTCTACTCTGAACAATATTGAATTCTCTTTTTTCTTTTGCCCACTCTATATCACACGGAAACCCATAATGTTTTTCAATTTTTACAATAAGCTTCGAAAGTTCTATGATCTCCTTTTCTGTTAAAACTTGTTTCTTTCCTTTTTCTCCTAATTCTTTCCATTCATTTCCGCCTTTTGATTTTTTGTATAATGCTTTTGTCTGATCATTTATATCAATATCTAAAATCTTAAATCCTTGTTTATTAATAATGTAAGCGTCTGGAGTTATTGAGCCAGAAACGATTGCCTCTCCCAAACCAAAGCCAGCTTCGATAATTATTTGGTTTTCGTCTTGCGTAACGGGATGAACAGAAAAAGCAATTCCAGATTTTTCGCTTTTCACCATTTTTTGAACAACTACTGCAACGGAAATTTTATCTTTACTCAGCTTCTTTTCGAATCTATAAAAAATAGCTCTTGGAGTGAACAAAGAAGCCCAGCAGTTTTTTACATTTTCTATAAGCGTTTTTTCTGTTGTGTTGAGATAGCTGTCTAATTGTCCTGCCCAAGCGGCAGAAGCAGAATCTTCTGATGTTGCAGAAGAACGAACTGCAAAAAACTTACAATCTAATTTCTTATAATTTCTTATAATTTCTATTTTGATGTCTTCCGGCATTTCTCGAGAAAGAAACATCGCCTTTATTTTTTTTGAAGCATATGCAACAGTCTGAACTTTTTTGATATTTACTTTATCCAAAGTATCATCGATTTTGACATCCAAATTTGTTTCTTTGATGAATCTTTCAAAAGCATTGGCAAGAATCACAAAACCTTCTGGCACGGGAATTTTTGCTTGAGTCATTTCTCCAAGAGACGCTCCTTTCCCCCCAGCGATTTTGGTATCGTTTTTAGAAAGTTGCTTGAAATTTTTGATTAAATTATTTTTCATAATTCAATGTTAGAGTTTTAAAAAATTGTTTTCGGAGCTCCGCAATCCAGCAGGGCTACTCTTAAAAAGAATTAAATTTTGGTTTTTCGTTCTTGTCTGTCGGCAAGCAGATTGGGCAAAGAGTGGAGGGGAATTAAGGGGGTAAATTCCTCCTTCCCCAAAACTTCTATTTATCGATTTCCTTTTGCTCGATTATGTGTCTTGCATAACATCTCACAATTTTTTATATCTGTAGCTCCACCCTTACTCCAAGCTGTCACATGGTCGGCGTCCATTTCGCCGAAACTCCAAATTTTATTCTTGTTGGCATTATGCCCCATGGCGCAATGTGAACAGTTTGATTTACCTTTTTTCTCCGCTTTGGCTGTTTGCGTTTTATAAACAGCTTTCTTTGTCGCTTCGTCAAAAACTCTGACTTCAAGCAATTTTGTGTCAACGGAACCGCCGAGAATATATTCAAAAATTCCTTTGCGATTTTTTACATACGGATCGGCATAGAGTTTTCGCAATTCAGCTGACACTTTCGCGGGATTATACGCCTTCTTGTGATATTCCTCGTAAAGCCGTCCCCATTCAAGTCCGCGCATTTCGCTTTCTACATCATTAAATACACTGGAAACCCAATCAATCACGCTGTTGAAATAGGTTTTTAACTCGGTGATATTTTTGTCAGAGCGATGGCGGCTCATATAGTCGCCGATATTGCCTTTGCTTACCCAATCCAGCGCGCGTTCTAAAAATTCCTGCCGATTGGCGCTGCCTTTTATATACGCGCTCCATTTTTGAATGTTGGCGTTTTGGCTATTGCTAAATTCTTCCTTGCCAAGCGTCACAAACGGCCCGGAATATACCGCATTAAGCAGTTCCTGATTATTAAGCGGAACACCAGCAATATTTATTGTTTTAAACCATTCTTTTATCTCGCTCTCTTTTCCTTCGCATTCGTAAATAAGCAAAGTAGTATTTAAAATTCTATTCTGCTTGTCTTCTGCCATACCGCTAAAATATTGCTCCATTCCGTTTTCGTCTTTGATAGCAAATTTGTCAGTTATAAATCGCCCGAGACTGGTGATGCGTTGCTGTCCGTCCAAAACTTCCAAATTGCTCTCACTTACTTTATTAAAATAGATTAATCCTATCGGGTATTCTTTGAGAATTGACTCAATGACAGCCATTTCTTTTTTGCCATTGTCAGACGCGTAAATATAGTTGCGC
Source organism: Minisyncoccota bacterium (assembly GCA_023143145.1). Taxonomy (GTDB): domain Bacteria; phylum Patescibacteriota; class Minisyncoccia; order JAHIHE01; family JAGLIN01; genus JAGLLA01. Next base: position 11,648 of record JAGLID010000002.1, on the reverse strand, counting down.
TGATATTCTGGTTGAATAGTCAATTTGCCAGACAAGCCGAACAAACCTTTGCCTTCAAGTTCATTATAGACAAACCCTTCGCAAATATCCTTAACAGTGATGTCAGTTTTTAAAGTTGTTTCCATATTATTATTAAATTAAAATTTATTGATTTTTCTCGCGCGCGCGGGAACTGGTTTATAACCAGTTCCCTATGTTTCTAAGTATCAATAGTTTCTGTTTTTATCTCGCTTTGCGGATTGGCGGAAGACCAATACCAATGTTTGGGATTTGCTACATATTGTTTCCTCATTGGATTTTCGTGAATATAATTTGCTTTTTGAAAAAAATACTTCTCTGATTCAATTAATTTAGGCATATTTGTTTTTTGCCAAAATTCATATTTATTTTCACCAACTCGAAATAACCTTAAAATATTCGGTTCAGTGGCGATAATATTCTTCTGTATCTCTTTGGAAGTGAATTTCTTAAAATCTCTGACGAAAGCGATCATATCCGAGGAAGAAGCGATTAAATGGATATGGTTCAACATAAAAACATACACAAAGAGTTTTAAATCTTTATTTTTTTGACAGTACTGAATTGAATCACTGAGAATTTGAAATCTGTTATGTCTATCAAAGATATAATACCAGTTTTTTATAGTGAAAGTAAGAAAATATGTTCCTGCTTTTAGTTCTTTTGAGATTTTGATAGATGGCATAATGTTGTAAAACTATTTGCTTGGGAAACATTGGGAACTGGTTGAAAAAATCAGTTCCCGCGAAAAAGTTTTTGAGAATCTCTCGCGGGGACGGGTTTCTCTCGCGGGGACGGGTTTGTAACCCGTCTCTTTTTGTTTTTGAAAATCGCAAAGCTTGTTGAAATTTCAAAACCATGGGAACTGGTTACAAACCAGTTCCCGCAAAGAAATCTTAGTCCCGCCGTCTTCGGTGTTGTAGATGATGATTTGATTGTTTTTGTTTTGTTTGTTCATGAAATTATTTTCTAAAAATTTTATCAAGCTCAATATAATCATCTATATTTAAGGTATTCATCCCAGCTTGATTAAGCAATAAATTATATTTGATTGTTATTTTTTCCAGCAAATCAATCGCATCAAACAATTTTTCCATAGGAACGATTGCTTTCTTGTTGCCACTTGCAAAATGTGCCCCCCTTTTATTTCTATATTTTTTCAAACTTTCAACAGATTGTCTTTCTTTGCCAAATCTTACTCCACATATTGCCTGTTTAATTTCTTTAATATCTTTATTTATTTTTTGACTACTGATTAAATTATTGTTTTTTATTGCGAATTTTTTAAAACATTCTTCAGCCTCTTTTAAACGAGAATTTTTCTTATTAGTCTTAGCGATGGGGACTGGCTTCCACTGTCTTCTATACCATTTTAAAGTAAATAACTTTTTATTGTTTTTAATATCTTTAAGCAGATTAACCAAACTTTCAGACCTGCTATCTTCATCAACCTGCTTACAAACATTTATTACTGACAAAATCTGATAGTTCTTTGCAATCCAAAATAAAAATTCACTTCCTTTATCAACATTTTCACTGTTTTTTATATATTCTTTATATTTTTCAAAAACATACTGATCCTCAACGAGTTGCGATATTTCATTTTCAATAATTTTAAACCTATTTTTTATTTTTCCTATTGTTATTCTGTTAGTCATAAAATTCCTTATTCATATTTCTTATACTTAATAAAAATTCGTTTAAATTTATTCTGCCCATTTATAACACAATGCGGATTTTTACCATCCCAAATTCCACCAGAGAAACCCTTGCCGTTATCTTCTGCCATTCCAACAATCTCAAACTGCTCCGGACTATACTTATCCAAAAAACTAATCGGCACCCCCATCACACCATCATAATCACTCGGAATAGAATCAGTAAACGAAACTTCAATCGCATCATAATTGTCATATTTATCATACGCTTTTTTGACTTTAATTTCTTTGTGCTTGCTGTATTTCAAATTTTCTTCCATCGTCATAAGCGGCAATGGCTGGTGACGGCGTCCGTGGTCAAGATTGGTGAACCAACAAACATTGCGGAACTTCACCAAACCTGTTTTTGTATCATAAACTCCTGAAGCAAAATCGCGGGTATTTGGCGTAAAGAAATATGCGTTGCCGGCATGAAAACCATTACCAAGCCACATCTTATTATCTTTTATCAGAGGAAAAACTTCTTTATAAGTAATCGCATTCATACTGCCAATAATGACAAATTTTTTATCGTAATCAACAAGCTGTTTAACATATTCGCGAAACAGGCTGAACGGCGGATTTGTTGCCACGATGTCGGATTGTTTAAGCAGATTTATACATTCATCACTGCGAAAATCGCCGTCGCCCTCTAGCGGAGTCCATTCGTTCTGTTTGTTTGACTTTAACTGCTTGGCAATATCCTTTAAGTTAAATTCGCCGTCGCTGTTTATGTCGCGCGCTTCGTTAATAATAAATTTGTTGGCATTTATTTTAGGACGGCCTTTTGATTTCGCGAGGGTCTTGTCATCCCCAAACAAACTTAGCTGCGTATTAGCTACAGGCGAAGGTTTATAGCTGGTAGTGATAAGCTGTTTTAATCCAATCTTGTTGAAATTAAGCGCAAAATAGCGAAAGAAATTACTCTCAAACGGATCGTCGCAGTTGCAATATACCACCTTGCCTCGGAATACATCGGGATTATATTCCAAATACGCCGCAATCTCTTTTTGAATATCGCCAAACTGAGTATAAAACTCATCGTTCTTTGCCTTTTTTGCGTTTGTAAGATTATTATTTGCCATACTTAGTTAAATTGGATAGTTATATTGTATTCGTTTTTCCCTTATAAATAAATCGTTTTTTTAGCGGAGCGGAGAAAACATCTTATACCCCTCTACAATTAATGAAAAATAATTTTAAAATTTTTTAAAACAATCGGGCGATAGCCCTAAAAAGAAAAGGAAAATTTCTTATAACTTGCTTATATGCGAATAAACGTTTAATCGATTAGTGATATTTGTATATTATACGAATATTTAGTTTTATTCATCTGTCATCAATATAGCATAAACTTCACTGAATTAACAGAAATTTTGGAGAAAATTGATAGCAAAAAATGTCATTCTAAGTTGTAAATGATTATTTGTTGAATTCCTTTTTAGGAGTTAGGCGCCTGTCCGTCTCGGGAGGATTAGCCGAAAAGAAAAACATATATTTCAGTTAACATTGGGGATAAAAGAAGTTTTTGTAACGAAGTGAAGAAAATTTGGGAAAAATCAGCAAGATTTTTCTCTATATTTTGTGTTAGACAACCTAAAACGCAGTTTCAAGCCTGCAAGGCGTGGCAAGGAGTGGAGCGACGCAGAGTCGTAAGTAATAAGCCCGTGTCTATAATAGGAGCAAAGCAACTATAAAAGACAAGAAATAAAAGGGGCACCATAATTAATTGATTACATTAATTGATTTTTTGTTAATCCAAGCTTCAATGTTATCAATCATTATTTTATTTCCCAACTGACTACTTTTATCTGTAGCCCAAGCTATATGAGGAGTTGATAATATTTTTTCATGTGAAACTATTTTTTGATAAAAAGAATCAGAAGTATCTCCTACTTGTATGCCCATAGCATCAATAGCCACCCTTTCAATAGGACCTTCATCTAAAGATTTTATAAGAGCATCAATGTCGTAGATTACATAGTCACAAACATTAATAAAATATGCTCCTTTTTTAAATGAAAAAAAGAATTCTTCATCTAATAAATTTAAAGTAGTTTCATTTGTAGTTAAACAATTAATTACAACATCTACATTTCTTATTGAATTAATTAAATTATCTCCTCTTTTGAAATAATTAACTTTCATATCTAAAGCTTCACAAACTTTTCCAACTTTTGAACCAATGTTTCCTTTACCTAAAATACAAACTGACTTTCCAAATACGCTTTTTGTTATTGTTGGTTTTCTACTAGGAATATCCTTAACATTAACCACATTATAAAATTCTCGAAATAAATTTAATAACATAAAGATATTCCATTCTGAAACGCCATCTTTATTAGCACCAGGAGAGTTAGCAACTGTAATATTATTCTTTTTTAATATTTCTTTATCAAAAAAACCAACTCCAATAAATGGGAGAGAAATAAAAACATTATTTAATTCTTGATACCTTTGTTTTAAACCAAATTTTCCAGAACAAATAACATCTGCACCTTTACACCTTTCAACCCATTCATCATAAGTCTTAGGTAAATTTTCATAGATTGTTAAATTACCTAATTTTTCTAACCTTTTTATTTCATCAGAGTTTAAACCTGAATCTTTTGAAACTACTATTTTTATCATACTTAAATTAAATTTTACTATATTAAATACTTTTTATCCCTTGTTATATGAGGGTGAACGAAACGAAACGAAGTGGAGTGAAAGCGCAGCGCCCCCTTGAGTTTTTATATTTGAGACGATTATTAATTTCGAGCGTAGTGAGTCAATATTTAGAAAAAAGACCCGTTCTATTTAATCCACTTTAATGTTTCTTCAAATAATTTTTGTTCAGTTCCTTCTTCTATAAAACCATGAGTTGCACCTTCTATAATTACAGATTCATGTTTTACTTTAAATTTGGGTAAATACGACTTCCACAATTTATGTTTATTACAATCTCCAGCAAATATAATTTTACATGGAATTGATAATTTTTCAACTAAAGAATTCAAATCTGCAGACATCCACTCATCAACCATTTGCTTACTAACAAGAAAATCCATGCCCCAATGAAATATGTACTTATTCAGACTTGAATCAAATGATGCATTTTTGTCTTTAATATTTTTAAATGGGGTAGTTGGATCCCATAGAATTAATTTTGAAATATCTGATAAATCAGTGCTCAAAATAACTAGTGGACCGAAACTATGCCCAATCAAAATCAATTCATCATATTTATCTTTGAAATTATCAATTATTAATTTCAGATCTTTTGAATGAGATGTGATAGAACTTTCTGCTAATGGTCTTGTATTATTGTTTCTGGAATAAAAGTCAAATCTGAATGTATCAAAATTGTTTTTAATAAAAAATGGAGCTGCATTGAGGTAGTGGTGTTCATCTTGGCCTCCAGTAAAACCATGAACAAAAATTAATAATGTTTTATTATTATTTGAATCAAGAGTGCCATAAATTATATAATCATCTTGTGTTTTTAGTTCTGTTTTCTCTCTCATATTAATACTAATTGGTTAAGGTTTTAAATAATTTACTTAAAGGGGCTTTTCTTTTTCTTTTTTCTCAAATATAAAAATTTCATATAACTCGTTTATATACGAATAAACGTTTAATTAATTAGTGATATTTGTATATTATACGAATATTTAGTTCTATTTATCTATCATTAATATAGCACAAACTTTATTGAATTAAAAGAAATGTTACGAACATTCAGTGATTTATGGGATTGATTAGTTGTAATTGATTAAAGATTCTGAGTCAAGCTCAGAATGACAAACTTTGGAAAATTAATAGTAAAAAATGTGTTAAAACCTTTGAATTTACTCTTAAAAATGATAAAATAAAATAAGATGTGATATTCCATTCGTTCAGATATAAGGTATGTGCAAGAACTTCTATAACATGTTAATATAAGAACAATATGAGTATATATGAAAGTTACTAATCGAAAATTAAAAACATTAAAAGTTTGTTGAATTAAATAAATCAAGTTTTGAAAAATATTAAATAAACAAAATGAAAAAACTACGAATTGCGCAAATTGCTCCGTTGTGGGAACCAGTGCCACCGAAGAAATATGGAGGGATTGAGATTATGATGGAAAAAATTATCAATGAGCTGGTGCGAAGGGGACATAGTGTTACGCTTTTTGCTAGTGGAAATTCAAAGACAAAGGCAAAGCTTAATTCAGTTTTTCCAAAGTCACTTATTGAAATGAATGTTGATTGGTATCACCGGTCGCAGAACTTGATTAATGTTTCCAATGCCTTTCGACTTGCTGATCAATTTGATGTCATTCACAATCATGCGGGAGATAATGCTATGTTTTTTACGCAAGGAACAAAAACTCCAGTTGTGACAACTTTGCACAATGTTCTCCCCACTGTGAAATCAAAAGAATCAGATGAATATATCGCATATAAATATTTTGCCAAAAAAACAAATTTTATCAGTATTAGTTTGAATCAGAGAATGCACACAGATATAAAATTTAATTTTGTTGATAATGTTTATAATGGAATTGATGTTGATAAACTCAAATTTAGTCCAAAGTATAAAGATTACTTTTTTTGGTTGGGTAGAATTCATCATGGTAAAGGTTTGGCCGAGGCAGTTGAAGTTGCTAGAAAAATAAAACAAAAACTAATCATTGCGGGCAATATAACCTGTAAGTCTGATGAAGAATATTTTGCAGAAATAAAATCAAAAATTGATGGGAAAAATATTAAATATGTCGGAGAGGTTTCCGAAAAGCAAAAAATCAAATATTTTTCAAATGCTAAGGCTTTGCTATTTCCAATTCGCTGGGAAGAACCTTTTGGTCTTGTGATGGCAGAAGCCATGGCTTGTGGAACACCTGTCATTGCTTTTAATCGTGGTTCAGTTTCTGAAGTTGTCAAAAACGGGAAGACTGGTTTTGTTGTCAAAAATGAAAAAGAAATGATTAATGCAATTAAGAATATAGATAAAATTAAAAGAGAAAATTGTCGAGCACATGTGGAGAAAAAGTTTACAATTGAAAAAATGGTTGATAATTATGAAGCGGTTTATGAGAAAATAATTAAAAATAAATAAATGAAAAAACTAAGAATCGCGCAAGTTGTTTCGCTTCAAGAGTCTGTGCCACCAAAAGGGAAAAACGGGCTTGAGTATGTTGTTCATTATTTAACGGAAGAGCTTGTTAAACGCGGACATGATGTTACGCTTTTTGCTACTGCTGATTCTAAAACAAGCGCAAGACTAATTGATGTTTTACCATATCCTGCAGCGAAAAAAAGATTATTTGGATGGGGAGGAACAGAATACTCAATGACAGCACTTACAAAAGCAATTGATATGGAAAAGGAATTTGATGTAATTCATACGCACCTTGGACAAGTTGCGTATTATTTTACAAATTTGATTAAGATTCCACTCGTTGAAACTATACATAGTCCAATTCATAAGATTCCAAAAAAATATCTGCCGAAGAAAAGTATTCAAGACAAATATCTAAAAGATAGTAGAGCGAGATATAGAAGAATGCAGCATGTATTTGTTAGCAGAAATCAGAAAAAGAATGCTTTTATGCAAGATAGCGGAACTGTTGTTCATAATGGAATTGACCTGGAAGAATTCAAATTTAAAAAAGATTCTCAAGACTATTTTTTATATTTGGGCTATATTACTCCGAACAAAGGAGCTCATTTGGCGGTTCGGGCTGCCAGAAGAGCGAGGGTAAAATTGAAATTAGCTGGAAGCTACAAATATTGTGAGAAATATTTTGAAGAGGAAATTGAGCCGTATCTGAAAAAAGGACAAATAGAATATGTCGGAGTTGTGAACCCATTTCAAAGGAATAAACTTTTGGGTGGAGCTAAAGGGATTTTGGTTCCGTTACAATGGGAAGAGCCGTTTGGGTTGATTATGATTGAAGCAATGGCGTGCGGAACTCCTGTTATCGGATTTAATGGTGCAGCTGTGCCTGAAATTGTTAAAGACGGAAAGACTGGTTTTATTGTTGAAAATTTCAAAGAGATGGCGAAGGCCGTTAGAAGAGTGGGGGAAATAGACAGAACGCAATGCAGGGCTCATGTTGAAAAATATTTTTCGGTTGAAAAAATGGTTGATGGATATGAGAGAGTTTATAAAAGGGCGATTGAGAATTTTAAGAAATAATAAAGTTTTTAACAACAAGTAAGTGCTATCGGTTTTATATTAGTTTAACTTAATTAAAAAAATATGGAAAAACAAAAAACAATTAATGCACCAAAGATAATATTAGTGATAATAATAACTCTTCTATTTGTGACTTTGTTTGGTCTTATTTTTTTAGCAAAAAACAAATCGAGCAATACTTTAGAAGAAAAAAATGTAAAAATATTAGATGTTGAAGAAATAAAGAATTTTGAATATAGTTTTGGTTCTGGTGATAAAAAATATAAACTTACAGACGGGTCTTATGTTGAAACATTTTCTGACACTGCTTCAGAAAATTATGTTGGCATTTTTGACGAGAGGATTGTTTTTGGAGATTTTGATAATGATGGAAAAAATGATGCAGTAGTAATTCTTGATAGTTCAAGTGGTGGCACAGGACATTTTTATGAGCTCACTATTGTTCTTGATAGGAATGGCGAGCCGTTTCAAATTGCGTCTGAGAATTTAGGCGATAGGACTATATTCAATTCGTTGGAAATAAAAGATGGAAAAATAATAATTGATATGATTATGCACGGGCCAAGAGATGAAGGTTGTTGTCCAACCTTGAGAAAAGTTTTTGAATACGAACTGAAAGAAAATAAATTAGTAAAAATTAGTGAAAAAGAACTTCCCAATATTGCTAGTTGGCAAACTTATAGGAATGAGGAATATGGTTTTGAGCTTCAGTATCCAGAAGATTGGAAAACCTCCAATTATTCTTCTGGTTTATTAGTTTTAAAAAATGTAAAAGAAGAAATATATTTTGCAATAAATATCAAGAAAAATTATAATTTAGATCCAAATATTTCTGACGTTGAAATGGAAAAGATAGACATTGGAGATCATTTGGGCTACAAGTATTTTTACCAAGAAGGTGTTGGTAATAGTGAAGTTGTATTAATTCAATTAAATCAAGATGTTTTACAGTTAAGTTTAGATTATTTTGCAAATAATAATGGAAATATTAATGATAGAAAAAATGCTATTCAAGAAATTATAAATCCTATTCTTTCTACTTTTAGATTTATAGAAAAAGACAAAGAAATATTTTCTTGCGGTGATTCTATTATCGAAGATGTTGATGGTAACATTTATAACACTGTAAAAATTGGAGAGCAATGTTGGATGAAAGAAAATTTGAAAGTCACAAAAAATCCAGAAGGAGAAAAAATTGTTCGTTATTGCTTAAATGATAATGCAAGTTCTTGTAATAATGATGGAGGACTTTATGATTGGAATACTGCAATGGATGGTTTAATGAAAGAAGGTGCACAAGGTATTTGTCCTAATGGCTGGCATATTCCTGAGGATTTAGAGTGGTTTGTTTTAGAAAATTATTTAAAAGACGAGGGACAAGCTTGTAGTCAAAATAGAACAGGATGGGGTTGTGGTTCTGCGGGTACAAAAATTAGAATAAATGGTTCTAGTGGATTTGATGCTCCTTTCGCAGGATATCGTGATATAGACAAATACGGTACAATTCATAGTTGGGGCAGATATGCAGGATTTTGGTCTTCTTCTGTTTATGGAGATAAAACATGGTATCGTTTTATTCGTTCGGACGAATCTAGAATTTTAAGAATAGCAGCAAACAGGGAGTATGGTAGATCTATACGCTGTCTCAAAGATTAAGTTAAAAAATAGCAGCATTATTATCGGTAATAATTAAATAAAATCAATCATGTCAAAAGTATATTTTATATTCGGAATACATAATCATCAGCCGGTAGGAAATGATTCGTTTGTTTTTAATAAGGTTTTTGAGGATTGTTATTATCCGTTTCTTGAAATTTTAAAAGAATTTCCGGATATAAAATGTAATATCCATACGAGTGGACCGCTTTATGATTGGATTGTGGAAAATAAACCGCAATACATAAAAGATCTGAAAGAAATGTCTGACAAGGGACAAATTGAAATTACAGGAGGAGCATATTACGAACCCATTCTTCCTATTGTTTCTAATAGAGATAAACTTGCTCAAATTCGTTTGATGAATGATTTTGTGAAAAAAGAGTTTGGTAAAGCGCCAGCGGGAATGTGGTTGGCAGAGCGTATTTGGGAACCGCAATTGGCAAGCATCATTTCAAGGGCAGGACTCAAATATACTTTTTTAGATGATGTTCATTTTCGCTCTGCGGGCGTCTGCGAAAAGGAATTAACGGGATATTACACAACGGAAAATGACGCGAAGTCAATTGCGGTTTTTCCGATAAATAAAACTCTTCGATTTAAGATTCCATTTTCAAAGGCTGAAGAAACAGTGGCTCTCATAAAAAGCTTTTCACAAAAAGAAGATGTTTTGGTTACCTTTTTTGATGACGGAGAAAAATTTGGTTCATGGCCTTGGACATATGATTGGGTTTATACGAAAGAATGGCTAAAAAAGTTTTTCAGTTTGCTTTTGAAAAATCAAAAATCAATTGAATCTATTACTACTTCAGATGCATTGAAAAAATTTAAACCAAAAGGTTTAATATATTTACCCACTTCTTCATATCCGGAAATGGATGAATGGACGATGGCTCCGAAGCAATTTTTATATTACAGGGAGTTGAAAGACCGTTTGAAAAAATTTTCTGATTATGGAAAATTAAGAAATTATTTGAGGGCGGGATTTTTCCGGAATTTTTTCGTCAAATATCCTCGCGTGAATTATATGCACAAGAAGATGCTTTATTTAAGCGACAGTATTCATAAAAAGACGACTTATAAGAAAGACAAAGAAATATTTCAAGACCTTTATAAAGCTCAGTGCAATTGTGGATATTGGCATGGTTTGTTTGGCGGATTTTATTATGGCAATATCAGGGCTGCAATCTATGAAAATTTAATAAAAGCGGAAAAGAAATTGGATGATAAATATGAAAAAAATTCTTTAATAATTCAAAAAGCTGATTTTGATTTTGATGGTCTTTCAGAAACAATTATAAAAAACAAACGCATAATTTCTTCTTTTTCAGATAAAGGCGGAACTCTTTTGGAGCTAAGTTTCAAAGATAGAAATTTCAATTTGCTAAACACAATCACAAGAAAAGAAGAATCGTATCATTCAAAAATAAAAGGTAAGAATGCAAAAACAAGAAAAGGAAAAATATTCAAAAAACAAGAAATTATCTATGATAAATATGAACGGTTGAGTTTAGTTGATCATCTTTTGGATAAAAAAATAACTTTAGATAATTTCAACAAACAGCAAAAATTCAAAACTCTTTCTCATGATGTTTATAAATCGTCCTTTGAAAAACAAGAAAAATTTGTCTCGTTGGATTATAAATACGAGGGTAAAGATTTAGAATTCACAAAAAGAATTAAGATGGGACTGAATGCTGGAATGAATATAAAATATAATTTCCAAAATGATGATATATTAAAAAAATATAATTTTGCGACGGAATTTAATCTATTTTTTGAGTCAATGAGGTATGTAAAAATTTATAGTAAAGAAAGAGAAATGGATTTGAAGAGAAAAATAAAATTAAGAAAAATAAAAAGTTTGAAAATCGCTGATCAGTTTAAAAATATATATCTCCAATTTGATTTTAGCGAAGCGGATGTGTTTATTGTTCCGATTTATTCTTTCGCCAACTCCCAAGACGGAGTTGAAAAAGTTTTTCAAGAAGCATCTATTTTGTTTATTAAAAAAGATAAGGGAAAAGTGTTTGATTTGAAATTGAGGATTGATAAAAAATAGAATATATTATGACGAAAAAATCGTTACAAAAAATAGAAAAACTA
>JAGLID010000019.1 GCA_023143145.1 Minisyncoccota bacterium | reverse complement strand
GAAAGAGCCGTTACATTCATTTTAGTGATTTTTGCGAGTTGGTCAATATGGAGAGGTTGATCGGGGGATAGATTTTTGAGAATGAGCGCTTCTTCGTTGTTGTCAGGAATGATTTTTTTGGCTTGCTGAAAACTTTGTAGAGAATCCAAATTTAGTTCTTCAGTAATATCTTCAACTTTTGTGACGAGTTTTGCTCCGAGACGAATGAGATTGTTTGTTCCTTCAGAGGTTTTAGAAAAGATGCTTCCGGGAATGGCAAAAACTTCTCGATTTTGTTCAAGGGCAAATTTAGCTGTGTGTAGTGTTCCAGATGATTGAGCTGACTCGATAACTAAGACTCCTAGAGAAAGTCCACTGATAATTCTGTTACGGGCTGGAAAATGTTGTCTAAGTGGAGGAGTGCCGATTGGATATTCGCTGATTATGGCGCCATTGACGATAATATCTTTGGCGATTTGACGATTACTGGTAGGATAGATACTTTTTTCATCAAGGCCATTGCCAAGTATTGCTACTGTTCTTTTGCCAAGTTTCAAGCATTCTCGGTGAGCAATTCCGTCTATACCAAGCGCCATTCCGCTAATGATTGTGATTCCATTTTGAGCAAGGTCACGAGAAAGCTTTGTAGTGACCTGTATACCATAAGTGGAAACTTTTCGTGAGCCGACAATACTGATGGCAGTTTCATCTTTTTGAATTTTTCCTTTGTAATATAAAATAGCTGGGGCGCTGGAAATTTCTTTGAGAAGAGTTGGATAGATTTCATCGTTGATAGTTATAATTTTTATATCTTCTTGTTCTAGTTTCTCCATTTCTTGGTCGGGAGAAAGCTCCCTTCTTTTTGAAATTATTTTTTCGGCTATGGCAAATTCAATCCCTGCATTTTGAAATTCCTGTAAATTAGCTTGCCAAGCAACTTCAAGAGATGGAAAATAGGCACAGATTCTGGCGAAGCGAATTGGTCCCATTTGAGGGATGAGATTGAAGGCATTGAAAAATTTATGTTCTGAACTTGACATAGTTTCGATTATGTGATAAGCTGTACTGTTTGGATAGAAGCTTTAAATTACCATTTAAAATCTTGTTTATAAGTGGCGAAAGCATAGCAATCCCTCCTAAATGCTATGTAACTAACTGTTAAGCAAAGGTAAATATTTCTTGTAAATATTGATCTTACACTTATGAACAAGATCTTGGATGGTAATATATATAAAATAGAGGAGGTAAAAGAAGTGAATGAAATAGAATTTGAAGAGTGTGAAAAATTCGAGAAACTTCGTGAAGAAATAGAACAAGACGAACGGGAACTAAAAGAAAAAAAAGCCGAGCTTCAGGTGGAAAATGATTTATACGAAAATTCTAGAAATAATCATAGTAAGAGTATTGGTGAGTGGAATGCTCAAGATAAGATGGAAAAGAGAAGACAAGAGCTTCGAGAAGAAATCTTTAAATTAGAGGAAAAACTCTCAAAAAAAAGAGGGGAATTAGAGAAAAACAATTTTGAGGACATGTGAATAAAAAATATTTTTCACCCCTCTTTTTATTTGTCTAAATTTCAAAAAATCGTGTTTGTTAAAAAATTGTGTATTTTTTGTAATGTCTTTCGTTATAGGTAAAAAGACCGTTATTATTGTTTGATGTTTTGTAAATTTTCTCACGGGATTTTATCGCTTTGTTCTAGAATGATATTATTCATAATGATGGTTATATTTTAAAATAATTCCGAAATTTCGTTAACAACTTTTTCGATAATTTCATTGATCATTTCCATTTCTTCATTTCCAAAATTCTCTAAGACGAACTTTTCAGTTGGAGATTTTTGATTTTCAACGGCAATGCCGATTCTGACTCTTTGGAAATTTTTGGTACCAAGGTGGTCAATAATTGATTGAATTCCTTTATGTCCTCCGGAATTGCGGTTTTTTGAGATTTTATATTTTCCAACAGGAATATCGAGATCGTCTTGAATGATGATAATGTTTTTGGGTTCAATTTTATAATAATCCGAAATCTCACGGACTGTTTGACCTGATAAATTCATAAAAGTTTGTGGTTTAGCAAGAATAACTTTTTTTTCAGCAATAATTCCGATGGAAATTTCAGCATTAAATTTTGTCTGCATCAAGACGGGTGAAAGATTAAATGAAGATATGATTTTATCAACACTTAAAAAGCCGACATTATGTCTGGTTTTTTTATATTCATTTCCTGGATTCCCAAGTCCGATGATTAGTTTCATTTTTTTATTAAGTGATTATTATGGAGTTTAAGATTTATATTAATTTTCAATACTTCAGGCAAATTCCGATATTCTTATGACTTTTTCATTTTAAATTAATAAAGCAGAGATTACATAAAATGGGAAGAATGATTGTGCTTGTATCGCAGATGAACTAATGTTGAAAATTTGAGAGGTGAAATGCTAAATCTCATAGATTCTGAATAAAGTTTAGAATGACAGAAAAGATTTTCGTTCTAGATTCTACAGCCTTTCAGAACTGAAGAATCATCAGAGCTGTATTAATTAGAAGCCTTTCCCTAAAACAATTACAAAATCTGCTTTGGTGGGATTGTCGGTAGTTGCTTCTTCTATAATAGCATTAAATTTCTCTTTGAGAAAATCGAGAGTGTTTGGTTTTTCATTTTTTGAATTGTCATAGATTTTGACTCCAGAAAAATCAGGTTCTTTTATATTGGTGGAGTTGATAATTCTATATTGAAGCTCTTCGAGGTCAAAGGCAACCTTGTTTGCCAAGTCCAAGGAGCCAGTTCCATTTTGAATTTCGATGGTGGCGCTTTCGGTTTTGATAAGTTCTTTCCTTTCCTCAGAAATTTCAATGTCAAACATATTGGCGCTGAGTTGCTTGATTTTTTCATAGCTGGCATCTTTTGCTTGCAGAGTATATCCCATACCAACATAAGTTCGGTTGAGATATTTTTGGGTATCAATTACATCGGCCGTGATTTTATGGCTTTTTATTTCCTTGGTAATTTGATAGAAGCGAGGTAGCTCTTTGAGTTCTAGATTAGTTCTGAGATTATCACTTAGAGAGGACAGCATTTTACTGAAAAGAATAACATCGTATTTTTCATATTTTTCGAATATTTTTTGTTTTGTTGCTTTGATAATTGTTTGCTGTCTGATGATTCTGTCAAAATCTCCCATTTTACTGTGTCTAGACCTGGCAACTTTGAGCGCCGTGGAACCATCCAAATGATGAAATCCTTTTTCGATATAAAATGGATCATAGCCATTGTTGAAATTTGGATAGGTTGGATCATTTATATCATTTTCCAAATTGATGTCGATACCATCTAGGTCGTCGATGATTTTTGTGAAACCTTGAAAATCCAGTTGCACGAAATAGTGAATTTCAAGACCAGAAATTTCTTCCACAACACTGCTCAAGAGTTCCATGCCGTTATTATTTTTGCTTTTATCTCCATATGATTTTATGGCATTGATTTTCGTGTTGATATTGGTGTTGGGAATTTGGACATATAAGTCTCTGGGAATCGAAAGAAGTGCTGCTTCGTTTTCGCTTGGTTTGATACTGGCAATCATAATCGTATCCGTTAACTCTCCGCCATTGTGATTTTCACCGCCCATTCCCAAAAGAAGTATATTGATTCGATTTCCGTCCTCTCCTTTGACGCTTTTTGTGGGATGAAAGATTAAATCTCCAAATTGTTTTACAAAATGAACTTCGTCGCCACTGGAAAATATTTTCTGGCTAGCGGAGAATATTTGAAACGAAAAAACTGCCACAAATGATGCCACTATTAAAATTAATACAATTATTGTTTTTACGAGAAATTTTAGCTTTGACATCTCATTTGAACTTATATATCAATTATATGTATTTTATATTAAACACTTCTTGTTGTCTAATTATAAATATTGATAAATAATAATAATTTTTTTTGGTATTTTATAATTAGCCTTTTCAATCTATTTAATTTGTGTTATAATTTTTAAAAGTTCAAATGAAAAATAATATGGAATGTAAATAGATGTCAAGTTAATGTTTTATGATTTACACAGAGTTTTCTATAAAATTAAGATAACATTAAAATTATTATAATAAATTTTAATATTTTATATAATTGTGTTATAATAAAAAAGTAATACTTTTCACATGCAAAAATAAAAATAAAAAAATGAAAGTTCTAATGTTTGGTTGGGAATTTCCACCACATAATAGTGGTGGGCTTGGTACTGCGTGTTATGGGATAACTAAAGCTTTGTCTGAAAAAGGAGTTGAAATAAATTTTGTTTTACCTCGAAATTTCGGAATTGAAGAAAAGTTTTTGAATGTAATTTACACTAGGCTACCAAAAATAAAAATGAACGAAGTGGATTCTTTGCTCATTGCTTATTTGAATTCTATGAGTTATAGAAAAGTTTTTTTGTCGATTGAGGACAGGAAAAATGCAGAAAATTATTGCGGAGATTTAATTCAAGAAGTTTATAGATATGCTCAAGTCGCAAAGGAAATTGCTTCGGAAGTTGAACACGATATCATTCATACGCACGATTGGATGACATTTCCGTCTGGAATCGAAGCACGAAGAGCGTCTAAAAAGCCTCTTCTAAGTCATGTCCATTCAACAGAGTATGACAGAAGTGGCGGGCATGGGGTTAATCCTATTGTTTTTGAAATAGAAAAAAATGGAATTCAAGAAGCTGATAGAGTTTTGACGGTTAGTAATTTTACAAAAAATAAAATTATAGATAATTATCACGTTGAAAGCAGTAAGATCGATATAATTTATAATGCCATTAATAAATCGGATTTTAATAATGCATGTTTTTCTAAAAATGATAATTTTAGAAAAACAAAGATTGTTTTATTTTTAGGAAGATTGACACTACACAAGGGTCCTGATAATTTTTTGAAAGCAGCTAAAAAGGTTTTAGATAAAAATAAAAAAGTTATTTTTGTAATTTCTGGCTCTGGGGATATGAATAATCAAATTATCGAGCAAGCAGCTGATTTGGGCATTGCAGATAGGGTGTTGTTTACTGGGTTTCTGAGAGGAGGAGATTTAAAAAATATATATAAAATAGCTGATCTATATGTGATGCCTTCAGTTTCTGAACCATTCGGCATTACTTCTCTTGAGGCAGTTGCTAGTGGAACACCAGTTTTAATTTCGAAGCAGTCTGGCGTAAGTGAAATTCTTAATCATTGCTTAAGGGTTGATTTTTGGGATATAGATGATATGGCAAATAAAATTCTTTCTGTTGTTAATTATGATGAGCTTGGTGAATGTTTGTCGAGTAATGGATTATCAGAAGTTGATAAATTTACCTGGGACAACGCTGCAGATGAAATCATAAAATCTTATAATGCAGTAGTTAACCCTAATAAAAGAATTGCTATTTAGGATTAATAATTTTTTCTATATTGTGCTTTCAGAAAGATTGTTCTAAGGTTCACTAAATTAAATTGTTTGTTTTAATATATTTAATCACTAATTTCAAAACTGTGCCTTCAATTTGTTTTTATTTTCAAGTTCATCAGCCTTATCGAATAAAAAAATATTCAGTTTTTGATATTGGACAAGATCATAAATATTTTGATGATGAAAATTTAAACGAGAAATGTAATAGGGCTGTTATAAAAAAAGTTGCTCAAAAGTGTTATATTCCAACGACTAAAGTTCTTCTTGATCTTGTACATAGACATCCAGAGTTCAAAATTAGTTTTTCTTTTTCGGGAACTGTTTTGGAACAATTGGAGGAATATTCGCCTGAGGCGCTTGAATTATTTCAAAGATTGGTGAGAACTGGTAACGTTGAAATTCTTGATGAGACATATTATCACTCTTTATCGTTTTTTTATTCAGATGAGGAATTTGTTAGACAAGTAAAAATGCATCGAGAAAAAGTCAAAAAGCTTTTTAATTATAAGCCAAAAGTTTTTAGAAATACGGAGCTATCTTATAATAATGAGCTCGGTGTTCTCGTGGAAAAATTAGGTTATGATGGTATTATAACGGAAGGCTGGGAGCGTTATATGGGAGACAGATCTCCGAATTTTGTATACAGACCAAAAGGTGCAAATAAAATAAAATTACTTTTAAAAAATTATAAACTTTCAGATGATGTTGCTTTCAGATTTTCTAATAAGGGATGGGCGGAATATCCTCTTTATGCTTCGAAATTTACCCAGTGGATTAATTCTATAAATGGTAGCGGACAGACTATAAATTTATTTATGGACTATGAAACATTTGGAGAGCATCAATGGGAAGATAGTGGTATTTTTAATTTTCTAAGAGCTTTACCTACGGAAGTATTGAAGCATCCTGACAACAACTTTAAAACTCCTTCGGAAGTTATCGCTTCTTATGATTGTGTAGATGATATGGATATTCATAATGTTTTGACTTGGGCAGATACAGAGAGGGACTTGAGCGCTTGGACTGGTAATTCTATGCAAAAATCTTCTCTGAAAAAAATTTATGAACTTGAAGAAGATGTTATAAATTCTGAAGATATTTCGATTCAAGAAGATTGGCGAAAACTTCAGACGAGCGACCACTTCTATTATATGTGTACAAAATGGTTTTCTGACGGAGATGTTCACAAATATTTTAGTCCTTATGATTCGCCATACGAGGCATTTATAAGTTTTATTAATGTTTTGAATGATTTTAGATTTAGACTAGACGTGGTAAAAAGTAATTTGTAGGTTTTAATATTGTTCTTATTTAATAATTAATTAGAAGGAGACAAAAAAATGAAAAATAAAAAAGAAATAATCAATGTAAGCGATGAACAATGTTTTTGGTTCTGTAATGGATCAGTAGCAAGAAATCTTGAAGATTTAAAAAACGCTTTATTGGAGATGGATAAAAAATCTTTTATTTATCATGTCAATAAAGAAAAAAATGATTTTGCCATTTGGGTAAAAGAAATTTTGGGGGATGATGTTTTGGCAAATAAGCTAAAAAAATCAAAAACTATAAAAACGATAATTAAGGCAATTGAAAATAATTTGAAAAAATAAGGCCTATTAATTAATTGAGTGATGAACAGGAACCAAAAAATATATTAGCAGAAGATCATAAAGTAATAAGAGAAATATATCAACCAAAATTCGAATTTAGTGGGTTTGATATTGATGTGATGGAAGATGAATTAGAGGTCATTAGAATTATTAAAAAAAATAAACCAAGCATAGTTTTGAGTTGGCAACTAATTCTTGTTGTTATCACAATTTCATCAGAAGATGCAGCGAGGTTTCATTAAAGAGTAGCGAATAGAAAATAGGAGGTTTATCTCTATGGAAATGTTATTTTAAATAAAAGTGGGAACTATGAAAAAAGAATCTTCATCAAAATCAATAGCAAAACTAATTATGGCGGTCAGCTTGATTGTGGGGCTTGTAGTAGTAATTGGGTTGATGGGCTTTTTGGGGAAGATGAAAGATAGGGTCATAATTAATGATGAAATTAAGGAGGAGGAGATCAAAGAAGAACAAGAAATTACTAATGCTCAACAAATTATTTTATTTGATGAAGAAGTTTACGGAATGTTGAAAGAATTTGCTGGCAAACAAAATGCGGCAAATATAAGCGATGATAATATTTTATTAGATGCTATCGAGTTTCAAAATGGAGATATAAAAGAACGATTAGAAAAAATAGAGTATAATGTAGGGAAAAAAGCAGAAGTTCTTGAGGATGCCATACATTTCAGAGGTATTGTTAATGTGAAAACGAAAGTTTGTATTGCAAGAAGCGTTATTTACAATAATCTTAAACATACTTGCGATCTTGAAAATGATTCATTTATATCCATAGAGTATGTTGATGACATTCTAGCCGCTGAAGAAATTATTCCATATTTTCTTGCCGGCCTTGCTTATTTTAAAGATGGGGATTATGCTAAAGCAAGTTACTATTTAAATCAGATACCGTTACACCGTCAGGCGGGAATAGACCAATGGGAGGAGTCATATTTTCTCAGGGTAAGTGGAAAAATTTACGAAAAAATTTATAGGAAGACAATTAAAGTATTGAATGAAATTGAAACCGTTGATGAAACCGCCAATTGGAAAACTTATTGGAATGAGGAGTATGGGTTTGAGATGAAATATCCGAATATTTATAAAATTAGTACATCCCATCAATTGAATGAATATCAGAAAAGTCAGGGTATAACATATTTGGTTTATTTAAAACATTCCGATGTCAATGCTTCAATTTCTGTTCAATTTACAAATATAAATTTTAATTTGCAAGACATCAAGCGTCGATATGTACCGACTGGCAATGAAAATCTTCCGGAACAGGTGATAGAAGGACAAAATACTTTCTATTTTTATGGAACAGGCGGAGGTGGCGTTTCTTATCCAGATAATTATTTCTATAATCTAAACGGTAAGCTTTTAATTATTGGTTTTGATGGTCCTTATGTCAACGATAGAACGCCATCCGACGAAACAAAACAATTAGAG
>JAGLID010000018.1 GCA_023143145.1 Minisyncoccota bacterium | reverse complement strand
CCTGAATAATGGAACTGGCATTATGTTAATTAATACCAATAAAGAGGTTATAATGGGTGGAATGGCACCAGATGACTATTTTTTGTCTGATAATAGAATTAATCCAAAATATTCAAATGATTGGATAGTTGTACAAATTGATATATATTTCAAACCAGAAAATTTTAACTGGGATAGCTGGATTAAAAACAATTTCCCTGCCGTGGAGAATTATGAGAGCTATAAGTATGAAGGATTAGAAGGAATAAAAGTTACGGAATTGAAAGGTTTGTTTCGTGGAGAACCTAATATTTTTTTAGAAGGTGAAAAATTGTACAACATAAGACTTTTTAATGAATATTCTTATGATTTTAATAGGGATTCACAAAAAGATAATTTGGCTTTAAGCTATTTCAATCAAATTATTTCCACTTTCAAATTTATCGAAGAAGAAGATACTGAAAATATAAAATTATTTTATTATAATACAAATTATGATCCGAAGTTTGATTGTTTGACTTCGGCGGTTGTTCCAGTTGAAAGGGAAATTCCAAAAACAGAGTCACAAATTCAAGATGCAATAAATTTACTAATAAAAGGGGAGATTACGGCAGAGGAAAAATTAGCGGGGTTTATGTCTGAATTTCCACATTCAAATTTCAAATTATTAGATACAAACCTAGAAAATGGAGCTTTGACTTTAAGCTTTACAGAAATCTCAGGTTTCACAACTGGCGGATCTTGTAGAATTAGTATACTTTCTGCGCAAATTATAAAAACTGCAGAACAGTTTAATGAAGTAGAAAAAGTTATATTTAGTCCAGTTGAACTTTTTCAATTTTAATAATATTCTAATAAACAAATAAATCATAAATTTTTAGAATTTATTATTTGAGTTATATGCTGGGTATACGCAGGAATAACAAAAGCTTTTCTAGGGGTTCATTAAATTTAAAATTTATAAGAAAATAAAATGAAAATAGTAAATAAATATAAAAATATAAAAATTGTAAAAGATGCTGAGGTTGGTACTGGGTTAATTTTGGGTAATAATCTTGGAAATTATTTTTATCTAACAGACAGTGAGGAATCACGTTATCAGGGATTCTTTTATGCAGGTGGAAGTAATTATAAAGACGAATTAGAAGTTTTTAAGATTATTGATGGAATAAATATTATAGATAGGGGAGAAGTTGAAGAGATTGAAAATAATTTTTATGAAGTTGAGAGAAAATTTAAAAGCGGGATTTCAGAAAAATATTTTTTGCCAGATGGATATAATTCTCTTTGCGTGCAAACGAATAAAAAAGTTTCAGCGCAAGTGGTTCTTGATATGAGGCATCCATATGACTCAAGGGAATCTGGAAGATTTTATGATATAAAATTGAAGGACGAATGTGTTTTAATAAAATATACAAAATATCGAGAAAAGAACGAAGACACTGGAAGTGTCGATAAAAAAGAATTTACACTCTATCTTGCTATAAAAACAGATAAGAATATATTTGGAAAAATTGAGAAGTTTGTTTCAAAATATTATGAAAAAGATTTTAAGCGAAATTCATTTCCATGCAATAGATTTGTTTATGAGGCTATAAATATTGAATTTAAAAAAGCAGTTTTTTCGGTAGCTAAAACTCCCAAAAAGGCAATCGACGAAGCGAATGAAGTTTTCAGTAATTTTAAGAAACTTAATGACAAAGGGCGGGACTTATATGGGAAGCTGAAAATTATAAAAGTAACTGATGAAGAAATTAAAATGGCTTGTTTGTGTTCACAAAATTCTATTTATTCGATGATGGTGGAAAATCATAATAGAAAAGGAGCTTATGCTGGTTTACCTTGGTTTTTTCAATTTTGGCACAGAGATGAAGCAATTTCTCTTTTACAAATATATAATTTGAATGAAGGTTTAGCCAAGGAAATAATTTTAGCTCAAATCAAATTTATCACCGATGATGGGCAAATTGCAAAAAAGAGATTTTATGAAATAGATAATAATGAATTGTCTAGCGTTGATGCTTTGGGATGGTTGGCCAATCGAATAATTAAATTAGACGAAAAGCATAATTTTTCAGAAGATTTGAAAGTGGAAATCGTATTAAAATTTGAGCAAGCAATTGTGTCTTTAATTCAGAAAAGAACAAGCGATGATGGATTGGCAATAAGTTATAAAAATGAAACATGGATGGATAGTTTGGAAAGAGCAGGAGAAAGAATCGAAATTCAGGCTTGTAGATTAAATATGTATCGACTGTTGTATAAATTCACAAAAAATGATCAGTATGAAATTTTGGAGAAAGAATTGAAGCTAAAAATTTTGGAAAAATTTTATGTGGATGGAGTTTTGCGAGATGGAAGTGACGATGGGACGATTAGGTCAAATATTTTTATAATGGCCTATTTATATCAAGAGCTTCTTGATAATAAAAAATGGGAAGTTTGTTTTGATAGAATATTGCCGAAGTTATTTCTAGAATGGGGTGGAATTGCATCGCTAGATGTGACGGATAAGGATTTTATTTCAGAGGATACGGGAGAAAATAGCTTGAGTTATCACAATGGTAATAGTTGGTATTGGATTAATAATTTGACAGCTCTTGTTCTTTATAAGACAAATTGTCATAAGTATTCGAATTATATTAATAAAATTATGGAAGCCAGTACGAATGAAATCTTGTATAAGGGAATTGTCGGACATCATAGTGAGGTTAGCTCCGCAGGAAAACAAACATCTTCGGGTTGTGAAGCTCAACTTTGGAGTAGTGCGATGTATCTTGAAGTGTTTGACGAGATAATAAAGTGAGATAAACTGGATTCCAGACATTTATTCTCAGGCTATTATTTGATAATAATTTTGGGATGATATTGTATTTTTCGTTGTGAACTAGGTAACATCTACAATTTTGAAGAGTTTACGATGAATAATTCTGTAACTATTTTAAGTAAAATGGAATAATATTATAACTATTGCAAGAGAACAATTCAACAAATACCAACTCTCAATCTTAGTCAGAGAACTAAAATATGCAAAGGTTTATCAAATCAACGACCTTATCCTTAACAAATATCACTTAAACATTACAGCACAACAATTCACAAACTCCAACAGATATTGGAACATGATTTATATCATCAACAAACAAGAAAGAGATTTTTATGAGATAAGGGAAAATGTGGAGGAGTAGAAAAATAGACAGAGAAGCTGTTTCTAAATATTAAGTTGTAATTTTCAAATATTAAAAATAGTGATATAATAATATCAATAGAGTAAAAAAATTATTGATTAGTTAATTTTAGAAAATATATGACAATGGCAATAAAGAAAAAACATAAATACAAGGCGCTGTCTGGAGGTCAAGCTGTGGCTGTGGCAATGAGACAAATTAATCCTGATCTAGTGGCGGCATATCCAATTACTCCGCAAACTCCTATTATCGAAACTTTTGCACAATTTGTAGCAGATGGAAAAGTGGACACTGAATTGATTGATGTAGAGTCAGAACATAGCGCTTTGAGTGCAGTTGTTGGCGCATCTGCTGCTGGAGGAAGAGCAATGACCGCAACTTCTTCACAGGGGTTGGCGTTGATGGCAGAAATTGTTTACATTGCATCGGGGTCAAGACTTCCAATCGTTATGGCAATTTCAAACAGAGCATTATCGGCTCCAATTAATATACATTGCGATCATTCAGATTCGATGTTTTTGCGAGATGCGGGCTGGATTCAAATTTATAGTGAGGACGCACAAGAGGCTTATGATAATATGCTTATAGCACTTAAAGTTGCGGAAAACAAAAAAGTTCTCACACCAGCGATGGTTATGCAGGATGGATTTATTACTTCTCATAATATTCAAAATGTTCAAATATTAGACGACAAAGTTGTGAAAAAGTTTGTTGGAAAATACGAAGCAGAATTTCCGTTGCTGAATATGAAAAAACCGATTACAGTTGGACCTCTTGATTTGTTTGATTATTTTTTTGAACATAAATACCAGCAAGCAGAGGCAATGGAGAATAGTAAAAAAATAATCAAGCAAGTAGATAAAGAATTTTATAAACTCACAAAAAGAAAATACGATTTCGTTGAAAATTATAAGACTAGTGATGCAGAACATATTATTGTGGCATTGAGCTCAACTTGTGGAACGATAAAAATAGTTGTTGATAAGTTACGCAAAGAGGGTAAAAAGGTTGGACTTTTGAAAATTAGAGTAATGAGACCGTTTCCAAACGAAGAAATTATCAAATCTCTTACAAGGGCTAAGTCAGTAGCTGTTCTTGACCGCTCAATGTCTTTTGGAAATTTTTCTCCAGTTTTTACGGAAGTTAAGTCTGCTTTGTACGGTTTAAATAAGAAACCAAGTCTTTATAATTATGTTTATGGTATTGGAGGAAGAAATATTGGAATTAGTGATATTGAAAAAGTATTTAATAATTTGATTAAAAAATCTTCATCTGGTAGTATAGACTATATAGGACTTAGAAAATAACTATTAATTTATTATTTTTATGAATAAAGAAATACATGATATATTTGATCAAATTCGGACTCTTAAAATTCAAGGAGCGACTCTTATTGCGAGAAATATAATTGATGCCCTGACAAAACATATTGATGATATAGCTGAAGAGTCAAAAGACCGAGATGAGTTTATAAGAAGTATAATGAATATTGCTAAAAAACTTGCGATAGCTCAGCCGGTTGAGTCAATGGCACAGAATATTATTGGTTTCATTATATTTGAGTTACAAGATTCGAATGTTAAAGACGTCGAAGATTGTAAGAAAGTAATGATGGAGATTTCTACATCTTTAAACAGAACTATAAAGGAAAATGAAATAAAATTTATTGAAAATGGTGTAAATACAATTGAATCATTGACGAAAAAAACAAGGCCTCTTAATGTTTTTACTCATTGTTATTCTTCCGGGGTAAGAAGTATTTTGGAGAAAATTGATAATAGAAATATTGATGTAAAAGTTTATAATATCGAAACAAGGCCAGTTTTTCAAGGAAGAATTACGGCAAAAAAAATGTCTGATGTTGGTATAAATGTAACAATGTGCATTGATAGCTCTGCTCCTTTTTTGATAAGTAAAAAAAGTGGAAATAACATAGATGTAGTTTTAATTGGTGCAGATTCGGTTTCATTAAGAGGATCAATAATAAATAAAAGCGGTGGATATGGAATGGCTTTATCTGCATTTAATGAACAAGTTCCTGTCTATATTGTTACAAGCCTTTTGAAAATTAAAAAAGGAATGGAAAATTTTATAGATATACCAACTGAGACAAGACCGTTTAAAGAGGTTTGGTCAGAAGCTCCAATCGGCATAAATATTATGAACTTGGCTTTTGATGTTATTCCTTCTGAATTTATAACTGGATTTATTACTGAATTTGGTGTATTAAAGCCGGAAGAAATTAAGGATGCCGTCAGAAAACATTATCCGAGATTGATGTAGAAATGCTAAGTGATTAACAAAAAATCAATGTTAAAAAACAACGTATTTGTTCTGTCGTTAGGAGGGTCTTTAATAGTTCCCGATGAGGTTGATTATAAGTTTGTAAAAGAATTTAAAAAATTAATTGAAAAAAAAGTTTCCGAGGGGAATAAATTTATTATCGTTTGCGGAGGAGGTGGGTTGAATCGAAAATATAATGAAGCTGGGAAGAAAATTAGAAAATTAAGTAATGAAGAATTGGATTGGATTGGAATTCATGCGACAAGATATAATGCTCAATTTATTAGAATTATGTTTGGTGATTTAGTGTATAGAGAAATTATAATTGACCCGCATAAAAAAATTATTACCAGAAAGCCAATTATAATCGGTGCAGGATATATTCCAGGTTGGTCATCGGATTACGATGCTGTTTATCTCGCAAAAACTTACGGAGCAAAAAAAGTGGCAAATTTGTCAAATATTGATTACGCTTATGACAAAGATCCAAAAAAATTTAAAAATGCGGTGCCAATAAAAGAAATTAGCTGGCCAGATTTTAGAAAAATTGTTGGCGATAAATGGGAACCTCGGATGAATAAGCCTTTTGATCCAATTGCTTCTCGCGAAGCCGAAAAACTTGGACTTGAGGTTGTAATTATGAATGGTAAGAAATTGAAAAATTTAGATAAATATTTAGATGGTAAGAAGTTCATTGGAACTGTGATAAAGTAAAAATCATTAATAAGTAATTCTTTAATAGAATAAATTCCCCGTCAGCTTGCTGCGGGGTAAT
>JAGLID010000017.1 GCA_023143145.1 Minisyncoccota bacterium | reverse complement strand
TTTTTTTCTTCTACAAATTTATTAAATTCTGACAGAGATAAAGTTAAAAATTTCTCACTAAGATCAAGATTGTCTTCTTGATTTTCAGTAGCAATTAATTCTTCAATTTTCTTCTTGGTAAGTATTGCTATTCGTTTTTTAATTTTTTCATATACATTTCCAGTTTCTTCTATACTTTTATCTTCAGTAACATCTTGATTCATATAAATCAACCAAGAACAAATAACCTCACCAGATTCATCTAAAGAATTAAGCATTAAATCTCCTTTTTCAAAATATAAGAAAAGCTTTTCTCCTTCCTCTAAACCCTTAACCATTTCAAACTTGCACAAAAAAACTAATATTGCATCTTGTAATTTTTTGCTTATTTCCAATATTATATTTTCTTCACCAGCTCCTTTGTCTTCTCTAAAAATCTCAAGTTTTGTCTCAATCCCATCTGGTAAATCTTCTCTCTTAAACATTTTTTCTTTAATCTCATTTTCATTCCCCTCTCTTGAAGCTGGAGAGACTGGGAGATTTGTTTTTTCAAACATATTTTTATTATTAATTGCTACAAAGTCCAATTAATATTTTGTCATTCTGAACTTGATTCAGAATCTTTGTTATTTTAGGTTTGATTTCTATTTACTGCGATTAATAATAATCCAAAATTATATAATATATTTTATTCGATTACTTGTTTTTGAAATTATCGTTTTCTATTCTTTCTAAGGCTAAATCAGTCGCTCTTTTTCTCAATCTGCTTAAAGTGTTAATACCAAGTATATTCCTAATTTCTTCAATAACAGAATCTTTAGCAGTTTCCTTTTCTTCTTCGCTATTAGCTTCTTCATGACCCATTATAAGACCAATATATTTATTAACATCTTCGATCAGCTTATCTTTTTTCTCACCCACAGGCAATATATCGATAAGCTGATCCTTGGAGCCAATATGAGCGAGAGCATGTTCAAATGGCTTTAATTTCACCTCAATCTCCTTTGTAAGCCAAGAAGAATATTTTTTACGAATATCAACTAGATCTATGCTAAAAGGCAAAGACTTTCTGATAGGTCCATCTATTAATTCCTTGAACCCTTTTTGTACTCGATTCATATATTCTTCACAAAACAAAGTATGTTTATCATAGGCCACATCCGCCATATGTGATGCCAACGCTAAATCAAAATCTTGTTGTTTATTTTGAAATTCAACAACGCGTTCATGATCTCGATTATCTCTGTATAATTCATACAAAATAGCTATCAAGGATCCAGCAGCTGGTAATGCCAATATACCTTTGAAAAACTCACTTGTTTGTACTGAATAAGCGAAAAAGAAAGAGAAAGCAAAAACCACTATGTATAATCCATATGATCCAAAACATTTTTTTTATTTTTCCATATTTTTATTATTTATTCTATAACCCCTTACCCACAAACTCTGCCATTTCCACAAATCGATTTGTATATCCGAATTCGTTATCATACCAAGCCAAAACTTTCACCAAATTCCCATCCACTTTTGTCAGTGGTAAATCAACAATAGATGAAAATGGATTGCCTTTATAATCAACAGAAACCAAAGGTTCATTTGTTGCGTTCAAAACCCCCAAGGTGTCCTCGTCACTCGCTTTTTGAAATAATGCGTTCACTTCTTCAACAGTCGTCTCCCTTTTGACAACTACCGTGAAATCAACAATTGAAACTGTGGAAGTTGGCACACGCATTGCCATCCCATTAAGCTTATCTTTTAATTCTGGAATCGCTTCTGCGACAGCAGTTGCTGCACCAGTCGTCGTCGGAATCATCGAAACCGCTGCTGCTCGAGCTCGACGCAAATCTTTGTGCGGTAAATCTAAAATCTTCTGATCGTTAGTATAGCTATGAATTGTGGTCATTAAACCTTTTTCGATTCCCAAATTATCATTGAGTACTCTTACAACTGGCGCCAAACAATTGGTCGTGCAAGAACCATTAGAAACGATATCATCCTTGCTTGAGTCATAGTCAAATTCATTTACTCCTAAAATTAAAGTCTTGATATTCCCACCTTTACAAGGAGCACTGATGACAACTTTTTTTGCTCCAGCTTTCAAATGTTTTCCTGCACCTGTTTCATCAGTAAAAAATCCCGTACACTCCAAAACAACTTCAACTCCTAACTCTTTCCAAGGCAAAAGCTCTGGGTCTCTCTGAGCGAACACTTTGATTCTTTTCTCATCAACAATAATGTGTTCCTCATCAAAAGTCACTTCTTTTTCATACTTTCCATAATTGGAATCATATTGTAGCAAATGTGACAAAGTTTTTGTGTCAGTCAAATCGTTCACTGCCACAACTTCAAGATTTGGATGTTTGTCTAAAATCACTTTTAGAGCAGGTCTCCCAATTCGACCAAAACCATTGATTGCAATTTTTGTCATAATTTTTTTGTTAAAATTAAATTTTAATTTCTATTTTTAAAATTGCCGATTAAATATCCGCCTATACTTCCAATTAAAATTATTATTTTATCTCCCTCCCAAAATCACTCTGATTCCACGCTCTTTCGTGAATATAATAAAAAATTGTTTTTAAAGCATTCGCGACTAAGCCAGAACCAAGAGCAATAGACAAATCGCCAGTCCAAAGATATATTGTAATTACTGTAGTTAAAGTCGCGATTATTCTCCAGGTAATTGTTTTGATTATTGTTCTTTTGTGTGTATCCATAATATAAATTTATCATTTTTTCTAACCATTATTTAAAATAACAAAATATTTTCTAATTATATTTTACCATTATTTTTCAAACTAATCAATTTTACTTAATTAAAAAATATGCTATAATTAGCACATAAATAATACTCACTCTATTATATAAAAATCATGAATGATAAACAACTTCAGGGTCTTGTTTCTTATCTTATAAAAAACAAGCATACTGTATATTCTCATACAGACGATGATGGAAAAATTAATATAAAAAAAATCGATACTGGAAAAGATTTCACACTTTGTCCCAAGAGACCACTGTACTCCTTTAAAAAATTTTTCCTTCCATCGTGTCAAAAAATGATGGTTTTCAGCGACAACGAAACAACCTTAAATAGAAGCAAGAATGAAAAAATAGTCCTACTTGGTCTTCATTTTTACGACTTGAAAGCGTTTACTCTAATCAATCAGGTTTATAAAAAAGATCCTCATTTTCAAAAAAAATTGAGAAATGCTATTATCATTGGACAAAGTCCAATTCCAGCTGAAATGGAAGATTATCAAAAGTTTGAGAAAGAGGTTTTGGAACACCTGAAATTCGATATTTTTTTGGAAGCAAAATCTCACGGAAAGCAAGAATCATTCCGAATTTTTACTGGTTCAGAAGATGGTCAAAGACTATTGGATGATTTTGGCTACAGAGACTACGAAAATATTGAATATAAGGGACCAGTACCTAAAAAGGGTCTTGGACCAATAAATTCAATGCTAATTGAAAAAATTCGAAAATCTCGCGGCTCGGAAATTTGGAAAGAATTAGACAAAAAATGTACTAACTGTGGAAAATGTACAATTGTTTGTCCAACCTGTTTTTGTTTCAAAATCAAAGATGAAATCAAGAAGGACGAAATTCTGCGTTCGAGAGAATGGGACAGTTGTTTTTATGATGAATTTTCTGAGATTGCTGGCGGACACAAGTTTCTCAATACAACAGAAAAAAGAATATACAACTATTATGACCATAAGTTTGTCAGAATTCCTGAAGAATATACGATGCCTGGATGTGTTTCGTGTGGAAGATGCACAGAAGTCTGCCCAGCTGGAATAGATATCAGAGAAGTTTTGAGAAGGATAATTGAAGAAAATTAATTAAATATAAACAAAGGTCAGTCCTTTTTAAAGCGAGCTATTTTTAAGTTTTGTCTAAAATTACTTCTAATAAATATTTAAATGAAAAACCAATACGAACCAATTCAAACTTCCATTGTGAAAATTGAACAACTATCACCGATTAATAAGCTTTTTACGCTCAAAATTAAGAATAAACAAACCAGAAATACATTCAAGTTTCGACATGGTCAATTTTTCATTCTTTCTTTCCCAGGATTTGGCGAAGCACCATTTGGATTTTGCTCAAGTCCGACGATTAGAGAAACCTTTCAAGTATCCATCGACCAAAGAGGTAGTCTAACCTCAAAACTATTTAAATCGAAAGTTGGCGATAACATTGGAATCAGAGGTCCTTATGGAAATGGATTCGATCAAAAAAAAATAAAAAACAGGAATTTAGTTTTAGTAGCTGGTGGATGCGGACTTTCCCCTCTTCGAACGATTATTCAAGACGCCAATCTTCATCCAGAAAAATTTCAAAACATTCAAGTTTTCTATGGTTGTCGAAATCCAGAACTCTTAGTATTTAAAGATGATTATAACCAGTGGAACAAAAATATTGAAATGAACCTCACAGTTGACGCACCTGATAAAAATTGGAAAGGGGATATTGGTGTTGTCACAAATTTACTTACGCCGGAAAAAATCAGTTCCGATTCGGTGGCAATTCTTGTTGGCCCGCCAATTATGTATAAATTTGTTATTCAAAAACTAATTGAACTTGGCTTAAATGAAAAAGATATTTATGTTTCACTTGAAAGAAGAATGCACTGTGGAATTGGAGTTTGTCAACACTGTGTACTTGTCGGCGGTAAATATGTTTGCACAGATGGTCCCCTGTTCTCATATGCAGAAATTAAAGATACACCTGAAGGAATATAAAAAGAATTATCTAATCAAATATACACTACTAAAAATATAAAAAAGCTAATTAAACAAAAATGTATAAACCAAAAACAGCGATTATAAGTCTTACCTGTTGCGAGGGATGCCAAACAGCAATTTTAGATTTAGGAGAAAGACTTCTTGATATTGCGGATAAACTTAATCTAAAACATTTTCGATTGGCATCTGGAACAAAAAAATTTCCTGGTCCATACGACATTGCCATTGTAGAAGGATGTCCAATTACCAAAGATGATTTCAAACGCCTTAAAGAAATCAGAAAACAATCAAAAGTGTTGATTGCTCTTGGATCATGCGCTCATTTAGGGGGCGTAGCTGAAATAAAAAACTATGGAGATAAAAACGAAAAAATAAAATATGTTTACAAAAACATTGAAGGGATTAACAATCCTGACATCACCCCGCTTAGTGATGTCATTAAAGTTGACGCTTTTATTCCCGGATGCCCAATAAACAATGAAGAATTCTATCGAATTGTGATGGAATATGCCGAAGGAAAAACGCCCTATATTGCTCAAAGACCGGTTTGTTATGAATGCCAACTCCGAGAAAACAAATGCCTACTACAAGAAGGAAAACCATGTTTTGGACCTGTAACTCTCGGTGGATGTGGGGCAATTTGCACTTCAAATGGTTTTATCTGCGAAGCCTGTAGAGGACCACTAGAAGGAACAAGTATTAAAAAACTACAAGAAATTATGAAGGGGAAAATGGACAAAAAAGATTTGATGAAAATAGCAGAAATTTATGGAGTGAAAAAAGAATTTGAGGAGAGTGAAGAAAAATAATTTGTAATTTTTGAAAAAACAAATGGAGAAAAACCAAATTAATATAATTATTTTAACTCTTCTCTTATTTTTGTTTATTCCAAAGCCAATAGTTATTTGTAGTGACGGTTGTGCGTTTTTAATTTCAACAAACATTCTGCACACCTTGTTGAGCATTACAACTTTGCTTTCTGGCTTTCTTGTCCAACTAACAGGACCGAATGAATTTAATATTTTATACCTTGTATTCATTGTATATATAAACATTCCCATTGTCTATTTGTGTTATAAGTTTTCTAAATTTGTAGTTTTATTTAATAAAAATAAAAGTGAAAATTCAAAGAAGCATCATCTATTGAGAACTATTGGAATAATTTTAATTTATTGCCTTCCATTTATTTTTTTGCTTTTTATGGCTCGCGAAGAAACTACTGAATATGATAACAAAAAACTAAGTGAAATTGCAATACGAAAACTTGATACTGCTGAAGATGTGAACTCTGCTGCGTATAAATGTAAATTCGTAAGTGCTAATAATAATGAACAATGCTTAATAAATCTTATGGAAAAGGTAAATAATATTGATTATTGTGATAAAAAATTGTATGAAGAATTTTATTTAAACGGTATTCCCAGTAAAGATACAACGGGATTAGATATTCATCAATATAATTGCAGAATGAGATTTATAGAAAAAGAAAAAGATATAACACTGTGTGAAAAATATATGAATAGTGATTCTGATAGAGATAAATGTATTAACACAGTAAAAAATTTATCTGCCATTCAAAAGTAAATAATCCAAAAAATATTAATTAACTTAAAGATTGTGCAAAAACAATGAGATAAATTTCAAAGATTCTATAGTATTTCAGAATTACAAAACTATAAATAAAAAATTTATTTATTAGAATATTAGTGAACTTAAACGTTAAAATAATTACTTTATGAAAATACAAATTGATCACATTGCGAAAATTGAAGGACATGCTGGATTTGTAGGACATATCGTCAAAGGCAAAGTCAAAAAGGCTCAAGTTGAAGTTGAAGAAGGTGCACGGCTTATTGAGAGCTTGTTGGTCGGAAGAAGCTATGAAGATGTTCCAGTTATAACTTCTCGAATTTGCGGTATTTGCCCTGTTATTCACGGAATAACAAGTATTAAAGCTCTTGAACAAGCATTTGATATAACCCCCACGAGAGAAACTGTCATTCTTCGAGAACTAATGATGGCAGGACAAATCATTCAAAGCCATGTTCTGCATATTTTTTTCTTGAGTGCCACAGACTATTTCAAAAATAGAGATGGTCTTGATATTGCTGATGAAAAACCAGAATTTGTGAAAAAAGTTCTTAGAATAAGAGACTTTGGAAACAATGTCATAAAACTTATTGGTGGACGTACCATTCATCCTATGACACCAAAAGTTGGTGGATGGCATAAAATCCCAAGTAAAAGTATTCTCAGTCAAATTGAAGATGAAGGAAAAAATGTTCTTCCTTATAGCAAGCTTCTAGTGGATTTTATTCTTTCTCTTGATATACCAGATTTCCAAAGAAAAACTGAATACATTGCACACAAACCAAAAGAAAAAGACAGCTATTCATCATATTATGGAGAAATGCATTCTTCAGAAAGCTGGATTGCTGATGAAAAAAAATTTCGGAACGAAATTAAAGAACAACAAGTTAATGGCACTGTGGCAAAACTGGCTAAACGAGATGGTCATAGTTATGCTACTGATGCGCTTGCCAGACTACACATCAACAAAAAAAACTTAAACCCAAATGCCAAAAGAGCTTTAAAGTCCACTGGACTTGAATTTCCATTATATAATCCTTTCTATAACACCCTCGCCCAAACCATAGAAGTTATTCACTATATCGAAGAATGTCGCAAGCTAGCAAGTGAACTTGAAAATTCAAATATGAAAAATATTAACACAACATTTAATGTGAAGAAAGGATTTGGATCTGCCCTTCTTGAAGCTCCGAGAGGAGTACTCTACCATTCTTACGATATTAATAAAAAAGGTATCGTGACAAGAGCAGATGTTATGACACCGACCGCTCAGCTTTTAGTGAATCTCAATGACGACTTAAAAATATACCTTCCTCGTATCGAGAAATATAACAAAGAAAGAAGAGAGTTGGAAATTCTGAAACTAATTCACTCTTACGACCCTTGTATTTCTTGTTCAACACATTAATTTTCTAAAACTAATATTTTCAATTATTAGTATACATGCTGTCAATTATTTGTTAATAAACAGAATATCATGAAAAAACAAAAAAATGCTATATTTGCAATTACTTTTCTTGCCATGTTATTTTTCATCGTTCTAGCTAGTAGTAAAGAATATTTTTTAAAAAAACAAATTACAATTTCAAATCTCAAGATTTATCAGCTTGAACAACAAATAACTAGTCTTTCAGATCAAGTTAATTCGATAATAAAGGACAGCTACAAGTTAAATCAACAAAATAAATCCCTAGCTTCAGATAAAGATAGATATTATCAAGAATTAAATCAAGAAAAATTACTAAATAGCTACCAAAGAGAAATCTATATTTCAACTATTTCAGCCGAAGAAACACAAAAAAATATCCCTGGAGAAATAAAACATATCTACAAGAAAAATGGAATAACTTATCTTTCTATAGATATTTTAAGCCCTAATCCTGATTTTTTACCTGGATTAACTCCTTTTTTTGTTAATCAAAGTACAAAAGTTAGCGAAGTTCAAATAAAAAATACAGCTATTATTAGTGGTTGTCTTAGTTCCAGTGACAACACTACTTCAACTAACGAGCAATATTCTGTTCAGGACTTTATTAATACAATCAAGCAAAATCCAGACGAAAATTACACTTACTATTTCTATATCTTAGACAACAAAATAACCTCTGTCTACAATCAATGCTTGCCTTAATATTTTAAACATTAATTAATAAATTACCCCGCAGCAAGCTGAC
>JAGLID010000168.1 GCA_023143145.1 Minisyncoccota bacterium | reverse complement strand
TTCTGCAATCTCATCTGTCAATCCCTTTGGAGTGAAAAATGCTGTCCACGGAACGTTCACATTACGGTCTTTCATTTCATGCACAACTTTCAGGTATTCTCCTTGAGGATCATTGAAAACAGAATCTGTAAAAAAAATGAGTTTTGCTCCATAATGTTCGTTCAATATTTGAATATCATCAACAACGGCTTTTGGATCTCTGGCCCTGATATTTAATCCTTCCAACATAGGATAAGAACAATAAACACATTTAAAAGGGCAACCTCTTTTTGTCTGAACAGCCGCAACATTACCACTTTGTAAATAAAATTTCATTAATTCGGAATCATATAGTGCACTAGGGATTTTTAATCCGTTTATCGGAGTTTTACTGTACAGGCATTTTTCATTCGGGAAAATACTTTTTTCAGCATTTTTCGTGAATTCAACCATCAATTCTTCACCTTCGCCCACTATTCCATAATCTGCCCCTGATTTATTAAGAATAATATCCGGCATAATAGAAAAAGCGGAACCGCCTAATATCACAATAGCTTTTGAATTTTCCTTAATCATCTTAACAATATCTATAACAGCCCCGATATACCGTTGTTCGTTCATCAAATTCACATTATCTATGTTACGAATAGAAATCCCCACAATATCCGGTTTGATTTTTTTCAATTCTTCATTAAGGATATCCAGAGACTTTTCGCTTTTTAGATAATCTCTTTGTTCAACGTCGACTCCGGAATTTTTTAAAGCAGATGCAACCATACTCATACCCAGAGGATAAATCGTATACGGTGTATTTGCTATATTTGAAGATATCAATAAAACTTTCATGTTTATTTTACCATCCTCCTACTTTTAATTTTTTTTTCTTAAAAGTCCCATCGGCTTTTTCTTTTTTTATAACATCCATGAATAATTTTGCCATTTTAATTTCTTGGCAACAATCACTATAAAAAGTTTTCCAGGCATAGTGATACATCTTCTGTAAAGAGTCTACTGACATTAGTTTTGGTTGAAATAGAACTTCACCACAGGTGTATTTAATCCAATCATTATTCAAAATCCTTCCTTGATCTTCCATTTTTTTTCTAAAAGGAGTATGAGGGAAAGGTGTCAAAATAGTGAATTCAGCCA
Source organism: Minisyncoccota bacterium (assembly GCA_023143145.1). Lineage (GTDB taxonomy): Bacteria > Patescibacteriota > Minisyncoccia > JAHIHE01 > JAGLIN01 > JAGLLA01. The sequence goes on along the minus strand of JAGLID010000168.1, from coordinate 751 downwards.
AATCCAACTCAATTTCCATGAGAAAATCAACCAAACGTTTTATATAATCTTCATCATGATGATCTAGACCAAGAAGGATTGTTCCTTCAACGCCAATACCTCTATCTTTTAACCTTTTAACCTTGTTACGCATATGATCCGAAGTATCCACAATTGCTTGATACACATACCAACATCCGGCTTTAGCTGCCAAATCAAGTATTTCGTCATCATCCTTAATAGGATGAGAAATCCACTTCTTTTTTAAAGGCGCAATTTCTCGAAACAATTCTTTTTCCCACTCATCATCCTGAGCTAGAGAATTATCGACAATGAATAATCGATTATTATCGATGCTTTCCAGCTCTTTAATTACTTTTTCCATCGGTCTAGGTCGAAAACACTTTCCTCCAAGAAATCTTGCACAACAGGGAAAACAATTAAATTTGCAGCCTCTTGATAAGTGCACAAGATCAACCATTTGTACACCTCTAAAATTATATAATTCATGGTTAAGAATATCCCGTCTTGCTGTATCAACCAAGTTTATATTTGGCAATTTATTTTGATAATTATAAACTTGTTTTAATTTTCCATTTTTAAAATCATCTAAAAGATTTCCAATTAATCCTTCGGCTTCACCTAAAAATACAGCATCTGCATGCGGAATAGTTTCTTCATGATGAAGCATTGTTGCGATTCCCCCAAAAACAACTTTTTTTCCCATTGCTCTAAACTTATCCGCAATTTCCCAAGCTCTTGGCATTTGACA
>JAGLID010000167.1 GCA_023143145.1 Minisyncoccota bacterium | reverse complement strand
AGCCACAATGTTGACAATGATCCATATGACAGAAATAATGATTATAGGATTCATGACTTTTTCATTAAGTTGAATTGGGCTAACTTCAATAATGATTATAATCAGCAACGGAAATAACATAGCTATAATCCTACGGAAAAAATTAGATATTCGCGAAATTTTGGAGAGGTCTGTGGATGGATTTATCATTTCGAACTTACCCCATTCCCCATCAGAAGCATTCACAAGTCTTTTACCTAATGTATCTATGAGTCTTTGTAGACTTTCTTCCGTTGGGAGAAGAATGAATTGCTTCAAATTGCGGATTCCTACTGCAATCTTACGACCACATTTATTTAACCATTGGTCAGTAAAGGGATCGTGGCTGATAATCTTACGGGACAATTCATTTTCAAATATGCTTGCTATACACTCTAAGTCAAATAATAGTTCTTTTTTAACTTCTAATTCATTCCAAAGATCTGGATTTAACTCAGCAAAATATAGCGCTTCGCAGAGCGTGTCTATTACTTCTGCTTCTGGATATCGTTGCTTTTTCCTCCATTCAATAAAAATATTTCCGAAAATGACAAGTATAAAACCAATAATGATGATCCCAGTAAAGGTTACACCTCCTGTAAAACCTGCACTAATACCATCCTGGATAACTTCTGGTAATTTTACAAATTCTTGTTTAAAGAATGACCATGCAATAATTATATAAATTAGCAATGAAAAATACCATAGTTTTTCGGGTAGCAATTCTTCAAATAGAATAATAAATGCGATAGTAGTGGATAATGCAATAAGTAATATGACAATTACTAACATCCACTCAAATACACTTCTGTCAGCTTGAAACCAGATTGCTATCGATATGATTGAAAAAATTAGGCTGAAAATCAATGCTATAAAAACTACCTTATTAAATAAATCATTTAACACTGCGTTCCATGAGTTATATGCATATATTTGGCCTGCTGCCTCAGCGACTCGCGGTCGAATACGATTCTTTGTCTCATTGGATATGGAATTAATATGATCGAAACTTTTTTCCCATTCTTTCAACGAAGCTCGTAAATCATTTTCATATACCTGAAAGGCCCACCTGACTCCAGGAAAGCCAAAAAGAGTTTTACCAACATGTGGGGAATACCTAGCATACAAATATTCTGGTTTGATTTCTTTGGCTTTATCAAAAGCCTTCATTGCTTCTTCAAAAATCCCTAAATTATAATAGGCCAGTCCTTTATAATACCAAGCATCAGCTTTTTCTGGCTCCATATCTATTGTTTTGTCATAAGCTTCAATTGCTTCACTAAATTTTCTTAGTGCATGAAGAGCAAAACCTTTGTTGTACCAATAATCGACCTTCTCTGGATTTATCTCAATGGCCTTATTATAAGCCTTCACTGCGTCTTCAAAATTACCTACATCATAAAAGTTTAGTCCTTTGTTATTCCAGTTTTCAGCTTCATCTTGAGTCATTATATCAATGTTATTTTTTTGAAAAACAATTTATTTTAAATATTTATCACTTAAATTTAAAGCATCAATATTGGATGTCCTTTATATTTTTTACTAATTGTACAGGAATTTTTAGCAGATTCGAGCATGATACTACTTCCCCGCAGTCACCGGTATTCCCCGGAA
>JAGLID010000166.1 GCA_023143145.1 Minisyncoccota bacterium | reverse complement strand
CAAACTCCCCAAAACCATATCTTTTGGTTTTTTAATTTTTAAAATATCCATGATAGTCGGTGAAACATTTCCGAGAATTCCTCTGCTTTTTAATTTGCATGTTTTACTTTTATTTTTATCTCGAGCAATAATAAATGGCACGGGATTTTTACTATGCATCGTCATCGTTTCTCCTGTTTTCAAATTAATCATTTCATCGGCATTCCCGTGATCTGCGGTCACAATAACTGTTCCTCCACTTTCGATAACTTTCTCGACAACCCGCTTCAAACATTTATCAAGAAATTCAATAGCTATAATTGTTGCGCTCAGATTTCCGGTGTGTCCAACCATATCTGCATTAGCATAATTGACTGTGATGAAATCATAAACACTATATTCTATATTAGAAACAATCACATTTGTAATATCATTTGATGACATTTCTGGTCTTTGGTCATAAGAAAAAACATTTTGAGATGTAATTCGTTCTCTATTTTCTCCTCCAATTGGATCCTTATAACCACCGTTCAAAAAATATGTTATATGCGGATATTTTTCTTCCTCCGCAATATAAAGTTGTTTTAAATCTCTTAAAACAAAAGGGAGAGTATTTTTTATAGCCTGTGAAGGATATGCCACCCGAATAGGCAAATCAGGACCAAAATCAACAAGAGCACAAATAAAAATATTTTTAAGCCTATGAGGCTTATCGTAATCAACTATTTTATCAAAAACAAATAATTTTATAAATTGTCTTGCTCTGTCACCACGTACATTAAAGTGAATAATCGTATCGTTGTCTTTTATTTTTGCGATAGGTTTATTGTTTTTATTAACTATCACAGTTGGAATGATAAACTCATCTGACAAACCTTGTTTATACGAATTCTCAATAGCTTTTTCAGCAGAGTAACTTTTTGCACCCTCTCCTGAGACCATTGCATCATAGGCTCTTTGAAGTCGACTCCAATGTTTTACTCTATCCATTCCATAATATCTTCCTCCAATGGTAGCAATTTTTCCAATTCCTATTTTTGCAATTTGTTTGTTTAAATCTTTCAAAAAGAAAAAAGCTCTTTTCTCATAAGTATCCCTACCATCTGTAAAAAGATGAAGATATACCTGTTTAACGCCTTCTTGTTTAGCCAGCTTCAAAAGAGCATAAAGATGTTCTGGGTCACTATGTGGACTATCTAATTCAGATAAAAGTCCAATAAAATGTAAATCAGACTTTTTCTCCAAAGCATGCTTTATAGTTTTCAAAAGTTCTGAATTTTTGAAAAATTTTCTAGACTCAATATCCTCTCTGATAATCTGAGAATCTTGTTTAATAATTCTACCTGAACCAATGTTTACATGTCCAGACTCACTCCCGCTTCTTTCATTTTCAGACAATCCCACTGCCAGTCCAGTAGCATTCAATGTTGTGTATGGATATTTTTTTACCAAATTATCATAAAAAGGCTTCTTGGCAAGCTCAATTGCATTGCCCCGATTCTTCGACGCCACTCCCCACCCGTCAAGGATTATAAGTATGTTTGTTGGTTTTTTAAGCATAAAACATTTTAATTTCTAATTTCTGTTGAATTTTTGAGATTTCCCTAGCCCCATTAGGGCTATAAAACCGCACTTGTAAAACGTTATTATATATAAAAAATATCAAATTTCATAACACTATTACTTCATTATAATTTCCCCTCCAACAGAAAATCCTTCTTTATGTATATCAAGTATTTCAGATATATTCCTTTGAATAACTGGGTTATCTTTAACATCATTTAGCCATTCCTTTGTCGCATCAATAATATCTTGACAAAAATGAAATGTAGAAAGTTGTAAAATTTCTTTCCCGTCATATCTCTTATCGCCAAAATGACAATTACTTAATCTATTGCAATGACTTCCTCTTGGAATAAAGGCTACATGATCCAAAATTTCTTTCTTATCTTGTGTTTCTGTATCTCCAGTTCCTTCATGCAGAAAAGAACACCTTAGTGCATAACAACCATTACCAGATAAAAAATTGCTATATTTTTTACCAAGATATTTATTAAACCATTCTGAATAACGTTTTGATAATCTTTGATTACTATTTTCAAATTTACCACATATATCTGGAATTATTAGTGACAAAACTAAGGCTGAATAATAATTTTCATCATCTAAAGATTGCTTAATTGAATTTAATATTTTTTCCATAAAAATATTTT
>JAGLID010000165.1 GCA_023143145.1 Minisyncoccota bacterium | reverse complement strand
TTGGGTTTGTCGAAAATGCGGTTATCTTCACGAAGGAATTGAAGCTCTAGAAAAATGCTCGTCCTGTAATCATCCACAGAGTTATTTTGAAGTTGGGTGCGAAGAGTGTTAGTTTGTAATTAAGATTTGAATATTTAGTAATAAAATATTTTAGACATTAATGTTAATAATACATAAAATTTCAGTGTATTAATGGTTTTATATATAAATATACTAATAAACAAAAAAACAATATGAAAAAAAAGTGTCTATTGGGTTTGCTCGTTGCGATCATCGTAATAACTATCACCCTCGGTCTTGGGTTTTTGTTATTTAATCAAAACATTGAACCAAAAAATAATTTTATAAAGAGCGCCACGACAAAGCCACAAATGCAAGGAGGAGAAATGTTTTCCCCGTCAGGACAATTGGAATCTATCAAACTAAACAGGATGATCTCCGAGGATGAAATAATTCTTCTTGAAGATGTTGAAAAAATTTACGGGTTGTCAATAAACGCAAAAGTAAATTTGATTTCAGGTAATAGCTTGGCAAGAGTATTGCTGGTTTCGGGAGAAAATGAATATCTTGTTTATGAAGGCTATCCGATGATAATTAATAAAGGTTTAATCACGGTGAATAATTTTTGTGAGGAAACATGTGCGTTAGACGGCGTTGAGTTTGATTCACTAAAAATTCAAATTGAGAATGCTACAATTGATTTGCGCTCAGTTAATTTTGTTAATTCGTATAATGAATTAAATCCGATTGTAAAATCAAATGGTGCAGTCATTTTTAATAAAGAAATTAAAGAGAAACAAGACAAGTTTAAAATCAAGAAAATCAATGAAAAAAAATCATCTTGGATTGCGGGAGAAACGACCGTTTCTCAATTAAGCTATCAGGAGAAGAAAGTTTTATTTCCTGATTATGTTAAAAAGAACGGTAAATTACCTAATTTACAAGGATTTGAATATTATACAGGAGGGATATTTGAGCTTAAGACAAGTGATACAGGTGCTATTGCAGAATCATCCGAAGAATTATCAGGAACTGGTTCATTGCCATCAGGATGGGATTGGAGAAATAGACATAATGAAAATTGGGTTACACCAGTAACGAATCAGGGATCTTGTGGAAGTTGTTGGGCGTTTGCTGTGGTAGCCGCTACCGAAACTCTTACAAATCTATATTTTAATCAGCACATAGATATGAATCTTTCTGAACAAGATGTTTTATCATGTAGTGGAGGAGGTTCTTGCTCGGGGGGATATTCTGCTACAGCAGCAAGTTATGTCCAAAATACAGGTGTTGTAGATGAGGATTGCTTTTCTTATGTAGCTTCAGATATTTCATGTGAACTTAAATGTAATGACCCAGCCGAAAAAGTAAAAATAGGTAGTAGAACCGCTAACTTCTATTCATCTCAGGGAGAGGATGTTCTGAAAAAAATGATAATAGAATACGGTGGCGCAGCTGGTCGCGTGGATTCTTGGTGGCATATGATGCATCTTGTCGGATATGACACAGTAAATGTGGGTGATCGTATTTATTACAGCACATCATATAGTCAGTATAAAACGATTCAGGAAGGTGATCCATTGGTTGGACAAACTTATTGGACATTTAAAAATAGTTGGGGAACAGGATGGGGTGAAGCAGGTTATTCCAAAATTAATCTCCCTCTTTCTGAATTTGATTTTAGTTTTGCAGTTACAGCTCCTGTTACAACATTAGGAAGTTATGAAACAATATGTACTGACAATGATAATGATGGATACTGCAATTGGGGCATCTCAGCAAATAAGCCATCGTCATGTCCAGAATTCTGCAAAGCAGAAAAAGATTGTGATGATTCAAATTCTAATCTCACTGGGTTTGACGCTAGTTATAATTGTATTAACATTAATAGTTGTTCTGATACTGATGAAGGAAAAAATTATGAAGTTGCTGGGCAAGTAGTTGGAATAATGGATGAAGGAGATAATTTTGATTATTGTATTAGCGACACGGAGTTGAGAGAAACTTTCTGTAATGGGACAGAAGGAGCTTCTGAAATTTATACTTGTTCTGATATCTGTCTTGATGGTGCCTGCGTAATAAGATCTTGTGAAGATTCTGATGATGGAAAAGATTATAATGTCCAAGGAGAAATAACGGGATATATGTTTGATGACAGCCCGAAATATGATTATTGTGTTGAAGGGGGATATCTGCGTGAAGTATTTTGTTCAGAAAATCTAGGTTATCATGAACTATATAAATGCTTTGGAATGTGTCAAGACGGAGAATGCATAGAGATTACTCGGCCGACGATTGCGATAGGTTATCCTGTTGACGGAAGCATAGTTACTGATAAATTTCTTAATGTCACAACGAGCGTTTCAGGTAATGTTCAGAAAGTTGACTTTTATATTGACGAAGCGTATAAATCATCAGACGCTTCCGCGCCGTTTGGTTATAAAATTAATACTCGTTTGTACGATACTGAGACAATAGTTATTAAGGTCGTTGCTACTGCAGATAATAATTTAACAGCTGATTATGAAGTTACAGTACAAGTAGGCGGAGACCCAGACCCAGACCTTATTATTACTGAATGTAATGATGGTAGAGATAATGATCGCGATGGATATTGTGACTATGCAGGTTGTCCAGGTAAAAACAAAATTTTTCCAGCCATGGAAAAGGATCCAGAATGCACAAGCTCAGAGGATACTTCTGAGTCAATATAATCTTTATTGGACACCCGAAGTTTTTTGAAAAACTTCGGGTGGTTTGATATTATTTACGTGAAGCACTATTGGAATAAAATATCAGTAGTAAGTCACAAAAAATAGACTAATAACAGAAAATATA
>JAGLID010000164.1 GCA_023143145.1 Minisyncoccota bacterium | reverse complement strand
GCAGTTTTAACTCCAACCCTGTGAAGTTTTTTTACATAAGCCGGACCGATCAAAGACAGCTTCTCAATTTTTGTTTTAAGTGTCAACATAAATTAAAATTAAATATATCTTAATTTTAACAAAATTTGTTTTTATGAACAAGTTTATATATTGTATTAAAAAAAGGGCCAGCTAGATTGCTGACTCTACTATACATATTCAATTTTCACTAATGATCTATCCTCGTCACTTATTCCTAGATCATCAACAAGATCCAAAGTAATAGCAGTTCCCTTAGGAACAGACAATACAGCAGTTCCTATATTATTAGTACTGTTTCCTTCGTCTTGTGTAATATTATTCCCAATAGCTATCATTCCTCCAGACTGATTAATAACTACATCCCCTCCAGCAACAATTCCCAGAATTGATTTACCGACATCAGTATTTACTGCAATAGAAATTGTTTTCTCTTCCTCCTTGCCCACAATATGAACGGTTGTCTCATCATTCTGTCGTTGATAAACAAAACAATATGTCAACCCAAGCTACCCACATCCTCATCGTCTAGCTTATCCTTTATTTCCACCTCAACCCCAATTTCTTGCAATTTTTTTCTAGCTTCCGTCCCAATTTCTGTAGTAATTATTTTGTCAGCTTCTATTAATTTAGCAAATTTTGTTCCATATCCCTTACCAGTTACAAAGTAAGGATTTTTAACTATTTTTTGTTGAACTATCTTCCCTTGCTTGTCTCTATCAATAACCAAATATTCCGAAGCACCAAAATCATAATAGAAATTTCCATTCTGATAAGAGATGATCGTTCGCAATCCCTTTTTAACAAAATCTATTTTGGGAAGTGGTTTCTGAAAACAAGCAGGTTGCCCTGTTTCTAACATTGGTTTTTCTTTTTTGATATTGTGAGAAGCGACTTGAATGGTAATAAAATCTAAGGCACTTATATTTTGCAATAAAATATTTTCTAAATTTTCTATCACCTCTGAAACCTTTTTCATTTTCCATTCTTTATTAAGTCCAATTCTTAGTTCAGCAGAGTTCTTAGCACCTACTTTGCGAGTTTTGAGTTCCTTGATCTCAATTTCTTCAATAGAACAAATTTTTATAATTTCTTTTTCAATCTCAGGATTAGAAACGTCCAAAAGATTATCAGTAACCTCTTTGCCTAGTTTCCATGTTTCATAAAAAATAAAAAGACCAACAAGAATGGCCGTTACACCATCTGCCATCGGAAACCAACGCGTAGCAAACAAACCGACCAGAACAGCTACTGAAGAAAGACTATCAGCGCGAGAATGTTCTCCATCAGCGATAACAGCCAAACTATTTTCTCTCTTCCCTATTTTAAATTTCATCCGTGCCATCACCTCATTAACAACTACAGAAATACCAACGATAAAAAGCGCAACACCACCAATTTGAGATGATTCATTTTTTATTATACTCAACGATCCTTCATAAATGATCCAAACAGCAGAAAGAAAAAGTAAAAAAACAACAACGAGACCAGCAATTGTTTCACTGCGATAATGACCATAAG
>JAGLID010000163.1 GCA_023143145.1 Minisyncoccota bacterium | reverse complement strand
AAGAAATATGGCGTTGTTTACTTGTTTTGGTGAATTCTTACTGTAAACCATTATGCCAGCTCTTGTGCTTATGTGCGAATATACATGGGTGGCGAGCATTGCTATAATTTTCCTTACGTCATCTGAGCTACTCTCGTTTGCGGTTTTCATAAGCTCGTCAGCACAATCTTGATATTTAGATTCCTCGAAGACATTAAAGTATTTCTTTTCTACAAGCATGCAACTTGATAGATAATCTGGCAAACTAGGGAATGTACGAACGATTTCTTCAGCAGGCATAGACTTCAATCCAGAACAAAGCAAGAATCTTTTATGAATTAGGTCTTTCAAATGTTGAAATACTCTTTCTTCTGGAAGATTGAATAATTCAATCAAATTCTTGATTGATTCCTCAGACTTGTCCCAATTATACAAGTCAGTAAGATAGCCGCGTTCACTATCTAGAAGTGAACCAACGATTTCGTCTGAAATATTGAATAATGTGAACAGACTTTTAACCTTGGCTCTGTCCTTAATCCAGAAATCCAAATGTTTTAGATATCCATCATTCAATGCCTCTTTCAAAAGTCTATCAAAGTCTTCTTTATCAAAGTCAAAAGACTTGATTATACACAATATTTCTTTATGATTACTGATCCAGACTCTTGCAGATTTCATATTTATATCTGCTTTTAGACTATTTAGAAGTTTTTTCTTCCAAAATTCAGGACCTTCGTGAGCGTGTATATTCAATACATCTGAGAAGCTCTCGATCATCTTTTGGTCATTGTTGTAAAAACCATTATTAATCGAATAATTAATTGCGAATCTGATTGTTAAAAACGCTCTTTTAAACCTATCTTTAACAATAACACTCTCATCTTCAAGATTAATTATCCTTGCGCTTTTCTTTTCTGAAGGCAAATAACTTGCAATTTCAAGAATTTTCGGTACATTTGCAGTTTTATGTGAAAGAGCTATTAACCATTGAACAATTTGTTCAACCAGAACATCTTGTTCTAATCCTTCCAAATCAGAAATTTCCATGTCCGAAAAAGGACAACTACATAAGTCACTCATAATTCTACGTTCCTCCTTGTTTATGTGGCATATGGATTATCCAATGCAATTCCATATAACACCAAAAATATAACCTTGTCAAGTGTTATAAATTTAAATTTTATTCCTAATAATATCTTCGATTTCCTGCATTATACCTTCACTTTTTTCAATATCTTTAAGTGTCTTAATTTTTTTATAACTCCCATCGGCAGAGGGGATGGTGATAAAAACTTGACTATCTCCATCGGGAGCAGATTTCAATATCTCAGAAATTTTTTGCATAACCTCCTGAGAATTTTCTTGTGGAATTTTGATTTGAATTGAATTGGCAAGTTTTTCTTCAGCTTCTCGATTCCTTTGCAAATATGACCTTGCATCGTTCATATTAATACTCTTAATTTCCTCAGCAAGCATTTTGAAAACTCCATCTTTGTCTGATAATTTTCCCTTAATCCAAACTATATTTCCTTCTGACCAAATTTCTTGATTCATATCTAAAAGCCGTGAGAAAACAAGCGCTTCAATTTTGCCAGTTAAGTCTTCCAAAATCGCAAAAACCATTGTTTGACCTCTTTTGGTGATGATTTTTTGAATTTTTGTAATAATTCCACCAACTTTAACGATTTGATTCACATCCTCATGTGAAAAATCATTAATACTTTTGAATTCACTTCTCAAATAGGATGCATATTCCTTCAGAGGGTGATCAGAGACATAAAGTCCGAGCAATTCTTTTTCCCAAGCCATCTTTTCTGATTTATCAACTTGAGGTGCATCGTTAAGTTGAAGTTGATTAGTGCTGTTTGTTGAATCTTCAGTTGTGCCGAACAAACTAACTTGCCCACTATTTTTTGCTTTTTGGTGTTCTTTGGAAAAAAGAATAATTCTTTCCATATTCGCAAGAAGTTTATTGGCTTCTTCCATACTGTCGAATGAGCCAGATCTTGTCAAAGATTCCATAGACTTTTTATTCAAATCTTTTGATTCCACGCGCAGAACAAAATCCTCAATTCCCTTGAATTTTCCATTATTTTTCCTTTCTTCTACTATAATTTCTACAATATTTTGACCAACATTTTTAATAGCTGAAAGTCCGAAGCGAATTTCTTCTTTTCCATTTTCATTAATCACTCCAAAATTGATAAAGCTTTTATTCACATCAGGAGGAAGAACTTCAATCCCCATTTGTCGACACTCGTCAACTTCAATGGCGATGCGATCAATATTTTCTCGATCCGCTGTGAGAAGCGAAGCCATAAATTCGGCCGGATAGTGAGCCTTAAGATAGGCAGTTTGATAGCCAATCAACGCATAGCAAACAGCGTGAGACCTGTTAAATCCATATTCAGCAAATTTTTCCATATCAACAAAAGTCTCCTCCGCAATTGTTTTGGAAATATTATTCTTAATACATCCTTCAATAAACTTCGGTTTCATTTTTGCCATCAACTCAGCAATTTTTTTTCCCATTCCTTTTCGTAAAGTATCAGCTTCTCCACCCGTAAAGCCTGCCATGTCTTTCGAAAGTCTCATAACCTGTTCTTGATAAATGATCACTCCATAGGTATTTTTCAGAGCACTTTCCATAAT
>JAGLID010000162.1 GCA_023143145.1 Minisyncoccota bacterium | reverse complement strand
GCATTAAATTCTTGAATTCGCAAATTGCGTTTTTAAACTACAAGACATGCGAATCTTCCGATAACTATCTTTTCTGATTTGAAATACAATATAATAAACTCGTTATAATTACTACAAAAATTAAAACTTTATCATTAAAAAAGACAACATCAAAAAAACCATAACCAAACATCCAGGAAAAATAGACGAAAAAAGAACCAGCAAATATTTTCAAATATTTTTTTTCTGTTTGAAAATATAAAAAGTACGACTTTTTCAGGATTTCGAAAATTATTAAGAGAAACACTATTAATCCCAAAATTCCTAATTCAGCTAATATATCTAGATATATATTATGAGCAGAAGACCCTCTTTTTGCATTCTCAAAATTCTCATTAAGAACAGTGGGGAAATTTCCAAATCCAGCACCTGCAATTGGGTGTTTTGCCACAAAAAATACAGTTTCACTCCAAATTTCAAATCTTCCCTTATTCGAAATTTCAGAAAAATCAGAAATTGATTTTGCCCTTTCAAATATGTCAGATTTTTCAATTGAAATTCCCTGACCACTTATATAAGACTGCATTTGCTGATTTTTACCTAAAAATAAAAATGATATTGGCATTAAGAACAGAAAAAGAAGAACGGAAATCATTATAATTTTTCTTGCATCTTTCTTGTGATTTATATTTCCGATGATCTTCAAAAAATATGATTCATTGTTTATTAATTTATCTTTCAGAGCTCTTAGATTATTTTTTTTGTGATTCTGCTTTTGACAATACATGGAATGCACTATACGTGGATATATTAAAAGTCCCGCCGCAAATAATGCAAAAAACGAACCAACCCAAGAACCTCTGGATCCCGAAAACACTATCGCCATAAAAAATAAGATCAAGGAGAGAGAAAAAAATCTTTTTTTAATATTTCCATAATAAAAAAGCAAAGCAAGAAGCGCAGGAATTGAGATCACTATAAACATTGCAAAAGAATGAGAATCTGGCATTACTGAAAACATGCGCAGAGTTGGAGGAAGGCTTTTGTAATACGAGAACCAAGTGTTACTGAAACTCAATAAATCGCTTAAATTTTGCCCATATAAAGCTTTAATGACATTCCCAGCCCAGAACTGCCAAAAACTATATAGAGGGATAAAAAAGGTAAGAATGAACTGAAAATAGCCTATTAGAATAATAATAGCAGAGGTGTAGAAGATGTATTGTAAAATCTGTATAAAGTCCTCTTCCTTTTTTATGCTAAACCTCACAATCGGAAAAAGTAAAATAATATTTCCCAAAAATAATATTTTCTTTACTCCCATTCCAACGCTCTCGGCATAGAGCAAGGAAATCAACGCAACGACAAAAAACAGAATTGTGTACAAAAATAATTTATTATTTATAATATTCTGTGCTATATCTTCACGGCGAACAAATTTTTCATCTTGAAATAAATTTTCATTCTGAGCTTGTCTCTTGTTACCCTGAGCTACTCTAATATTTTGCACTATCTTGTTATTCTGAACTTGATTCAGAATCTTTCGTATCTTACAACTAATATTCCGAAATTCCCCAAAACAGTGTTTTGCAAATTGTAAATAAACTGATCCTTTATCATTAATAGATTTTGAATTAAATTCAGAATAACAATTATTATGTTTTTCCCAAGCCATTTTAAAAAACAAAACAACAATCAAAACCCTCCAAATGCTCATGGAATCTGAAATCGCATTCGGAGGAAGTGCCACAAAAAATGGAACCGAAAGAATAAAAAGCTTCAAAGAATCTAACATATTCATTTTCACAATACCCACCGAAAGCAAAATCAAAATGAGATAAGAAAATTCCTGCGGAACAAACCTAAAAACCATAGCAAAAACCAAAATTAATTCTGAGATATAAATTATTTTTAGTGGTATTGACATATTTAAATTTTTATGAGAAACTATACAGTCTATAAAAGACAAAAAACGTTCATTAAAAAGGAGAAATTGAAAGTGTATAAAAATAATATGACGTATAGAATGAGGAGATTGATTAATGCTGAAAACATCATAATCACAACATTGCTTTTGTTGTTTTTGGGTATAACGGTAAGAGCTTGGGGATTTAGCCTTGAAACAAAATTTCTATGGGTAGCTATTTTCCTTTTACTACTTGTAAGCTCAATGTTTTTATTAGACAAGAAAGAGACAATAGGATGGGAATTTTCAATAATCTTTATACTATTTGTTATTAGCATAATGTTTGAAGGAAGATTATTAAGCCAAATTCTGTTTATATTCTGTTCTTGCTTATTCCTAACGATTTTCATCGTCAAGCAACAAGAGCAAAAAATAAATCAAATAATAGATAGCGTAAAGGATTTCACTGAAGCATTATTTGGAGAATTCTATAGGCCTATAGTTCTAATAGGAACATTCGTATTTGCTATAGCATTCTATCCATTTGCATCAAACTGGACTGAAATTGCATATATCATTATGCTAATTCTGGTTGAGATTATTCTTTGTTTGTTAGTTAAAAATAAAGAAAAAATCGCAAGTGGAAGAATCGATATTATAGCAGCATTATTGCTATTTACAATCACTATATTAATCCTAGCTATATATTATCTAGGATTTATAGAAATAGTATTTATAGCAATAGGATTATCTTTCTTGCTATATTCAATAACAAAGATTGTAAGTACAAGGGATGACTAACTCGTCCCTTGTTTTTTTTATTTAATTTCGTCAAACCAAATCTCTGACTTGAACTTTTTATTTCTTAATGCCTTGCCCATAAACAAAAGTTTAAATTTCTAGATCAGCTTTCAGAAATATCCGGTTCAAATCAAAAACACTAAACTGATAATGTAAACTTTCGGGCTGAAACCCTCCCTCCAAAACAATGTCCTAATCCAATATCCAATATTTTTTCAATGTTTCCTCCACACGCTTAATGCTAAATATTCACTACTTTATCCAACGTCTTCTCTGCACACCTCTCCCAGCTGAATCTCTTCAAATTCTCATTACCTCGTTTAATTAAACCTAACTTATAAGTATCATTAGAAATTATTTTTTCTAAACTATTATAAATCTCATCCACAGTGTTTTCTCTCACAAACTCAACTGAATCTCCTCCAACTTCAATCAATGAACTATTGTAGCTTGTAATCACTGGCTTGCCAAAAAATTGCGCCTCAATCACCGGCAGACCAAATCCCTCATAATCAGACAAATAGATATTAATTTCACAAGAGCTGTAAAAGGCAAGTAACTCTTCTTCACTCACAAAACCCAAAGAAACTATCGCATTTCTGCCAAGATTATTATTGGTGGTTTTTATTTTGCTAGTTATATCTATAAATGGATGCGTACGATTTCTACCTACGATTAAAAGCTGATAATCTTTGTGCTTTGCGGCATTTTTTTCAAATGCTTCAATAATTTCCGGGATATGCCGACGATTAAAGATCGAGCCAATGCATAAAACAAATTTATCAAGACCATACTTTTCTTTCAGATTTTTTATCTTTTCTATATCGTCTATTTTTGAAAAACTATTATCTGGCGCCAAATGGGTTACTGTGATTTTGTTAGGATCAATATTGTAAAATTTTACAATTTCATCCTTACTATAATTTGAAACCGTAAAAATTTTGTCAGTAGTTTTAGCTGAAATTTTTGAAAGTGTTTTTAAGATAACCTGACTTTTAAAATCAAACCACTCCGAATGAGCTTCATATGAAATATCATGGAGAACGATTGAAGATTTAACTGGACAATAAATTGGCTTAAGATAGAAAGGAGAAAAGAAAAAATCAACTTTATCTTTTTTAAAGCGAAATGGCAAAAGAAAATGCTGAAAGAAAAAATTGCTAGAAAAACCTAATGGATTTTTCAATAAAACCGATTCAAAATTATCAGAATTAATCAATTCGTCATTTGAAATTTCATCCTTAAAATATAGAACAAATTGGACATTCTTCTCAGTTTTCCAAAACTTCAATAGATTAGACAGGTATCTACCTACGCCAGTTTTTGAAGATTCTAGACTTCTAGCGTCTATTGCTATTTTCATTGTAAAATTTTAGGTTTTTTAAGACTTTAACATACTAACATTTTAGCATAAAATACTTCAAAAAACAAAAATCCCTAGCATAAACAAAATATATTAGGGATTTTTGAGAAAACTTTACAAAATTTATCTTACGGCGTCTTTTAGACTTTTTCCAGCTTTGAACTTTGGTACATTCATTGCAGGAATTT
>JAGLID010000161.1 GCA_023143145.1 Minisyncoccota bacterium | reverse complement strand
GACGGGCAGCGGGGGCAGTGCAGGAGGGCACGCAGGCGAGTGGAGAAGGGCGGGCAGTGGGAGAGTGCAGAAGGTCAACACATCGAAACGAATGGTGGGTAGATGCATCCAATGACGATATGACAAGTAAGATGGGAATATCTTAAAACCTTGTCAATTTTTTCGCACTTTCAACAATAGCAACGGCAAGTCTTTTCTGAGTTTGTTCATTCGATGAGAAATGTTCAGATGTTAATTTTATATTTTTTGATTCCAAATCAGATTTTAAATTTTCAAATACCTTGGAAAAAAAAGTTGTCGACAAATCATTTTTATTAGTCCCAACTCCATATAAATCTTTAAATGCCTTTAATACAGCTCCATAACCCGTTGTTTTAGACAATATAAATCTATTAGGATTATTCCACTCTTCATTGAAAACATCTTTTAAAGCGGAAAACAAATTAAATATAATTTTATAAATAATATCATCTTGATCATTGATAAAATAATACCTTAAAGGTATTTGAGTATCATCAGTTAATTTGGTATTATTTTTTATATCCCTCAAATCTTTATCAGGATTTTTAGATAATAGTGGTAATAAATATTTTACAAAGCTTCCTTGGGAAAGAGATTCAAATTCACTTTGTTTTTCTCCTAACATTTTCAATCTTCCATAGAACGGAGACGACTCGTCAGCATTTAACAACCTTGCAATCTCATGACAGCTTTTTTGTGGACTTCTTTTAGTACTTAATTCAAATAAATCATATATTAATGACATAGGTACTTTGGTTTGCTTGCTATTGATTATAGAAAAAACATAAGCTTTTTCTTCTTCAGTTAAATCAAACATAAAAATTACTGGCAAAGTAAATTTATCAATGAATTTTGAATTCTTTAGACCTAAAATTCGATGTTGACCATCTATAATTTCCCCTAATTTTTCATTTTCATTAAACTCAAAAGAATGCCTTTCCACTTTACAATTAGCATTTCCTTGAACAGTCCGAATTATTGGAGTTGGAAAAGTTGAATCGGGATCTGAGCAATATTCAGAAATTTCATTTATTCTCCAAATAGCTTCTTTTCTTTGTATTCCTTTAATAGATTCAAATTTTTTATCATATTTTCTTTGTCTAATTATTGTGATAGAGTCTATTACTTCTGCGGGTAATGCTCCAACATAAAAAGTACCGATGGGTTGAATTATAGGTATTATATCAATTATCATTATAATTTGTTCCCCCTTCCATCATCAGATGCCGATTTTGCTCCTTCCATCATACATTTTAAATTATCATCCTGCAATTCTAAATAATTATCCAAGTCATATTCTAGATGAGTAAGACAAAATAAGTAAATGATTGAGATTATTGACGCCAAATAAAACAAAATTTGCGTTAAATCAATTTCATTCGTTACATTTGTAGACAAGTCAGTATAAATTTGATTTTCAAATAAAGTAGTTGTATATAACATTGCCATTAATACTATAATGATGAATAATAAAACAAGGCCCCCCATCTTATAAATTAAGAAATGGTTTTCTTTTTTTTGCATCTTACATGAGATTATATCGACAATAATAATTGCTAAATAGGAAGCACATAAAGCAATAGAAATATTATATAAATTTCCTTGTTGCAAATTA
>JAGLID010000160.1 GCA_023143145.1 Minisyncoccota bacterium | reverse complement strand
GGGCAATCCAAGAAGGAGACCTTGCTTTTCCCGAAGAACCGATTTTGCGAGTTGAGGGAAATTGGCTTGAAACCTGGATGGTTGAAAGTGCGATTCTCAAGGTAACTGACGATGCTTCTTTGATTGCAACTTATGCATCAAGAGCAAAAGAAGCAGCCGGAAATGTTCCAGTACTTGATTTTGGTCTACGAAGATCAAAAGGAGATGGAGCAAATGTAAGTTCTGCTAGAGCTGCTTATGTCGGAGGGTTAGATGCAACTTCAAATGGTCGGGCAGCTGTTAATCTGAAAATTCCTTGGGCAGGAACAACCTCCCATGAAGGAATTATGGGTTTGACAGCGCAACTTGGTACAGAAGTTGATGCCTTTGTGGCGATGATGATGCACAATGAAGAAAATGATGTGCTCATTGCAGACACTTTTGGCACAATTGCTGGAATTGAGAATATAAAGCAAGCTGCCAAAATTGTTGGTAGACCAGCCAAAGGTGCGCGAACTGATAGTGGTGACACAATTGGTTATGCCTTTGAAATGAGAGAGAGTGATCCGAATAAAAAAGCTTTTGAAGGAATTATGCCAACTGGCGATTATACCTTTGAGCTGATTTATGAGGCCAGGAAGAGAAAAGCTCCTGTGACAGGATTTGCCGTTGGGGGAAAGATGGTTGCACCGTCAAATCCAACAACTGCTGGGCTTGTTTACAAACTGGTTATGATGGATGTCAACGGAGAAATGGTACCAGTTATTAAAATCTCTGATGATGAAATCAAGACTCTTCTGCCAGCCAAGAAAATCGTTTATAGAAATATTGATGGAGGGAAATATGTTAGCGATGTAATCGCCTTGGAAAAAGAAACTATTCCAGACGGAAATTACAAACCTGTTCTTGAGCAAGCAATGAAAGGAGGAAAAACCAGAAAGAGTAAAATCGTATATAAGGAAAAAAGTTTATCTGAAGTCAGAGAATTTGCATTGAATAATGTCGCGATGCTTCCTGAGGAAGTTCGAAGAATTGAAAAGCCAGCAAAATATCAAGTTGGCGTTAGTGATGAGCTCAGAACTTTGCAAAAACAAATGATTGAGCGTGTCAAAGCAGAAAATGCCAGACTGAATGATTTGGTAAATTTGAATGGAGGCGTGATTAAATAAAATAAGGAGATTATAATGAAAATAATTAGAGCACCAGAAAAATGTAATCGCATAGCAGATATTTTTCTTGCTGGATCTATTTTGCATTATCCAACGCAAGAAGAAATGGAATCTTCATCTCGTCGAAAGTATGTTTGGCGAGATGATGTCATGAAAGGACTTTCAGATGTTCAGGGTTTAATATTTAATCCTGAGCGCATATCTTTCCCCAGACTTGGTTCGAAAGAATATCTCGAGCAGATTAACTGGGAACGGGAATATCTGAGAAATTCAAAGTTAGCTGTGTTTTGGCTTTCAGTGCAAAAACCGACATCTTATGCTTCGAGAGTGGAGATTGGTTTTGCCAAGGGTTTAGAAATTCCGATTATAATTGGAGTTGAAGAAGGATTCCCTGGGGCGGAATATATTGAAGCATTCTTGGGAATTAAGCCAGAAGGAACTCTTGAAGATGTAATAGTGAAAACAAAGCAAAGAATAAAGAATATAAAGGAGGGATGAAGTGAATCCAATACCCAATGCTGATGATCGATTAGCACCTAAGAATAATTAGGTTTTTAAAATGTCTCTACTAAGTGTCAAAAATACACTTAGTAGAGATAAATATTCAACGGGAAGGAATAAGATGATAATAATGGAGGAGAGAATGACAAATATCATTATTGTAGTAGATGCGACAAATGGTTTTTGTAAAGAAGGAGCCATTGTTGATAAAGGAATTATGCAGAATGTTCCAAATATGGTAAATCTTATTAAGAGAAAGAGGCTTCTTGGCTACAAAATGATTGTCGTAGCTGATAATCACAAGCCAGATGATTTGGAATTTCAGAGATTTCCAAAGCACTGTATTATCGGGACAGAAGAAACCAAAGTTATTGATGAACTGAAAGAATTTGTGGACTATTATGTTCCAAAGACTCGTTACAGTGGATTCTATAAAACTAATTTGGCGAAAATTCTGGAGAAAGAAAAACCAAAAGAGGTAATTGTGATTGGCGCATGGACGGACATTTGTGTCATGTTCACAATCGCTGATCTATGTAATAGGGACTATAATGTAGTAGTTCCAAGAGATTGTATCAAGGCTCGCGATATGACAAAGACAGAAATGTGTCTTGATATAATTGAAAATACCCTCGGTGCGAAACTAGTCGAAACTCAGGAGGAATTATAAAAAGTAAATGAAATAAATATAAATTAATAATAAATGATATAAATTTAAAAGCTACTTGCATCGCAGGTAGCCCTTTTTTTGTTATAAAATTATTTCTGAATTTATCGCTCACAAAACTTTAAAATCGATTCTTTACAATGTTTTAGTTGCATAACTCCCATTTCAATATTTTCAAGTTCATTTATGTTTATATCTACAAAAGTTTTTGAAAAGTCCTTCGGTAAGCTTTCTATGGCATTTAAACTTCTCTTGAAGTTGGGTATAGTTTCTAAAATACAATTTATTGTGTTTATCAACTCGATTTTAATTTCGTGAAGATTTATTTCAACGGTATTTGTATTTAAATTATCAATTTCTTTGTCGTTAATTCTTTTCTCTCTTCTATCATTAAAATTATTTTCATTATTATTTTCGCTTAATATATCTTTGAGATCTTTAAACTTATTTATTAAAGTTTTTAATGTTTTGAAATTGTCTTCAATCTTTTTAAAATTTGGAAGAAATGTTTCTAGAAAAGTATTACTACCAGATTCAATGTTTTCAGTTAAATTATTAAGATCCAAGGTTTGTTTTTCAATGCTTCTGACTGCACTTCGCACGCTGTCTGTCATTTCGTATATGCTTAGTTCTATTTCAGGTATATCTGAATTTATTTCTATTTCTGTTTTGTTTGCCGAAGTATTTTCCCAGGAGTTCATGATGTTAAATATTTATTAGAGATTAGCTATATTTATATAATAGTATTTCTACAGAAAAAAGGCAATAGTCAATTTTAAATAAAAAAGCGGAAGAAGAGTGTTTTGTCTCAGCATTGCCGAAAACACTCTGCTCCCAATTGTTAAAATTTTGTAGTTATATTATATTTATTTTTTCTTTTGTCTTATTATTGTCCTCTCAATATAGCGAGTTCATCGTCCAGTTCCTGCTGTTTATCCCAGTTCGTTTCTTTTTTCTGGGTTAAGTTTGCAGTTTCCCGGTCCAATTCGATCTGGTCAATTCCGATCCTAACTGTTACATTGTGATTTGTAAAAGCGTTCACTTCTAGGACTGTATCTTCTGTATCTGCGTAGGAGATACTTATTATATCATCGGGTTGCGTTACTACAACTACTGGGAATAAAGCTGGACTCACTGAAAAGATTGCGTTCGAATTATTTAGCCACAATCTATAACTTGATTTACCAGATAAAGCAGTAGCACCTATTCTTTCGACTGTTGCATTTAACATCTTATCTGTACTTCCAGATGTTAAGGCTTTATGAATATTTCTTTCTGCAAGATAGCTTTTATATTCTGCCATAGCTTCTTCTTGCGTTGGTCTTACAACTGCATGTTTTGTTTTTGCGTTAACAAAACCAATTTCTTGAAACACATTACCACTTGATGTATGAGAATCAATCGGTATAATATATGTCAATTCACCATATATGCCATGTGGAATTACTGCAGTTCCATACCTATCAGGAAAATTCGTATATTTTGAATTCACTGTGTCAAGTGCTGCTTGTTCATTCGCACCTGTCATTTTTATGTGAATTATTGTGTTTGGTTCTCTAACAGCAACAAGAACGATGCCCGTTAATGACTGGTCAGCGGATGATGGTGAGGTTAATCCACTAAACCAATATGGTTCGCCATCACTTCCATATACAAAGAACATTTCCTTTTTGTCAAAGCTGTCTCTCTGAGAAACAGATGTAAGAACATTCACATCCTCTTTTATGGAATTTATAAATCCTTTAGCGTTCCACCAACTAATACTATATGCTCCATACCAAGAAACGTAGTTTATAGCTACTCTTTCTGGCATAAATCTATCTGTCCATTCTGGTAGTTCTCCTGCTAAATGCTCATTTATTTCACCAGTTATTGGATCAACAATTAATAGAGAATTAAGAACATAGCCATCATTATTTATAGTTGGCTTGGTTGTTGTTATTGTCCAATACGGATAAAGCTCATCCGTAACTTCAAATGTGAAATCTTCGAGTTTAACATTTGTATATCCTTGTGAATACACATGTCTAAGCAAATATTTACTAAAATATGCGCTAGGCATGTACTTCATGTCATAACCAGTATACATTTGTGCTTCTGCAAATGCATCTTCCGCATCAACCATGATAAATCCTGGTGATGTTTTTTTTGCACTCCATCTCCAATAGTTTTGGAATTCAAGTGGAGCTATCCAAAATTCATGGCCATTTATAATTTGAATGTGTAGCTCATCTTTGTCTACCTGATAAATACTACCTAAATTATCTTTTGTACCCATAATGTTTTGAGCAAGAGAAAATGCTAGATCTATGTCGACTTCACGTATATGTTTATTGTCAATTTGATCTAAAATATTGACTCCCGAACTGTTGGAAATTACTGTAACGTTTGGAATATCATGCAGTTCATCTGCATGCATTGGATGCGTTAAAGCAATTGTTGCAATTCCAATAATTAGGGCAATAATTTTTATAACTTGAATTATTGACCCGATCTTATCATCATCACCTGATATTGCTAAAATTAAGCAAACTATTGCTCCAATCAGAATTGGCCAGAAAAGCACATTAAATGTTCCAAACCAAATTCCAACAAAAGCTGGTGGAAAAAGATAAAATATTACAGAAAATATTACTCCACCGACGATTGTTCCAGTGATGTTTACTATTAGCGTTTTTTTAAGATTAAAACTACCATCTTTCGAGCTTAGAAAGAGAAAGCTTAAAAACGCTATTAAAAATCCATATACTATTGCGTCTATTATCATTTGTTGTTATCCTCCGAATGTTTTTTTGTTCATATTTCATTCATTGTCAGAAAGATTCAATCATAAATCTTCTGACCTAAACAAAACTTCAGAATCAAGTTCTGTTTAGGTCAAAAGATTATTTATTAAGGTGCAATATTTCACATAAAACTATTGCAGAATAAATTACGACAATAACAAACTGATAAAATATATTCAATCTGTCAATGATTTAGTCGATTTGTGAAATGTATCTATAAACTCCCGATATTTTATCAGAAGTTTTTTCAAATTTACAAATTACTTTACAAACTTGAAAAAAGAAAAGAAGAAATGTTTAATTCCTATGCAAGTTTTTATGAGCGTCTTTGCTCTTGTTACTTACTTTAGGATCTGTTGGAAATTTCATTATTATTTCACCTCCGTATAATTTTTATTCTTTTTTTAGAAAATGCTTTATTTGCATTCCTCGTTTTTTAATCCCCTCTTATGTACATTATAGAGGTTGATGCAAATGAGTTTTGTAATATTGGCAAGGCGGCTTATATATTTTGATTTCAACCGAGGCCTCAACTCTTTCCTCAAAGAATCAATAAGTGTAATATACAATTTTTAAACTGTTATGATTTTTATCGTAACTTTGTATACTAGTATACTTATCAAAACTTGTCAAGAGGAAGAGTTTTGGTTAATTCACTTGTAATTTACAATATATTTGCTAAACTAAAATCATATATATAAATCTATTAATGAAAATAAAAAATTTACATATCTATTTTTTTTATTTATTCTTATTT
>JAGLID010000016.1 GCA_023143145.1 Minisyncoccota bacterium | reverse complement strand
ATAATTAAAAATCCCTATTTTGTGATTGGAAGAGGGTATGGAATGAAATTTGCTAAGTTAGTAAAAGCTGACAAAATAATTACTACAGAGATCGGAGCGGAAGCCAGAAAAAAATTGCAAGAAATGGGGGTTGTAGTAGAAATTAAAAATAATTTAGGGTCTGTCCATAAATAATCTCCCAAGGTTCGCTCAGATATATATTAGATTGATTTGAAAAAAAATGATGTATGTTAGTATGTATTTAGATTTTTTCAAGCTAAGATGGCGTGAGGATGAGATGGAATTGGGGAAGTTATTTATGAACGGTCCTTAGATAATAAAGATAAACTTTAAAATAATATTTTTTGCGGCAACTGAAGTTATATTTGTATGTAGAATTATTTCTATTGTGTAAACAATGACTTGTTAATAATATGACGATATAATAATATGACAATATACTTAAAAACTCCAATTGAAGAATTGCCTTTTATAGGTTCAGCCTATGTGAAAAAACTTCACAGAGTTGGAATTGAGACGGCGGAGGATTTGCTTTTCTATTTTCCTTTTAGGTATGATGATTTTTCGGATGTAAAAAATATTGGTGAAGTGGAGTTGGGCGAGGTTGTAAGTGTGGTGGGGAAAATCGTTGATATTCAAAATATCAGAACGAGAAAGAGGAAGATGAATTTGACGGAAGCGATGATTGAGGATGAGTCGGGAGTGATTAAAGCAATTTGGTTTAATCAGCCTTTTTTGACACGGAATTTGAGAAGTGGGATTAACGTCAGTTTGAGCGGTAAAGTTGTTTATGCACAAGATGGATTTCAGATTTCAAATCCGTCTTATGAACTTTTGGGAAGTGGACAATCTTTACATACGGCAAGACTTGTTCCGATTTATCATGAAACAGAGGGCTTGTCTTCAAAATGGCTTCGGGTACATCTAAAATCGGTTTTGAAATTGGCGGAAGATATTGAAGAATTTTTGCCAGCCTCTATCATTAAAAATCAAAATTTATTAAGTCTTTCTGAAGCAATTTCCCAAATTCATTTTCCAGACAATGAGGAGAGTTCGAAAATAGCAAAAAGACGACTTGCTTTTGATGAATTGTTTTTGGTACAGCTTTATATGATGATGCAAAAGAAAAAGTGGCAGGAAAATAAAGGGGTGAAAATTAAGTTTGATAAAAGTCTGGAAAAAGAGGTAAAAGATTTTGTAGAAAGCCTACCTTTTAAATTGACGAATGCTCAAAGAATTTCTTCGTGGAATATTATCAAAGATTTTGAAAAAAATAAGCCGATGAATCGACTTTTAGAAGGAGATGTTGGTTCTGGAAAAACTTTAGTTGCTTTGATCTCTGCCTTAGCTGTTATTAAGTCGGGATATCAAGTTGCTTTTATGGCTCCGACCGAAATTTTGGCTCGACAACATTTTGAAGAAGCGGTGCGAAGGTTAGGTGGAATATATATCTCTAACCCCTCTCAAGAGGGGAATTTTATTGAAGGCTCTATAGTGGCGATTAGTTCCGTGGAACCTAGAACACAAGACAATCCCAAAGGGGCTATGGAATCGTTGAAAATGTTAAGAGTTGCTCTTTTTACTGGAAGTGAAAGCAAGATTTTTCAAGGAGAGAAAATTGAAGAGATTAGTAAGAAAAAATTATTAGAAAAAATTAGAATCGGAGGAATTGATTTGTTGATTGGCACACATTCTTTGATTCAGAAAAAAGTGGAATTTCATAATCTAGCTTTTTCGATAATCGATGAACAACATCGTTTTGGGATTGAACAACGCGGAAAATTACAAAATGAAGTTGTGAATATTTCAGATGGCTTGAAAACTGTTCCGCATCTTCTTTCGATGACAGCTACTCCAATACCTCGAACATTGGCTTTGACAGTTTATGGAGATTTGGATTTATCAATTCTTGATGAAATGCCCAAAGGTAGGCAGAAGATTATTACAAAGCTTGTCGCTCCAGCAAATAGGAATTTAGTCTATCAATTTATCGGTGAGCAAGTACAAAAAGGCAGACAGGTTTTTGTGATATGTCCTTTGATTGAAGAATCAGACGTTTTGGAAGTTCGATCAGCAACAGAGGAATATGAAAAATTAAAAAATATTATCTATAAAGATTTTCAAATCGGATTTTTACATGGGAAGATGAAGCCGAAAGAGAAAGAAGAAGTTATGCAGAAATTTTCTCAAGGAAAAATTGATATTCTTGTTTCAACTTCAGTTGTGGAAGTGGGGATTGATATTCCGAATGCTTCAGTAATGCTTATTGAAGGATCGGATAGATTTGGTCTGGCACAATTACATCAATTTCGAGGAAGAGTTGGAAGGGGAGAATATCAGTCATTTTGTTTTCTTTTTACAGATTCAACTTCTGTGACAACGGCCAGGCGATTGAAGGCTTTAGTGAAAAGCGATAACGGTTTTGAGCTTGCGGAGCAGGATTTGAAAATAAGGGGTCCGGGAGAATTGGTTGGTGTCCGTCAGTCGGGACTGCCCGATTTGGCGATGGCATCTTTATCTGACGCTGAACTTATAAAAAAAACCCGTGATGAAGCGAAAGCGTTGCTTGAAAAGGATGGCAAATTATTAAAGTATCCGAAATTAGAGGAGAAGTTAAAGAAGTTTACAAAAGAAGTGCATTTTGAGTGACAAAATTATATATAACGCTATTATATTTTACATATTACCTTTTTAAATTAGATGGTATTTATTGAAATCACAAAAGGCTCTATACAGGAGTATGGAGTCAACAAATATGCTCAAACAAAAAACCAAAGAAAGAAGAATAAAAGCCAATCAAAGATTTAGAAAGATAGAAAATAACAAATGGTTAAGAAGATATATAATCAGAAACACAAAGAGATGTTGGAGTCTTGAACAAATCAGTGGAAGACTAAAACAAGATT
The DNA here is from genome assembly GCA_023143145.1 of Minisyncoccota bacterium. Lineage (GTDB taxonomy): Bacteria > Patescibacteriota > Minisyncoccia > JAHIHE01 > JAGLIN01 > JAGLLA01. The sequence goes on along the minus strand of JAGLID010000016.1, from coordinate 1,347 downwards.
GCAAGAATGATAAATCTAAACAAATTGGAAAAGACTGTAGCTATAAATATATTTACAACGAAAGAAAAGACTTGGTGAAATATCTCAGATGTTAAAAGGGGAAATATCGCCGAAGATATGGCACCAGAATAAGAGAAAAACAGCGAGAAGAAGCCAAAAAGAAAAGAATTGATGTTGGACCAGATATTGTCGAAACAAGAGAAAAGATTGGAGATTGGGAAGGAGACACGATTGTAGGCGGAGAAAAAACGATTCATATTTTAACTCATGTGGAAAGAAAAAGCGGAATGCTATTCGCTGATAAATTGGAAAGAGCAACCGCGGAATTAACCGAAGAAAAAACGATTGATAGATTTGAAAAAATACTAAGAGATAAAAAACACATTCTCACTTATAACAACGGATTAACTTTTGCTTTCCACAGAGAAACTGAAAGAAAAACTAAAATAGATATCTATTTTGCTCATCCATATTATAGCTGGTAATGAGAATGCCAATGGATTATTAAGACAATTCTTTCCTAAAAGATCATCATTCGCTAATGTTAATTAAAAAGACATTGACAAAGCGTATCGCCTCATAAATAATAGACCAAGAAAGAGACTTAATTATTTAACTCCTCGTGAAGTGTTCTACGAGAAATAGCTTTCTCTAAATGTTGCACTTTGGAATAGAATTTAAGTATTTAATATAATATAGATCAATAACAAATTTAATATACCATTGACACATTTCTATAAATAGTATAATATAATTTTGCGTGAAAAAATACGCAGGATGTACATAAAGATGAATGAAAAAATAAGAACAAGAAATAGAGTAGGAGCAATGCTGATTGCAGCAATGATTCTTACAATCGGGTTGGCAATAATGCCAGCACAAGCAACAGTAAACGAGAAGATTGTAATAGATCATCAAGACGACTTTATTGTCTCTGTTCCTTGTACGGGTGAAATTGTACACTTAACAGGAACGATGCATATTGTAAGTCACGTAGTGTATGATAAAAATGGAGGAGAACACAGACACTATATAAGCAACGCTCGATTAGAAGGAGTTAGTGATTCTGGAATTGAGTACAAGGCATCAAGAGTGCTTAAAAGCAACCAATTTTATGGAAACGGTTCTGCGGATACATATTCGTATAATTATAATTTCCATATGATAGGCAAGGGGCCAGCAGATAATTTTATGGTTCATGGAAACTATGAATGGACCATAACCCCAGACGGAACTTATAAGCTAACAGGAACTAATTTCCACTCCAGTTGCGAATAGATAACAAACAGAGGGATGAATTCAATTCTCCCTCTGCCTTTTTTAATAGAATAAATTCCCCGTCAGCTT
>JAGLID010000159.1 GCA_023143145.1 Minisyncoccota bacterium | reverse complement strand
AACTTCTCAAAAGCACATTAGTTAAATGAAATTCAAGCCCGAGCCTAGAAATATAGGAAAAGTTATAAATATCAATCAATTAATCATATCCATATGAAACTAAAAAATAAAATTGCAATTATCACTGGTGCAAGTAGAGGTATTGGCAAATCTACTGCATTACTATTTGCCAAAGAAGGAGCAAAAATAGTAGTTGATTATCACGTTTCCAATATAGAACCAGATGCAGAAAAAAACGCATTTTCCGTTGTTGAAGAAATTAAAAAAATTGGTTCAGAAGCAATAGCAATCAAATGTGATGTTTCCAAAGAAAATGAAGTAAAAGAAATGATCCAAAAAACTATTGAAGTATTTGGGAAAATTGACATTCTTGTAAACAATGCAGGGATTGTTTTTGATATTCCCTTATTTGAAAAAACTGTTGAACAATGGAGACAAACTCTTGATGTCAATTTAATTGGAACATTTCTTTGTAGTAAATATGCTTCTGAACAAATGAAAAAAAACGACAACGGAAAAATAATCAATATCTCTTCAACAAATGGAATAAATTGCTTTAGTTCTGAATCTGCTGATTATGATACTTCAAAAGCAGGAATAATTAATTTAACTTATAATTTAGCAAAAGAACTTGCACCAAAGATACAGGTTAATACTATTGCTCCAGGTTGGGTTGATACTGAAATGAATAAAGATTTACCAAAAGAGTTTGTTAAAAAAGAAATAGAAAAAATTTATTTGAAAAGATTTGCCAAACCTGAAGAAATTGCGAAAACCATTTTATTTTTAGCTTCTGATGATTCAAGTTATATTACTGGAAGTATTCTAAAAGTTGATGGTGGACATGATTAATATCTAAATGCGAGGACGGCTCGGGCTTGAACTCAAGGGGACGCTGCACTTTCCTCCCTTCGGTCGTCAGGACACATAACAAAAGGATAAAAGGAAAATTGATCGGCTCGCAATTCGCAAGAAAATCAAAGATTTTCTGCGTGCCAAAAACTTCGTTTTTGAGCATTCCAAAATTTTTCTTCCACTTTGTTCCAAAAAAACTTCTTTTATCCCATATGTTATGCTCAATTTCATTTTTGCCCATACAAAAGTTTTAAATACTATATTAAGTATATTACATATACAATGAAAAAAGAAAAACAAACATGGTTTAATGGACCCTATCCTTGGTTAGTTTCTTCTATTGCTTTCCTGTTACCCAGCATAAACTATTTTAGTAAAGGGGATATAACCGGAGGAACAATTTTTCTAATTTCTAGTGCCATGTTTTTCATAAATTTCTTAAATCGAATACGGCAAAAATAAAACTCTTCATCACTACGTTCCTTGCCGTATTGGTGAAATTAATATACGAGAATATAACAAGCCACTATAAGACTCCATTACATTTCGTCAAAATTCGTGCTAACAATCAACATAGGTACAAGAACATCTCATTACGGCTAACATTATACACAATCACAAAAGCATGCTACAAACAATAGTTATATTAAATATTCAATATCTTAACATAATATGGAATCTAAAGAGGAAATTATCTCCAAATGTAAGATTTTATTAGATGCATACCATACAAATAAACTAGGTTATATGAAAATGCCTGAAGATTCAAATCCTAATTTTTCTGAAGAAGATAAAGAAGTCCGCTTAGTATATTTTACTTTACCGATGAGTTTAAATTACCAGAGAGATAGTTACAAACTTTGGGAATCTGCTTTGAAAACCTTTAACGACTCTGAAACAAGAATTGTTTTTGATGTGAAATCTTCTGCTAATCTTAACGAAGAGCAATTAAGAAATATTTTAATGAAACACAAGATTGCTCTTCAGCCAAATAAACATATTGCTACCTGGCAGAAGATTTCTAAAACAACTTCAGAAAATTGGGGAAGTATTAGCAACTTGTTAGAATTTGCAGATTATGATTTTCTGAAATTGAAAGACATTGTTCAAAACCAGTTCAAAAAAGGGTTTCCTTATCTCTCAGGCCCAAAGATTTTCAATTATTGGAGCTTCATTATCCAAGAATATGGCAAAGTAAAATTAAAGAATTCTGAGTTTATTGAAATTGCCCCAGATACTCATATTACAAAATGTTCAGT
>JAGLID010000158.1 GCA_023143145.1 Minisyncoccota bacterium | reverse complement strand
TCTGTTTTGAATTTTTCAAAATGATCAAGACAACATTTTTTGTCAGCTATAATAAATTCAGCAATTGGCACAATATCCTTTAATAATTCATATTGGAATAGTTTATTATTCATCCACTGCGCATCATTTGGGGAAAATCCTAAAGATTTTATTTCAGGTTTATCAAAAAAAGGTTGGAAAAGTTTATGATTGTACCAGGTCTTGACCCAGATATCTCCTTGATGGACTCGTAAAGCTCCTATTAAATTTGATACTGTTTTTGAATGTAATAATTCTTCCACTAATTCTTTAACACTAAAAAATGGTTCTTTCCTTAGACAAATAAAGTCATTTTTCTGTATGTCTAAATGTTCTCCGGCACTAATCAATATAGGATTATGATTTTCAAAAAGTTTCATAATTGGAAGAATATTTGGAATATCTGGTGAAATACAAAGAATATACTTTTTTCCTTTCTCTAAAATTATCTCTGCGTCTTTTACTCTAATAATTTCATTTTCCGACATTAATTACACCACCAGGACAATAGTTGCCAATATGAGATTTATACTCATAATTGATATTGTCGTAAAATACATATATTTGGTTTTTGTTAAAATTTTAGATACCATCATCATACCAAAAATAACATAGAAAATTGCTAAAAAACCTAAAGAGACATTGAGTAGAATTGCTGTATAAATAAAATGGGGTGGCAAAGATGCGACTAAACCTTTGACATGACCAGGAACTTTCTTTTCTATATTGAATCTGGCAAGCCTATATATACCGCAAGCAACTAAAAAGACAGAAGATGCAATCAATAGATTATTATTAAAAACTAATGCTATGATGAAAGGAGGAATAACAAAAGCAACCATATCAACGAGAGAGTCTAAATCAGCTCCAAGGGGAGAAAACATTTTAAATTTTCGTGCTATATATCCATCAAGCATATCAAATACATCTGTTAATGTTAAGAAGATTATTGCCAGAACAATCTGGTTTTTGACTAATAAATAAATACCAAATAACGCAAACAATAGACTGCAATATGTAATACCATTAGGAATTGTTAAATTTTCAAACTTTTTCTTCACATTAATCTGCGTATCACTCATTTTTTCACTTCCTTTTGTTCATAGTAATTTTAACTCGCTTCACTTTTAGCACCATTAAAAGATTATGAAACCTGTTTAATACTGATGCTGTATTAAAAATTTGCAGAACTTCTTTTTTAATACATCTAAAAAGAAATCAACCTTATTAGAAGCAATAAATTCGAGAGTCTCAACCTGATTTTTTTTGAAAATTACCTTTTTTACACCTTCTACTACATTTACTGGTCATGTAGTAAACAAAAATAAATTATCCTCAATATATTGTTTTTCGTTTTGCAGAATAAACCACTATACAATAAATTTAGTATAATAGATATATATATAGAATACCGGAAACCCTGCAGGTTTCTCCACCCAAATCGCCTTCGGCAACTTCGTTAAATCTCAAAGTTAAATTCAATTATAGTGAACTCCTTACAAATCATTTCCTAGATATCAGATTGTCGCCTCAAAGAACATATATTTTTAAAAAGATAAACATTCTCACCTAAAATATTGCAAAATTTGTTGATATTGAAACCCCTTATTCTGGAAAAAATGAAGAAGAATTAAGAAGAAATCTTCTGTATGCAAGAGCATGTGTTAGAGATAGTTTGCTTCATGGAGAAACACCTTTTGCTTCCCACTTATTTTATACTCAGCCCGGAATATTAGATGATAACATTCTTCAAGAAAGAAATATGGGAATTAATGCTGGTAAAGATTTAATTGAAGCTCTCCCAGATATGGTTACTGTTGTTTATCAAGATTTAGGAATTTCTAGAGGAATGCAATATGGAATTGATAGGGCTGAGCAGAATGGACGAAATATAGAATATAGGGTTCTTAGAGATAGTTGGGAAGCAAAAGAACTTGGTGTTGCACGGAAACATTCACATGCTCTTCTTTGGGGTTTCAATGGACAATAATTATATTAATCGGCGACAATTTAAATCAACCTTTGCAGTTACGAGTTCACTATAACTCTAAAATTTTCCTTCGGAACGTTGCACTAAATTTTAGTCCTAACGGAGAAACTAATAGGAATTTAATTTTTGTCCCAAGGAAGGGGGGTACTCTTCGAGCAGAAAAAAGAAACAAAAAGCGGGCTTATCCCTCTAATACCTTGGTTGTCCCACTCCTCTCCCAACCTGAAAATAAAAATTAAAACTCTTCAAAAATTAAAGATTTTCTTGCCACGTCTTGCAGGCTCCCGCTTTCGCTCGGGTCAAGCAACAACAGTTAAAC
>JAGLID010000157.1 GCA_023143145.1 Minisyncoccota bacterium | reverse complement strand
TACTTGTATATCTGAAACAAATTAAGAAACTGGAAGACGATAAAGTTCCAATATCAAGAGACATCTTAAAGAGCAATTGGCTTAGTAAAATATTAACAATCCAACCCAATAATAAAAATGATATTAGTCGATATTTTGATACTACTGAAAAATTGGAGGGATTTCTTCCCCGAGATATTTATGAGGCTCAAAAATCAGAACAAATTAAATCCTTCAAACAAACAACGAAATTTCTACCCACATGGATAGTAACTAATTTATCCGCTAAAAATAGCGTTCCATTTAGCGATAATATATTTGATTTACTTGTAATTGATGAAGCGTCCCAATGTGATATTCCATCAGCAATTCCATTATTATTTAGGGCAAAAAACATTATAATTATAGGTGACCCAAAACAACTCAAGCATATTGCTACTTTAAATGAATTATCTGAAAAAAAAATAGCAAGTGATAATAATATTTCTGAATATTATGTTGACTTTTCATATTGTAAAAATTCTATATACGACCTTTGTGAACGGACAATAAAGACTAACAATGAATCTGAAACATTCCTGAATGAGCATTATAGATGTCATAAAGATATAATCACATATTCAAATAAACATTTCTACGGTGGAAAGCTTCAAATTTTGACTGACGATTCTGCACTTTTTTCCGATAAAGATGTGATACCACAAGGAATTTCATGGATAGACATCAAAGGAAAAACGCAATATGGAAAAAGTAGTTGCTACAATCTAGAAGAAGTAAGAGAAATCATAAAAATCTTGAAAAAAATCTGCAATAGTGACAGGAAAATATCAATTGGTGTTGTTACATTTTTTAAACCACAAATGGAAATAATATCTAATGAAATCAGGAAAGAGCCGGACCTTGAAAATTGGGACATTACTGTGGGTACAGCTCATAAGTTCCAAGGAGATGAAAAAGATATTATTATATTTTCATCTGCTATTTCAGAAGGAGTAAAACAGCGAACTTTGAACTGGATTAACACCACTAAACAGCTTTTAAATGTGTCTGTAACCCGAGCTAAAAGTTCTCTAATTATAGTTGGAGATTTTGAAAAATGTGAAAATGAAAAAGGATTTCTAAAATCATTGGCTGATTATTGCAAACAAATCAAAGATGAATCTGAAATTGTTTTTGATTCTGGGGTAGAAAATATATTATTTAATGAACTTCGGAAGCGAAATATCACAGTGATACCACAATATAATGTAATTGTTCAAAATAAGATAAATTATAGATTGGACTTTGCATTATTTCAAAACAATAAAAAATTCGATATTGAAATAGATGGCGATAAAGCGCATAGCAACAAAAAGGACGCTGATAGTCTGCGTGATACACATTTGCGATTAGACAAATGGAATATCAGAAGGTATCCAGCTTCTTTTGTTCAAAATCATTTGGAAGAAGTCGTAAATGAAATCTCAAAATTATGTTGATTTTTTTCAAAGTTACCACTAAACAAAAAGAGCATATTAAAAGATTTAACAGTCTGTAATTATAAAAATAAAAAAAGAAGTAGAGTTATTTACTCTACTTTC
>JAGLID010000156.1 GCA_023143145.1 Minisyncoccota bacterium | reverse complement strand
TTGATTAAATCCCGGATTTCAATTCTTTGCTTCGGGTCAAGACCCGTTGTTGGTTCATCCAAAATCACAATTTTCGGATCATGAATCAAAGCCTGTGCAATTCCCACTCTTTGACGATATCCTTTCGAAAGAGTTGAAATTTCTGCATTCTTTTTTTCCTTCAAACCACATTTTGCAATCACTGCAAAAACTTTCTCATCAAGTTCCGTATTAATTCCTTGCATTTTTCCCACAAACTGAAGATATTCTAAAACAGTCATATCGTCATATAAAGGAGCATGCTCTGGTAAATATCCAATTTTGCTTTTGATTTTTTGCTGCATAAGAGGATCTTTTATATCAAGACCATCAATTGTCACCTCTCCTGAATCAAGCTCAAGAAAAGCAACCAGAATTCGAAGTAAAGTTGTTTTCCCTGCCCCATTCGGACCAAGAATCCCAACTATTTCTTTTTCTTCTAGCTGAAAAGAAATATTATCCAAAGCAACAAAGTCGCCATATTTTTTCGTTAAATTTTCAACTGTAATCATTTTATATAATTTAATATTTTAAACCAAAAAAATAAGAAAACAAACTGTTTTTATAATGTGAAAAATGTTTTTGTAATCTATTGTAATAATTCTATAACAAAAATATTTTTTTGACAAGAGGTTCATGAAATAACAAAATAACTATTATTCTCAGTAACAACCTGTCTATTTTTTACTTTATCCAATCCTAGAGCTTTTATCCCATAACAGGCAACGAGAAGAATAATAACACTCAAAATATTTCCAACTAAAATAAAAACAACCCCTATATCAAGAAGTTGCTTTTATATCCCTATAACTTATTTCCTTTTAAATCTCACTCTTTCATTATTAGTCAGATACTGTTTTCGCAACCTAATGTTCAAGGGTGTAATTTCCAAATATTCATCTTCTGCCATAATTTCCATTCCCCTTTCCAAGCTTATTTCAAGAGGAGGGACAAGTCTTAATGCTTCGTCTGCTCCTGAAGATCTCATGTTTGTCAGATGTTTTCCTTTAATTGGATTTACTGCCAAATCAGTTCCCTTCGCTGTATTTCCAATAACCATTCCTTCATAGACTTCAATTGTCGGGCCAATATATAATGATCCACGATCTTGTAATCCATAAAGAGAAAAGGCAAGAGTTTTTCCAGTCATCATCGAAATCATTGAACCAACTTTTCTTTTTTCGATTTTTCCAACATGTGGTCGAAATCCAATTACACGAGTGCACAAGATTCCTTCACCTTTAGTATCAATCACAAAATCATTTTTATAACCAAGAATTCCCCGAGTTGGAATTTCAAAAATAATTCTCGAATGATTATTTTCCGAACTCATATTCAGCATATTTGCTTTTCTTTTTGAAAGTTTTTCAATTACAGTTCCTGAAAATTCATCGGGCACATCAATTGTAACTTCTTCAAAAGGTTCCATCTTAACTCCATCCTCTTCCTTAATAATAACTTGGGGCTGAGAAACTTGAAGTTCATAACCTTCGCGACGCATATTTTCCAAAAGAATTGCCAAATGCATTTCTCCTCTACCAAAAACCTGAAAACTATCGTTGGATGAAAAATCAACTTTCAATCCCACATTAATTTCCAATTCTCTTTCCAACCTATCTCGAATTTGTCTAATGGTTACATATTTGCCTTCTCTTCCTGCAAATGGTGAATTGTTAACAAAAAAATCCATAGAAATAGTTGGCTCGTCAACCGTAATTGCCACTAACGATTCTTGATCAGCATTGGCACAAATTGTCTCTCCAATATAAATATCAGCAATACCAGAAATCATTACGATATCTCCAGCAATAGCCTCTTTCACTTCCTTTTTTTCAACTCCATGAAAAGTACTGATTTTTGTAATTGTTGCAGTTCTCGTCTCTCCATCCGGTTTTTTAACAAATATTTTCTCGCCCGAACGAACAATTCCTTCATAAATTCTAGCCACTGCAAGTCTGCCAAGAAAATCATCATATCCGAGATTAAAAGCCTGCATTCGAAGAGGTAAAGAAACTTCAGATGCTGCCGGCTTAACACTTTCTAAAATTACATCCAAAAGAGGATTAAGGTCTTTTAAATCATCCTTCATTTCTCTTTTGGCAATTCCCTGTCGTCCAATAGCGTAAACAACCTTGAAATTAAGTTGTTCTTCATTAGCACCAAGATCCATAAAAAGTTCCAAAACTTGATCATGAGCAAATTCAACATTTGCTGCTGGCTTATCAATTTTATTTAAAACAACGATTGGCTTGATTCCCAATTCCAAAGATTTTTTCAAAACAAATTTTGTCTGAGGCATAGGACCTTCCTGTGCATCAACAACCAAAAGAACACTGTCAATTGACCTGAGAACTCGTTCAACTTCACTGCCAAAATCAGCATGTCCAGGGGTATCCACGATGTTAATTTTTGTATCTTTATAAAAAATTGAAGTATTCTTTGAATAAATTGTAATACCTCTTTCTTGTTCCAGTACATTACTATCCATACTCGCAGATTCATCAGTGACCATTCCAGTCTGTCTCATGAGCGCGTCAGTGATGGTAGTCTTGCCATGATCAACATGCGCAATAATTGCAATATTTCTTATTTCCATGATTATTTTTATTAATTTAAATTATATATTATAAAGTTGATAATAAAAAACACCTTACTCAGGTGCTTATCACCTACTGTTTATTAAATATCGAAAAACATTTAATAAACTCAATATAAGCTACAATAACCTATTTTTTCCTTTTCGTCAATAGCATATATATACGAAATTGATTAGTGCTTTAATATATGTGAATTCAACAATTTCTATCATACAAATTATGTTATCAAGCTTCTATATTAGTTCGTTTTCAATATTAATTTCTCCATGCAAATCTTCTAGCATTTTGGTTTTGATTTGTTCATAACTTGTTTTTTGAGCAAGTAGCCATCCAAGCTTCGTTGTCATCGACTCCATACTCATTTCATAAGCTGGAATTGCTAAATCATTATCTTTTAGATGCTTACCCGTTTCATTTACTTGAAAACTTGCAACACCACTTGGCGCCTGACTTGTAACAACTATCGGAATTTGTTTTTCTTTCAGATATTCAAAACCTGAAAACAAATGAGCACTTGCATCCCCTGCTCCAAATGCCCTTAAAACAAAAGCTTTGATATTATTATTTTCAACAAGTGACTTGAAAATATCTACAGACATACCAGGAAATTCTGTTAAAGAAGCAATATTTGCAGTATCAAAATCACTCTTTACACTCAATACTCTTGATTGAATTGCCAATGGTTTA